>NZ_RBKX01000001.1:318092-636184 GCF_003634615.1 Flavobacterium sp. 102 | reverse complement strand
GCCGATATGTTGTTTGCCTTATTTATGCATCTTAAAGTTCGGAAAGTAGTTCTCGTTGGGCATTCTATGGGCGGTTATGTGGCTTTGGCTTTCGCCGAATTGTACCCCGATTTTATGAAAGGTTTGTTTTTGCTGAATTCAACTTCTCGTGCGGATAGTGACGAACGCAAATTGAATCGCGATAGGGCAATCGTTTGTGTTAAGCAGAATTATGGTGCTTTTGTGAGCATGTCGATTGCCAATTTGTTTAGTGAAGACAATCACGAACGCTTAGCCGACGAAATCGAAAAGGTAAAAGAACAAGCTTTGAAAACACCTTTGCAAGGTATTGTTGCTGCATTAGAAGGCATGAAAATCCGAAAAGACCGTGAAGTAATTTTACATTTTGCGCCTTATCCGATGCAGTTGGTTTTAGGTCAAAAAGATGGTGTTTTACACTACGAAGACAGTTTGGAACAAATTGAAGGAACGAAAGTCGAGTTGACCACTTTTCCAGATGGACACATGAGTCACATTGAAAACGAGGCGGCATTGATGAAAGTGTTGTTGGGTTTTTTGAAGAAGGTATAAACGCCTTAGTGCTCTTGGCGTAATGCCTTTGCGACCTTTGCGGTTCAAATCAATTTATTTTCTCCTCAAAAGGTATCTCCAAATCAAAAATTTCCTGAAGCAAAACTACAATCTGTTCTAAATAGGCTTCCATAATTTCAGGCGAAATGACTTCGGTTACTTCTTTATCTTGTTTGAAATTAAAAGGCAAAAATCCGGATTTTAAATTTTTAAACGAAATGATTCCGGCTTCAATTTCTCTGCCTTTGGCTTGTTCTTCAAACATAAAAGCGTACGCCAAAATCTGAATGATCTTGTCGTTTTTGATATCTTCGGTTAAGCCTTTCCAGTCTTTTAAAGTGACGCTTTTTTGCTCGACTTTCCCCGTTTTATAATCAATGATTCTGATTTTGCCGTTGCGGATTTCAATTCGGTCCACGTTTCCTTTGATTAATACCGGAAATGGCAAACGCATGTCTTCTAAAGTTCTTTGAAAGGTTTCTTCTAAAGCGATAATTTGCACTTCATCACCTTTTTCTAAATTTTCTAATTCGAGTTTGAGAAAGTTTAACACATTGCGTTTTGCGACTTCAAAAGCCAACAAGTTTCTGCCTTTTTTGATTTCGCCTTCTTTGTACACTTCTTTGAATTGGGTCAACACTTCGTCATCTATCTTTTTGAAGCAACTTTCGATATCGATTTTGGTTAAAATTCTTCCGATAAACGGTTTGTACAAAGCTTCTAAAGCACCGTGAATAATGGTTCCTAAAGTATTCACTGCGATATTCTCTTCGACTTCATCGGTTTCCGAAATACGCAACACTCGTTGAAAATAAAATTGAATCGGATTTCGGATATAGGTCGTTAAGGACGAAGGCGAAAAACCATTGGTAGCAATTTCGCGCAAGCGTGTTATAACACTTTCTGTTTTTGGAACTATAATGGGTTGGTGTGCAATATTGGGCACATCGGGATTGAAATATTGAAAGGTTAAGTTGTGATTGGGTTGTTTTTCGACTTCCAATTGGGTAATGAAACGGCTTTTTTCGCCGGCATCAAAACCATCGCTATCGGCATTGTAAATCAGGTAAATGTTTTTGGCGCGTTGTAATAAATGGTAAAAGTGATACGTGTAAATCGCGTCTTTTTCTTTGTAAGTTGGCAACCCTAATTCGCGTTTCACATCATAAGGAATAAACGAATTGGTGCTTTTTCCTGCCGGAAATTTGCCTTCGTTGACCGAGGTGATGATTACGGTTTCAAAATCGAGCACACGACTTTCCAAAACGCCCATGATTTGCAAACCGTTTAATGGTTCGCCTTCAAAAGACACTTCGGCAACTTCAATCACTTGTTTGTAAATGGCGTGTAATGTTTTGATGTCGTCTATGTTTTGGTGTTCGCCAAAATAAGAAATCATCTTGTTAATTACTTTGAATACGGAATAGACAAAGGCATTTGTGATTTTCTCTTCTTCGTTGTCGTAACTCAGATTCGCTTTAATTTGGAGTAAAATTTGAGATAGATTTTCTAAAACCGCTACCGAGTTGGTGTCCCATTTTTGGAACAACATTTTGAATAAGGCATTGTCATTAGGGTATAATTCCTCGAGTTTTTTATGTGTAATAAAAGTGTAATTGTTTTTGTTGATTCGGTTGACCAATTCGCCGGCATAGACATAAGGTTCAATCAACGGATGCGTCAAAATATCGAGTACATCTTTGTAATACATCACATAACTGCTCGGATTTCTTGACAAAGCATTGGAATGCAGTTTGAATAGTTTGGCGATTAATAATTGCGCAGGATTGTTTTTGCTCGAAAATCCCATCGTGACATTTAAGGCGTTAACGGTATTTGGTAACGAATGCAAAATCGGTAATAATAAATTTTCTTCTCCTAAAACTACGGCTACGTTTTGCAGATTTGAATCATTTTCTCTAATATATTTATCGATTATGCTTCCGGCAATTTTGGCTTGACCGATAGATTTGGAAGTCGCAATGACGTGAATGTTTTTCGCTTCGGTAAAATCGTTTACAATCCACTCATAAGGATGTGTTTTGTAGTAAATCCATTCCGATTTAAATTTCCTTTGGAACAAACCCGCATCATGGAAAGAATCATAAAGTAGTGTTTCGTCAATATCCCAATAGATTTTGGCTTTGTCTAAGGCCAATAAATGTTGGATTATTTTTTCTTCGGCTTGGTTCAAAGCATTAAAGCCTGCAAATATAAATTGGTTGGTGTTGTTTTCTGAAAAATGATTTAAATTTTCAACGGCTTCTCGATAAATTAAACCTTGATAGCCAATGCCTTTGTTGAGCAAATAATCATAAAGAGATTGGTAATATTCAGGAAGTTTTTTCCAGAAGATTAAGTAGTTTTCAATGAGTTCGGTGCGTTTTTCAATATCAACAGCCCAATGTTCAATTTCCTTGATGTTTTCCAGATACTTTAAAACTTTGTTGGGCTGAAGTAGGTAACGGTCAATTTCGTTAAAATCTTGTAATAGTGTTTTAGCCCAGTTGGCAAAGGTTTCGAAGGATTCTTGTTTGTCTTTTTCGGTAACAGAAAGATAGACGTCATAGAATTCGAAAAGCAGTTCAACACTATCTATGGAGCGAATGCCTGCAACATCTTGAATGAAATCTTCAATGCTGATGATTTCGGGAGCGAAGACATTATTGGGTACTGATTCCTTTAGTGCTGCAAGCAAAAAAACTTTGGCTCTTTTGTTGGGCAAAATTACCACCAAATCCAATAAATTGTTGGAATGGGTTTTCAGAATTTCTTGCGTGAGTTGGTAAAGAAATGTTGGCTTTGACATTCTATAAAAATAAAAAAACGCCCCGAATTTCGGAGCGTTTTTTAGAAATATTTTGAGAAGAAATTATTTTACTAATTTCACTTCAACTCTTCTGTTGTTAGCTTTACCAGCTTTAGTTTTGTTAGTATCGATTGGTTTAGCCTCACCGAAACCAGCTGAAGACAATCTTGAAGAAGCAATACCGTTTTCAATTAAATAATTTTTAACGGCTGCAGCTCTGTTTTCAGAAAGTGTTTGGTTAGCAGCATCTTTACCATCGCTATCAGTGTGACCTTCGATTGAGAAGTTAGAGTTTGGATACTCTTTCAAGATAGCTACAATTGCTTGTAATACTGGGTAAGTTTGTTGTTGGAATGAAGCTTTACCGCTATCAAATAAGATAGTTTTAGCATAGTCATTTAATCTTTTGATAGCTTCTTCAGTAACTTCAGGACAACCATTGTTAGCAACAGTACCTTTAACATCAGGACATCTGTCATCTTTGTCTAATACATTGTCACCATCTCTATCTGGCCAAGGACAACCACCATTTTCTTTAGGACCTTTAACGTCTTTACATTTGTCCTCTTTGTCTTGAACTCCGTCACCGTCAGTATCAGGACAACCACCGAAAGCTTTTAAACCAGCCACTTCTGGACAAGCATCAACATTATCAGCAATTCCGTCACCGTCAGTATCAGGACAACCATTGAATTCAACCGGACCAGCGATATCTTTACAAGCATCTTTGCTGTCTTCAATTCCGTCACCATCAGTATCAGGACAACCATTGAATTGTTTTAAACCAGCTTCTTCTGGACAAGCATCATCTTTATCATAAATTCCGTCTCCATCTTTGTCAGAACCTCCAAATTTGAAAGTAAGACCTGCAAAATGTTGCATGTGCGTTGGCATATCTTCACGTAAATCTTCGAAAGAATGTTTGTAAGTAGAACGAACAGATAAACCGATGTTTTCAGTAAACCAATAAGTTAAACCTAAACCTCCGTTTACAGTACCGGCACTCATGTCGTCACCAATCCAAGTGTAACCTCCACCAGCGTGAATAGATGGGTCAATTTTTTTAGATCCAATTAAACTCATCAAACTGTAGTTGATAACACCATCAACAGCGTAATAGTTCAAATCGCCAGGATTTACAACTTCGTATGGTCCATCGCCAACTCTTGGCAATACATACCTGTTAATTTTGTTAAGGGAACCTGTAATTCCGAAAGAGAAATTACCGCCAACGTATTTAGATACGTTTACAAAAGATACTGAAGGTAAAATGTTCCAGTTGTCATTAGCATTAAAATACTGAGAGAACTGATCCTCTAATTTTGATGCAGCGCTTACTCTTGTATCTACTGCGTTAGCCCCAAACGATATAGCCCAAGGGTTGTTGCTGTCTTGAGCTTGAGAGCTGAAACCAGCCAACATTAGCATAGCAACGAATAATTTGTTAAGATGTTTCATACTTAATTTGATTAGATTATAATAATTATAATGAAGCAAAAGTAATACGTATTAATATAATATCAAAATCTTATTGTTAAAATGTGGAAATTATGTAATGTTTTGGATAAATTTTGGAATTCCAATGACAATTACGCAACATTTAACACCGTTTTATATGACATTTAACATCTTGGCTACTTCTTCAAAGGCTTTAATAGCCTGATCAAGATGTTCTTTGGTATGTGCGGCTGATAATTGTACTCTGATTCTAGCTTTGTCTCTTGGAACCACTGGAAAAAAGAATCCAATCACGTAGATTCCTTTTTTCAATAATTCATCTGCCATGACTTGAGACAATTTGGCATCATATAACATCACAGGAACAATGGCTGAATCTCCATCAATGATATCCAAACCTGCTTTTTTCATTCCTGCTTTGAAGTAGTTGGTATTCCATTCTAATTGATCTCTCAACTTGGTGTCTTTTTCTAATAGTTCGAAAACTTTGATAGAAGCACCAATAATGGCCGGAGCTAAGGAGTTTGAAAACAAATAAGGTCTTGAACGTTGACGTAATATTTCAATCACTTCTTTTTTAGCCGTAGTATATCCGCCCATAGCGCCGCCTAAAGCTTTTCCTAAAGTTCCGGTGATGATGTCAACTCTGCCCATAACGCCTTTGGCTTCCATAGTTCCTTTTCCTGTTGCACCGATAAAACCTGCTGCGTGACATTCGTCAACCATTACTAATGCATCGTATTTGTCGGCTAAGTCACAGATTTTATCTAATGGTGCCACCAATCCGTCCATAGAGAAAACACCATCGGTTACGATTAACTTGAATCGATGTCCGGCTTCAACCGCTTTTTTCAATTGGGTTTCCAAATCTTCCATATTGGAATTTTCATAACGGTAACGCGCGGCTTTACACAATCGCACACCGTCAATAATAGAAGCATGGTTTAAACTGTCTGAAATAATGCAATCTTCTTCGCCTAAAAGTGGTTCGAAAACACCACCATTGGCATCAAAAGCTGCTGCATATAAAATAGTATCTTCCGTTCCGTAAAAATCGGCGATCTTTTTTTCTAAAGTTTTGTGAATATCCTGAGTTCCGCAAATGAAACGTACTGATGACATACCGAATCCGTGAGAATCTAAAGCGTCTTTCGCTGCCTGAATTACTTCCGGATGCGAAGACAACCCCAAATAATTATTAGCACAGAAGTTTAAAACTGTTTTGCCGTTTACGGTGATTTCCGCGCCTTGAGGCGAAGTGATGATGCGTTCTCTTTTGAAAATACCGTTTTGCTCAATGGTATTTAGTTCGTTTTGTAAGTGTTGTTGAATTTTTCCGTACATGTTATTTAGTTTGTTGTTTGTTGTTTCTTTTTCTGCCTTTTGCCTTTTGCCTTTTGCCTTTTGCCTTTTGCCTTTTTTTAGAGTTTACAAATTTACTATTTCCAACCTTTCCCCAATATAAACCAATGCTTTTTTAGTCACTTTAAAACCCATTTTTTCGATTGCGTTTTGATAATTTTCCAATTGCAAGGTGTATTTCGTTTGGTGCGCTCCGGTTTTGTAATCGAGCAAATAGATTTCTTGGTTGGTGTTGATGACCATTCTATCTGGTTTGACCAAGTTGCCTTCTTTTTGAATGATGGTTTTTTCGTTTAGAATTTTGTTGCCAATGGCGAAAAAGGATAGCAAATCAGAATGGTTGACGACTTGTTGAATGGTTTGTTCGACTTCTTCTTTTTGCGATGCGATAATCAATCCGTTTTCGATGGCTTTGGTGAGTGCCAAATCAATATCATCTTTGGTTTTGACGAAGGATAAAATTTCGTGTAAAATGTTCCCGAATTCAATCGCTTTCTGTTGTTGCGTGTTCCACATCAAACTTTCTTTTTGGGCAATTTTGATGTTTTTCGGGTTCAAAGTGGCTACTAATTGAGGGATGGTTTCGGTTTCGTCAATGAGGTCTTTGGTATCGGATAATTTTTTGGCTTCGCCAAATGAATACTCAAATTTACTTTCGTCAAAACCTTTGTCTTCCAAAAACTTGATAAAAAACGTCGCCATGTTATTTGGATATTCGCCCGAAGTTTTGCTTCTGCCTTGCATCCCCGAAATGATATACAATTGCTCTTCAGCACGCGTTAGCGCCACATACAAAACATTAATATTGTCGAGCAATTCTTCCTGTTTTTTTTGTTGGTACACCAAAGTGGCTTCTTCGCCATAACCTTCGACTTTACTACTTTTGTCGACTAATGCTTTCGGCAAACCGATAATGGCTTCATCGGCATTGAGCCACATTTTTTCCCGCGGACCTTTGCTGTAATCTTCTTCGGCAAAAGGAAAAATCACCACCGGAAATTCTAAACCTTTCGATTTGTGAATCGTCATAATCCGAACGGCATCGTTTCCTTCAGGCGACGGAATACTGAGTTTCTCCGAATTGTTGTCCCAATAAGAAAGAAAATCCGAAATGCCGGCTTGATTTTTAAGATCTCGCTGTAAAACTTCATCCAGGAAAAACTGGATGTAAGCATTGCGCTTGGCCATCGGAATGACTTTAGCAATGATAATTTCTGCGGCTTCGTACAATGATTTTTTTCGAATATTTTGAAACGAAAAATCTATGTTGAATGTCGTTAACCAGTTTTGAAATTCGGGTTCCGATTTTTGTTCCATACCTTGGGCAATGAAATCGTGAATCGCTAATTGCTCTTGTTGCGAAGCCAAATAATACAAAAAATTCGCCTTCGATTGCAAATCGTTGCTGTTTTTCAGATAGCGCAAAATGTGAATCACGCCTTGAACTTCCGACGAAGCACCGAGCAACAAACTTTCTGAAGACAAAATCGGAATGCCGTTTTCGGTTAAATAATTGGCAACTTCAGTTCCGTGAGCTTTTTTTCGGGTTAGGATAACGATGTCTTTGTAGCGGAAACCGTTTTGTTTGACTTTTTCAATCGTGGCTAAAGTCGCTTGCAAATACAATTCGTTTTTGGCTAGATTTTCTTCATCGTCAAAGGTTTCTTTGTCAATTTTTGGTACAAAAGAAATATTGACATAACCACCAGTTTTGGAATTGAACTTTTGATGGCTGTGGTTTTGGTACAAATCTTTGTAATCTGCATGCGCAAATTCATTCGATAAAAAGCCAAAGAGTTTGTTGTTGAAATCAATAATTTCCGAGTAACTGCGGTAATTGGTTCCCAATGAAAAAGGTTTCCAATCCGGATTCACGAATGGATTTTTGCCTTTTACTAATTCGATAAATTGTTCGGCTTTTCCGCCGCGCCAACGGTAAATCGATTGTTTTGGATCGCCTACAATCATCAGTGAACCTTGTTCACCATTCAAATCTTCGCTCGACAAGGCATTATCAATCAGCGGAATTAAATTCTGCCATTGCATTTCTGAAGTGTCTTGAAATTCATCGATAAAGAAGTTTTTATACTTTTCGCCCAAACGCTCATAAATAAATGGCGCAGGTTGGTTTTGGATTTGTTCGTTAATCAGTTTATTAAATTCAGCTATAGAAAGGATGTTTTGTTCTTTTTGGATTTTGCCCAATTCATTGCTAACCGTATTGAGTAAAGAAAGCGGTGTAATGTTTTTCAGAAACGCTTCGTAGAAATTTTTCTTCTCGAATGTTGCATAAATCGAAGCCAACATTTCGAGTAAATCGGGAATGATATTTTCAATTATCGCTCTGTCGGAAGCGGTTTTGTTGATAGAAATATCTTCAAACTGATAATATCTCTTGTTGATAGGATTGAATCTTTTTTCAACAATGCTTTTTATATGATTTGGAAAAGTTTCTCTTGAAAACGATTTGAGATCAATGCCTTTGTTTTGAATTAACAATAATATTTCGCTTGCTGATTCAACCGTTTTCGTTTCTAATTCATCACAAAGTTCCGTCAGTTTGTTTTTGATTTCAATAAACTCCGTAATGGTTTTGTTTTGGAAATGCGTGATTTCTTCCCGATTGTTTTCGTTTAAAATCAATTTTCCGGTGTCCATAATTTCGCGCGAAATGTCCCAAGATTTGTCGTCATCGGTTTTTTCCATGGTGAAATCGACCAACAAGTTGGTTAACGTTTCATCGTTTCCGGCTTCGGCTATGATGGCGTCGACGGCTTCGGTCAATAAATTTTCGGTATCCAACGACACTTCAAACGTAATGGGCAAATTCAAATCGTGTGCAAAAGCGCGAATGACTTTGTGCGTGAATTTGTCAATGGTAGAAATATCAAACGAAGCATAATTGTGAATCAGGTTTTTGATGATGCTTTTGGCTTTTTCGGTAATCGTGGCCAATGATAATCCTGTTTCCCTTTGAATGTCTTGCATCAATTGCAATGCTTTATCGGAAGGATTTTCTTTGGCAAATTCTGACAGACTTTCGACCACCCGACTTTTCATTTCGTGTACTGCTTTGTTGGTAAACGTAATGGCTAAAATATTGCGATAGGCATCGGGTTTTTTAGACAAGAGAATAATCTTTAGGTATTCTTTGACCAAAGTATAAGTTTTGCCCGAACCGGCGGAAGCGTCGTATATGGAGAAAGCGGTTTTTTGCATTAGTTACTTTTAGTAGTTTTTAAATTTAATAGCCATTGTTTGGCATATTTATAAGCGAATACTATAATGGCAAATTCAATTGTCTTAATTATTAACGAAAGTATGAACACCCACCAAGTGATTCCAAAATCCAAACTGAAAATACGCCAACTGCTCGGAAGATAATCTCTGTGAAGGGAAGTTATCATTATGACAAATCTTTCAAAAGTTAGAATAAAAGAAATACAAATTAATAGCCTGAAAATCAAAAGTCTTCTAATGAAACGAATTCTTAATGATTGGGTTAACATTACCCAAAACAAAGGTTGAAACCAATAGCCAAAAGAATACGGACCGGTTAGCCTGCGGATAAATTGTGCTTTTTCTTCTTCATTCATTACGTTAAAATAAGTTAACAATACCGCAATTATCCAAACAATGCCATAGGCTAATCCTAAAAAAGCAAGCGTTTTGCATGCCTGTTTATCAAACTCAGCCAAAAACTCTTTTTGGTATTTGAATAATCGTAAAATAAAAAACAAAATGGAATACCAGCCAAAACCGATAATCAAGTCAACTCGGATGAAATCCAATATGAAATCAAAAACGGCTACCATTGGTTTTTATTGATCAGGTAAACAAAATTCAACTTCGCGTCTTCACCATAATATTCCACTTCAAATTCGTCAATTTTCACAGCACCGATTTTTTCAATAGCTTTTTGTGACCGAAGATTAAACGCGCCAATATGAAAATAAACTTTATTGACATGTGCGAAAGCATAATCGAGCATGATTTTTTTCAAAGCTTTGTTGTAGCCGTTGCCCCAAAATTTCCGTCCGATAAAGGTATAGCCAATCAATACCGAATTTTCTTTTTCGTTATAATCATAAAAACGACTGCTGCCGATTACTTCATTTGTTTTTACATCGCGAATTATAAAAGCACCTTTAGACAAAATGGCACCTTCAAAATAATTTTGAAAAACATCGCGTTGGTATCGCAGTTTGTTTGGATGTTGTTCCCAAACCAAAGGATCAGAAGCCACGGCATACAATTCTTCAAAATCTATTTCCTGTAAAGGAATTAGTTTAATAAGCTCATTTTCAAGTTTATTGGTTTGCAAATCAAACATAGAAAACTATAGTTTTTATTTATGCTACTAATGTAATTAATTAATTCTTTATTAAGAAAAACGAATTTTTCAATGCGTAATTTTGCAACTGAATTAAAAAATATTGTTTTGAAGAAAAATGAAGTTATTTTGGTAGCATTGATGGCGTTACTGAATTTCACACACATACTCGATTTTATGATTATAATGCCTTTGGGAAATATCTTGATGCCCAAATGGAATTTGACTACTTCTGAGTTCTCAATTATTGTTTCCAGTTATTCTTTGGCTGCTTTTGTGAGTAGCTTTTTTGCCATTTTCTTTGCGGATAAATTCGACCGAAAAAAACTATTGCTTTTTGGATATTCCGGATTTTTAATTGGCACTTTTGCTTGTGCTTTTGCTTTTGGAACTTATTCGATGATATTGGCCAGAACATTGACCGGATTGTTCGGTGGTTTAATCAGCGCACAAATCTTAAGTATTATTGCCGATGTTATTCCGTATGAAAGACGCGGCAGAGCGATGGGAATGTTGATGGGCGGATTTGCTTTGGCTTCGGTGATTGGCGTTCCTTTTGGGTTGTTTTTAGCTAACAAATATGATTGGCATTATCCGTTTTTAGTCGTTGCGATTTTTGGCGTGTTGTTGTTGCCGTTCTTAATACGATTTGTTCCCAATGTCAATGCCCATTTATCTACTCCTGTAAAGTTGAAAGAACGCATATCCAATTTCTATGACATCTTTAGTAACCAAGCGCAAATCACGGCTTTGTTATTTAGTTTCTTGTTAATCACCGGACATTTTATAATCGTGCCATTGATTAATCCTTATTTGGTTTACAATGTTGGCGTTCCGCAGGAATACACACCTTTAATTTATTTAGTCGGTGGAATTTGTTCTTTGATTTCCGCTCAAATCATTGGAAAATTAGCTGATAGTTATGGCAAAAGAACCGTGTTCGTTTGGGCAGCTTTAATTTCAACTTTCTTTGTTGTTTTGATAACTAATATGCCTCATTGGCAACTTTTCATTGTGTTAGGTATCTTCGGATTTTGGTTTAGTTCTTCAACAGGAAGAACAGTTCCTGGTCAAGCGATGATTACCCAAGCGGTTACCAGTCAAACTCGAGGTAGTTTTATGAGTTTAAATTCTTGTGTGCAATCACTTGGGACAGGATTTGCCTCATTAATGAGTGGTTGGATTACTTATAGTGATACCAAATTTGCTATCCATAATTACAATTATTTAGGCTACATAAGCATTAGTTTGATTTTATTGTGTGTTTTGTTATCTTACCAATTAGAGCGAAAACTGCAATATGTTGAGGTGTAATTTTTTGAAATGTTATAAATGATTGTGTGAATTTTATAAGTAAAAACAATTTATAATTTATAAATTTGAACATCAAATATTAATCTTTAAATATAGTAACCATGGCTTTTGAATTACCGCAATTACCTTATGCATACGATGCATTAGAACCATATATTGATGCTAAAACAATGGAAATTCACCATTCGAAACATCATAATGCTTATACAACCAATCTTAATGCGGCGATTGCCGGAACAGATTTGGAAGGTTTAACGATAGAAAACATCCTAATCAACTTGGATATGAAAAACGCAGCAGTTAGAAATAACGGAGGCGGATTTTATAACCACAATTTGTTTTGGAGAGTAATGGCGCCTAATGGTGGCGGATTGCCAACAGGCGAATTAGCTGAAGCAATTGAAAGAGATTTTAAATCATTCGAAGAATTCAAAGCGCAATTTGCCAAAGCTGGCGCAACACGTTTTGGTTCTGGCTGGGCTTGGCTTTGTGTTCATAAAGGCGGAAAGTTGGAAGTTTGTTCTACACCCAATCAAGACAGTCCATTAATGCCGGATACAGCTTGTGGCGGTTTCCCTATTTTAGGAATGGATGTTTGGGAACACGCTTATTACTTAAACTATCAAAACCGCCGTCCCGATTATATTGAAGCGTTCTTCAATGTAATCAATTGGACAGAAGTTGCCAGATTATACGCGACAGAAAAATAAAAGACAAACTCTTTTTAAGGATTTAAACCGATTGTGAAAGCAGTCGGTTTTTTTATTTGGGATAGGGTTAAAAATAAACAGGCGGAATTGCTTCCACCTGTTTGCCCCAAATCTACCATAAACTTAACCTACACTAAATACTATGGTAGTGCAAATTTAACAACATAAAAAAGGAAAAAGTGCTTTTTTAACTGAATTATATTGGAATGATAGGCAAATGAGAGTAGAAATCGCCTTTTTTATGATTTTCAGCCTTTATAAAATAAAAAAGGTGAAAATTTCTTTTCACCCTTTTTGCCCCAAATCTACCATAAACTTAACCTACTAATGCTATGGTGACGTCAAAAGTATAGGAGTTACTGTGTTCAAAAAAATAAAACAGATGAACGGCAAGTATAATCGTTGAAATTTTTTCTGCTGATTCTAAGGCTTGTAGAAAATAAAAAAGGTGAAAATTTCTTTTCACCCTTTTTGCCCCAAATCTACCATAAACTTAACCTACTAATGCTATGGTAAGGTCAAATGTAAGTGGTTTAACATTTTGCAAACAAAAAATTTAGACGAACTGCATCAAAAATCGTTTAAAGACAAAAAATGTTAAAATTTTAGTACGCACGTGCATCTTTACCTTCGAAAAAATTCATAAATGCCTTGTTTACAACACGGTTACCTCCGGGTGTTGGATAGTCGCCGGTAAAGTACCAATCTCCTAGGTTTTTCGGACAAGCGATGTGCAAATTGTCAACAGTTTGGAAAATGATTTTTACTTCAGCTTTAATGTCTTCGGGATGCAATAACTCGGCTATTTTATTCGATATTTCAGTGTCGCTAAATGGTGCGTAAATTTCGGTTACGAAATTCACTACATCAGCGTCTTTTAAATTCTCTTGTGATTTACATTTTTTATATACATCGTCTACGATGTGATAAAGATTTCTCTCTTTCAACAATTCAATCGCAGCTTGAAAAGCAACTAGCCCTTCTAATTTAGCCATATCAATCCCATAACAATCCGGATAACGAATTTGTGGTGCCGAAGAAACTACAACAATTCTTTTCGGATTCAATCGATCCATCATTTTAAGAATGCTTTTCTTCAAAGTCGTTCCGCGAACAATACTGTCGTCAATAATTACCAAATTATCTGTTGGCTTGATTACACCATAAGTCACATCATAAACGTGCGCAACCAAATCATCACGACTGCTATCTTCAGTGATAAAGGTTCTTAGTTTAGCATCTTTTATAGCAATCTTTTCCGTTCTGATTTTTACCGAAAGAATTTCTTCGAGTTTTTCTTTGGTTAACGTTTTACGGTTATTCAAAATAAACTGGTTCTTTCTTTGGTTCAGAAAATCATTCGCTGCTTCTACCATTCCGTAAAAAGAAGTTTCAGCCGTATTTGGTATAAAAGAGAAAACAGTATTGTCGGTATCGTTTTCAATTGAATCTAAAACCGCCGGTAAAATTAATTTACCCAATTCTTTTCTTTCCTGATAGATTTCGGCATCGCTGCCACGAGAAAAGTAAATGCGTTCAAAGGAACAAGCTTTTTTTACTGTTGGCGTAATGATTTCTTGTTGCGAAACGGTTCCGTTTTTCTTTACAATCAAAGCATGTCCGGGTTGTAATTCTTGTACCTTTTCGAAAGGGACGTTGAAGGAAGTTTGAATCACAGGTCTTTCAGAAGCGACGACTACAATTTCATCATCTTCATAAAAGTACGCCGGACGAATGCCAGCCGGATCACGGAAGACAAAGCTATCGCCGTGACCTAATAATCCTGCCATCGCATAACCGCCGTCCCAACCTTTAGAAGCCCGTTTTAAGATTTTGGCAATGTCTAATTTTTCAGCTATTATAGGGGAAGCTTCTCTTTTTGATAAGCCGTTGTTTTTACATTCTTGATATAAGTCGGTCACTTCATCATCAAGAAAATGACCTATTTTTTCCATCACAGTTACGGTATCCGCCATTTCTTTTGGATGTTGGCCTAATTCTACCAAACTGTTGAAAAGTTCGGTCACATTAGTCATGTTGAAATTTCCGGCCACGATAAGGTTTCGGTGCATCCAATTGTTCTGACGTAAAAAGGGATGAACGCTTTCAATGCTGTTTTTACCGAAAGTTCCGTAACGAACATGTCCCAAAAACAATTCGCCTATATAAGGAATGTGGTCTTTTTGCAATTGTACGTTGTCATTATATTCAGGATGCAAAGTCAGTTCTTCATTAATTCTTTCATTGATTTGCGCAAAAATATCCTGAATGGGTTGTGCTTTGTTTGAGCGCACGCGGCTGATGTATCTTTCACCCGCTTCAACGTCAAATTTAATCGAAGCAAATCCGGCGCCGTCTTGACCGCGGTTGTGTTGCTTTTCCATCAGCAAATACATTTTTTGTATGCCGTAAAAAGCGGTTCCGTATTTTTCTTTGTAGAATTCTAAGGGTTTTTTTAATCTTAAAAGGGCAATTCCACATTCGTGTTTTATTGCGTCACTCATTGTAGTTGTAGTTTGTAGTTAATTTGTTTTTTTCCGCAAAGTCGCAAATTAAAAATTCAAAATAAATTTGCGAATTCGCGGTCATTTTTTAATAAAAAATGCCCCGAAGTTTCGAGGCATAAAGTTATTGTAATTCTATTTCAAATTGTGTTAAAGCTTTGAATTGTTTCAAGCGCTTGTTCACTTCTTCTTTTTTCAGTGAGAGCATTCTTTCGGTTCCGAATTGCTCCACACAGAAAGAAGCCAAGTTAGATCCTTGAATGATGGCAGTTTTCATGGTTTCAAAAGAAATATCTCCTTGTTGAGTAATGAATCCTGCAAATCCTCCGGCGAAAGTATCGCCTGCACCGGTTGGATCAAATACATCGGCCAATGGTAATGCAGGAGCAAAGAAGATGTGTTCATCGTGGAAAATCAATGCGCCATGTTCTCCTTTTTTGATTACCACATATTTTGGTCCCATCGTATGGATTTTCGCAGCCGCTTTTACCAAAGAATATTCTCCGGATAATTGACGTGCTTCTTCATCATTTATTGTAATAACGTCCACACGTTTAATAACGTCCAATAATTCAGGCAACGCACAATCCATCCAAAAATTCATAGTGTCTAAAACCACTAATTTAGGTTTTTGTGTCATTTGGTTTAAAACGCCGGTTTGAACAATAGGATGTAAGTTGCCTAACATCACTACATCCGCATTTTTAAAATGTTCCGGAACAATTGGGTTGAAATCAGCCAATACATTTAATTCAGTAGCTAAGGTATCTCTTGAGTTCATGTCGTTGTGGTAACGACCACTCCAAAAGAACGTTTTGCCGCCTTTTACAATTTCTAAACCTGAAATATCAATATTTCTATCAGTTAATAAGTCTAAATATTCTTGTGGGAAATCATCACCAACCACCGATACAATAGCTGATTGTAAGTTAAAATGCGAAGCGGATAAACCGATGAAAGTTCCAGCGCCACCTAAGATTTTATCCGTTTTTCCAAAAGGTGTTTCGATAGCGTCAAAAGCAACCGTTCCTACTATTAAAAGTTTGTTCATTATTTGCGTTTCAAATTAAAGGCGCAAAGATAAGCATAAGTCATAAAGTGGCAAAGTCAAAACTGATAAAGTCATCTTAAAGTAACTTTCCTTCTTCTTTCTCATAAAAAGCGTCAATGGAAAGTTTCTCCAAACCTGAAGCATAAACCGCCAATTCATCGCAGCGCTCGTTTTGCGGATGGTTATTGTGGCCTTTAATCCATTTGAAATCGACTTGGTGTTGGCGGTAGATCTTGAGGAAGCGCATCCACAAATCGGGATTCTTTTTACCGGCGAAGTTTTTCTTTTCCCAACCAAAAACCCATTTCTTTTCAACAGCATCGACTACATATTTAGAATCGGAAATGACCAAGACTTTCATGTTGGGATTTTTGAGTTTTTCCAAACCTACGATTACGCCTAACAATTCCATCCTATTGTTGGTTGTATAGCGAAAACCTTCGTAAAATTCTTTTTTATAAGGTGTTCCAACCATTTCCATGACAACGCCATAACCGCCGTTTCCGGGATTTCCTTTGGCAGCGCCGTCGGTGTAGATGTGGACTTGGTGTGACATTTGGATTTCTTAGATTGGTTAGACTTTTTAAATGGGTTAGATTGATTGTACTTTTAGACTCCTTACGTTTTTCTAAGAAGTCTAAGTTAGTCTAATAATCTAACAGTCTTTCAATTGTTTTTGGGAAGTGTTCGTGTTCTAATGCTTGAACTTTAACCGCTATTTCTTCAGGAGATTGACAATCTTCAATATTTATATTTTGTTGAAAAATGAATTCGCCTTCGTCATAATGTTCGTTGACGTAATGAATGGTGATTCCGGTTTCTTTTTCTTTGTTTTCCAAAATAGTTTGGTGTACTTTCATACCATACATTCCTTTTCCGCCATATTTTGGTAAAAGCGCCGGATGAATATTGATGATTTTATTTGGGTATTGGTGTACAATAACATCTGGCATTTTCCAGAGAAAACCGGCCAGAACGATTAAGTCAGGTTGGAGTTTGTTGATTTTTTCTAGAACAAAGCCTTCGTTTAACTCCTCCCTATTGAAAACAAAGGAAAACACATTGTGGTATTTTGCTATATCTAAAGCTTTGGCATGTAGATTGTTAGTAAAGATGCCGACTATACTTATACTATCGTTGTTTTTGAAATACTGTATGATATTCTCCACATTGGAACCAGCGCCCGAGGCAAAAAGCAGAATCTTTTTCATGGAAGATCAAATTTGGTAGCACAAAAAAAAGAATAATTACTCGAATTAAAACCATCATAATGTAAGATTCTGAAATAAATTTTTTATTTTCGTGGTCACATTTAGTAACAAAAAGGTTGTTTTAAAATAAAGTTTTTTATTTTTGCCAACAATTAAAATTAAAAAATTAGAAATTATGTCAGACATTGCATCAAGAGTAAAAGCGATTATTGTAGACAAATTAGGCGTTGACGAAAACGAAGTTGTAACAGAAGCAAGCTTCACAAATGATTTAGGCGCTGATTCATTAGACACTGTTGAGCTTATCATGGAGTTCGAAAAAGAATTTGATATTCAAATTCCGGATGACCAAGCAGAAAACATTGCTACTGTAGGTCAAGCTATTTCTTACATCGAAGAAGCAAAAAAATAATAATTAAATCACCCGTGAAGAACAACTGTTTTTCACGGGTTTTTATTATTTTTACTGAAAAGAATAAACATTGATTGATATTCAATCTTAAAATATTGAAATACCCCTGTCTCTTTAATGATTATATTTGAAGAAAACATGGGTATTATTTGTTTAAATACAATTGTAAAAAACATATTATGGCGTTAAAGCGAGTTGTAGTAACAGGTTTGGGTGCATTAACACCAATCGGAAATTCCATTGAAGAATATTGGAATGCGCTGGTAAACGGTAAAAGTGGCGCCGCTCTGATTACCTATTATGATACTGAAAAACACAAGACAAAATTTGCCTGCGAAGTCAAAAACTTCAATATTGAAGATTTTATGGACCGCAAGGAAGCTCGCAGAATGGACAAGTTTGCACAATATGCTGTGGCAGCCAGTGAAGAAGCAATAAAAGATGCCGGAATTACCAATGACAATGTAAATAAACAGAGAGTTGGTGTAATTTGGGGTGCCGGAATTGGCGGATTGGAAACTTTTCAAGATGAAGTGATAAGCTACGCTCAAGGAGATGGAACGCCAAGATTCAATCCTTTCTTTATCCCAAAAATGATTGCTGATATAGCTCCAGCTCACATTTCAATGCGAAATGGTTTTATGGGGCCAAATTATACTACCGTTTCTGCTTGCGCGTCTTCTGCCAATGCCTTGATTGATGCCTTCAACTACATTCGTTTAGGAATGTGTGATGTGATTATTTCAGGTGGTTCAGAGGCTGCAGTAACTATTGCCGGTATGGGCGGATTTAACTCCATGCAAGCTTTATCAACCAGAAATGACAGTCCAGAAACGGCATCAAGACCCTTTGATGCTACTCGTGACGGATTTGTTTTAGGCGAAGGTGCCGGAGCTTTGGTTTTAGAAGAATACGAACATGCGAAAGCACGTGGTGCCAAAATATATTGTGAAATTGGCGGTGGCGGAATGTCCTCAGATGCTTATCACTTAACAGCTCCGCATCCGGAAGGAATTGGCGTGATTGCGGTTATGGAAAATACCTTACGTGATGCAGGAATGTCACCAGATCAAGTTGATCATATCAACACGCACGGAACTTCAACACCACTTGGTGACGTAGCCGAGTTGAAAGCGATTAGTGCCGTTTTTGGTGCTCATGCAAAAAACATCAACATCAATTCTACTAAATCGATGACAGGTCACTTACTAGGTGCTGCCGGGGCGATTGAAGCGATTGCCTCTATTTTAGCTATGAAATATGGAATTGTTCCGCCAACCATTAACCATACGGTTGTAGATGAAAACATTGATCCTTCTTTGAACCTGACTTTAAACAAAGCCCAAAAAAGAGAAGTGAAAGTGGCGATGAGCAATACTTTTGGTTTTGGTGGACACAACGCTTGCGTTTTATTCAAAAAACTCGAAGACTAAAATTAGATGAAAATTCTAAAAAATATATTTAAAAATTCCCGTTCGCAAGAGGACGGGATTTTTTTTAATGAAATTCAAAAAGTAATAGGTTTTAAACCGCAATCTATCATTTATTACGAAAAAGCATTCACGCATCGTTCCACAAACCGCATGGACTTGAAAGGCAATCCGATGAATTATGAGCGTTTGGAGTTTTTAGGGGATGCGATGTTAAGTGCGGTAATTGCTGCTCATTTATACAAAGAAGCACCGGCTGGTGACGAAGGTTATCTGACCAAAATGCGCTCTAAAATTGTAAGTCGTGAGCATTTAAACGAATTGGGAAGAGACTTAAACCTAATCCGATTTGTAGAAAGTAAAGTACCAACGCAACACTTTGGTGAGAACATCCACGGCAATATTTTTGAAGCCTTAGTAGGTGCTATTTTCTTAGACAAAGGGTATGAATTTTGCCAAAAATTTATCCAAAGAAGTGTTATTTTACCTTACGTCGATATTGCCAAGCTGGAAGGTAAAGTTATCAGTTACAAAAGTTTACTGATTGAATGGTGTCAAAAAGAAAAGAAATCCTTTCATTATGATGTGTTTGACGACAATGGTATAGACGGGCAAAAATATTTTGGCGTAAAATTGAGTATTGACGATAAAGTCATTGCGAAAGCCAGAGCTACCTCGAAAAAGAAAGCAGAAGAAAAAGCATCTCAAAGAGCCTATTTTGCGTTTCAAGAAAAAATTGACAAAAAATAATACGAATTCCCTAAAAACTATAACGTTTTCGTTCATAAAATAACGTTAAGTCAATATTGAGTTGGTTATAATCTGTTTCAGATATACTATATTTACAACTTAAATTGCAATAGTCATGTATGTTCACAAATTGCATATTGGAGAGTTTGACGAGATAGATTATCAATTAATCGCTATTCATTCGCCTTTAGAGGATTATCGATTGGCGTATTATATCAATCAAAATTTACCCGTCAATCTCAAAAAAAGCAACTGCAACATCCATATTAGCAATAAAGATGGCGAAACCCAGTTTACGAGGTTTATTTTTGAAGATGATAAAGACATAGCGTGGAATTTGGTACAAAATCAAAATGATGCTATCCTTTCTTCGGAAAATAACAATCAAGGGTTGTTTGCCAACAGCAGCAATGAGTTTTCGCCCAAAATCTATTTGATTCCCGAGTTTAAAAAAGTAGATTACTTTTTAAAAATCGAAAACGATGAAGTTGCAATTGATGTTTCAAAAATTATCAATAGCCTCAAAAAAATAGACAGAATAAGCACTGTTTATGCCGTAGAAGTAGAAAAAATAAAGTCAAAAAATAATTTAATTTTTTAATTAAAATGCCAACAAGAAAAAAAACTAAAATTGTAGCCACACTTGGTCCTGCATGTAGTTCGAAAGAAGTAATTAAAAAAATGATTGATGCCGGAGTGAATGTATTTCGTATTAATTTCTCCCATGCCGATTATGAAGATGTAAAAGAAAGAATAGATATCATCAGAGGTTTGAATGATGAGTTTGGATATACTACCGCTATTTTAGCCGATTTACAAGGGCCAAAACTTCGCGTAGGGGTGATGAAAGAAGATGTAGTGGTGAATCCGGGCGATATTATTACATTTCAAACGGCCGAAGATGTTCCGGGAACTAAGGAACGTGTTTACATGAACTATAAAGAATTCCCAAGAGATGTAAATCCGGGGGAAAAAATTCTTTTAGACGATGGGAAACTAATGTTTGAGGCTTTGGAAACCAATGGTACTACAGAAGTAGTTTGTAAAGTAATTCAAGGCGGGCCATTAAAATCAAAAAAAGGAGTAAACCTCCCGAATACTAAAGTCTCTTTACCGGCATTGACCAAAAAGGACATTAAAGATGCACTTTTTGCAATCGAACAAGAAGTAGATTGGATTGCACTTTCTTTCGTAAGAACACCAAAAGACTTAGAAGAATTGCAAGACTTAATTGCGAAACATTCAAAATATAAAATTCCGATTGTAGCCAAAATAGAAAAACCGGAAGCCGTTGAAAATATTGATAAAATCGTGGCGTTCTGTGATGGTTTGATGGTAGCTCGTGGTGATCTTGGTGTAGAAATTCCGGCACATGAAGTACCATTGATTCAAAAGAAATTAATCCACAGAGCGAAAACGGCCAGAATTCCTGTAATCGTGGCTACGCAAATGATGGAAACGATGATTACCAGTTTAACACCAACGCGTGCTGAAGTAAATGATGTTGCCAATTCTGTTATGGATGGCGCTGATGCGGTAATGCTTTCGGGTGAAACTTCGGTTGGAAATTATCCGGTTGAGGTGATTGAAAAAATGACACAAATTATTGAAGCAGTAGAAGATTCTCCGCTTATTTTGGTGCCACAAAATCCGCCTCACGTAAGAACAAAACGGTTTATTACCAAATCAATTTGTTATCACGCAGCGATTATGGCGAATGAAATTAAAGCGAAAGCAATTTCTACGTTGACCAATAGTGGTTATACAGCTTTCCAAATTTCGGCTTGGAGACCAAAAGCACATATCTTGGTGTATACATCGAATAAAAGAATTTTGACCCAGTTGAATTTACTTTGGGGCGTGAATGCTTTTTTCTATGACAAATTTGTAAGCACCGATGATACGGTTGGAGATGTGAATGATATTGCCAAAGCTAACGGTTATGTGAAAAAGGGCGATATGTTAATCAACTTAGCTGCGATGCCTGTTGCCGATAAAGGAATGGTAAATACTTTGAGAGTTTCTGAAATAGAATAATTTTATTACTTTTAGGCTTTAAATTTTTTTAAAACAAGAAATATGAATTCAAACAATCCGTTTTTTAAAAACAAAACTTTTTCAAATACTTCTCGTGCTAATGAAGTAGTACACGAAGCAACAGTTATTGATTACAACCAAACGATGACGGTTTCGGGAACGATTAACAAAAGTTTTCTAATGCTGGTTTTATTAATTGCCAGTGCTGCGGTTACTTGGATGATGACTTTTGATGGTCAAAACCCTATTGTGTTAACAATTGGCGGTGCTATTGTTGGATTAATTTTAGTGTTGATCGCTACCTTTAAACCGCAATATTCAACTTATTTAGCACCGGGTTATGCCATTTTCGAAGGCCTTTTCATTGGTGGTATTTCCGCTATATTTGAAGTAATGTATCCCGGAATTGTGATTCAAGCCGTGAGTTGTACGTTTGTTACGTTTATGGTTTGTTTCGGTTTGTACAAATACGGAATCGTAAAAGTAAACGACAAATTCAGATCAGTTGTGGTTGCAGCGACATTAGCGATTGCGACTTATTATTTAATTTCATGGTTGTTGTCGATGTTTACCAGTTTTACGCCGGTTCACCACGGAAATTCATTGATTAGTATCGGAATTAGTGTGTTTGTAATTGTAATTGCCGCATTGAATTTGTTTTTAGACTTTGACCAAATTGAAAAAGGCGTGGAGCAAAAAATGCCTAAATATATGGAATGGTATGGCGCAATGGGATTGATGATTACCTTAGTTTGGTTGTACATTGAATTCTTAAGATTGTTGTCAAAATTATCGAGCAGAGATTAATCTCAACATATAAAAATAAAAACCGACCAATTAGGTCGGTTTTTTTTTACTTCGTACAATTGCTTCGCCAGTTCAGCTAAAGCTTCGAGCCGGCCTACGGCCTCAGGTTGGCTAAAACTCAAACTTTAATTGTACCACAACAGTCTTTTTGATTTCGGTATTCAAGTTATTCAAAGAAATCCCAAGCAGTCGAACCGATTCTTTCATCCGTTCCTGAAACAAAAGCTCTTTTGCGGTCTCGAGAAGCAATCCTTTGTCAGAAATGAAGTAAGGCAAAGTCTTGCTCCGTGTTTGGGTCGTAAAATCGCTGTATTTGATTTTGAGTGTAACAGTTTTTCCGGAAATGTTGTGTTTTTTTAGTCGGTTTTCCAATTCGCTAGCGATACGCTCCAGTTTTTCAATCATAAAAATCTCCGAAGTCAGGTTTTCATTAAAAGTGTGTTCGGCCGCAACTGATTTGGCGATGCGATTGGGTTTGACCGCACTGTTGTGAATGCCACGCACGATATTATAAAAATGCAATCCGCTTTTGCTGAAATGCTCTTCGAGAAATTCTCTTGATTTTGACTTTAAATCTTTTCCGGTGAAAATGCCTAAATGGTACATTCTGTCGGTGGTGACTTTGCCGATACCGTAGAATTTTTTGATGTCTAAATTTTCCAGAAAAGTTTCCACTTCTTCAGGATTGACGGTTTTTTGACCATTGGGTTTGTTGTAATCGCTGGCAATTTTGGCCACAAATTTATTCACCGAAATTCCGGCGGAAGCTGTTAAACCAACTTCTTCAAAAATTCTTTTTCGAATTTCTTGCGCTATGAGCGAAGCGCTCGGATTGCCTTTTTTATTTTGGGTGACATCCAAATAAGCTTCATCTAAAGACAAGGGTTCAACCAAATCGGTATACTCGTGAAATATCTTTCGGATTTGTTTGGAGATTTCTTTGTAGCGGTCAAACCTTGGGCGAACAAAAATCAAATCGGGACAATTCCTTTTCGCCTGAATCCCACTCATGGCTGATCGAACTCCAAATTTCCGGGCTTCATAACTCGCTGCTGAAACCACACCACGGACTTCGCTTCCGCCAACTGCCAATGGTTTTACTTTGAGTTCAGGATTGTCCAATTGTTCTACCGAAGCGTAGAAAGCATCCATGTCGATGTGGATTATTTTTCGGTATACAACTTCGGATTCCATTTTATTTGTCTTTTACCGGAAAGAAAAATGCAGTCGGACGTTTTTTAAAATAAGCCCAGGTTGAACTAAATAAGAAGCGCAATTCCGAAAGTGGAATATTTCGAGAACGGAAGGCCAATCCTAATGAAAGTGAAAAACTCACAGCAAAATTGACAAATCCAATCAGGCCAATACCTATGATTCCCCAAACGATAGTAGATAAATCAACAATAAAATCGGAACCATACAAACCTAAGGCAAAGTTACCACTGGCAAAAGTGATATGACGTATATCAAGATTTAAACCCAGAAAAGCACCAACCGAAGCAGTGCTTCCTAAAAATATACCAAACCAACCGTTGGAAACTACGCCGGCCCAATTGTTTTCGAACCATTGGGCAATTGCATTGGTTTTTACAATCCCTAAGTTTTGTTTCAAAACCGGATGTTCTTTGATTCTGTAATACACTTGATTGTGTTTGTTTTTATTAGAAATGTTGCCCGAAATAATGCCGGAAAGGAATAAAAATACACCGGCAATAGCAGCATGAAGAATAGCAGCAGAAGTTATTGGTGACAAATCATTCAATAGCTTAGCCGATTTTTCGAAAGCAATATTATAGTCGAAAAAATAATCAATCAGCCAAATCCCCAGCATTGCTACCGGAAAAGCCATTAAAACATTGCCCACAAAAGCAATAAACTGAGAACGGAATAGCCGAGCAAAAAGTTTGGCAAACGAACTGTGTTTGTTTTCGTTTTTAGTATGTTTTTTCATCCCGCTTTCCAAGGCTTTGATCAAGGTAGCTGCAGTCATTGCGGGTTGTTTGGTAGCCAAAGTATAACCCAAAAGAAAGATAATAATAAATCCAATGGAATAATTTAAGCTATAATAAAAAGCATGGCCAAAATCACTGCTGTCCATTTTTGAAAGTAAGAGCTTGATAACACACAAGATTCCAACAATAAATCCACCACCAATGGCCGCTTTGAGCATCGAAAAATATTCTGATTTGCTCTCGGTAATATAATGTTCACCTGTTTTTGCGGTATGTTGTGTTATTTCGTAGGATATCAGTTGTGTGCTTTCGTTGATTAATTGGCGCACATTGTTTTTATGGCAATTGTATTTAATCAATCGCAACACCAATAGGATAACATTGTTTTTTTTGTCAATTTCTTTATTGACCACCAAGGTTGAAATTAAAACTTTTACCCGTTGTAATTGTTGTCGTATGCGAAGCAAACTTTGATTTACTTTGATGGAAATTCCAAATTTGGTAATATTACTAAAAGCTTTGTCCACATAATCTTCACATTGTTTGTGAAAAATAATCAATTGTTTATAATTGATGTCTTCAGAGTCTATATAGTGATTCTCTCCTTTTTTTATTCTCCTGTGGATAGTATAGAGTTCGTTTTCAAAAGCAACAAAGGGACTTTCCAACTCTTCGTATTCCGGAACCATTTTGATGACATCATTTTCCATGGATCGACCGCTCATGCGTTGGGAAATCAATCCCATTGCATTCATTACTTCGGACAGTATTGATTTTTCTTCAACTGAATTATAACCATTTTCAAAACCAAGAATGTCAAATAGTTTTTGGAGTTCTTCAAACGGAATTCGGGCAATCCAAATGGGATCAGTGCTTTTGAAAAAAACTTGGTTCAACACAAACTCTAAAGTATCTTTCTCGGGTTGAAAAGGTAAAATTTTGGCAAATAATCGCTGTCTTACTTCATAGATAAAATCAGAATCTCTGAGAATTCCTGTGTCTGATAAAACGCGACTGAATTTTCTTTGGTGAAGTAACTCGGTTAAATGATCTTTCAGTAGTTTTTTTTGTTGTAGGTTCTCAGTTAGGAATTGTAAAAGCGGTTCAATCGAAATAACACTTTCGGTTTTGGGATTGCCGGGGCGAAAAAAATTAACCAAGTCGATCAAAAAAAGTAAGCCATCGTTCGACTTATAGCTGCTTTCGTTGAAATACAAGTCGAACAAATCGCCCACAGTATTGATGCTTCTTTTGTGG
Organism: Flavobacterium sp. 102; assembly: GCF_003634615.1. Taxonomy (NCBI): domain Bacteria; kingdom Pseudomonadati; phylum Bacteroidota; class Flavobacteriia; order Flavobacteriales; family Flavobacteriaceae; genus Flavobacterium; species Flavobacterium sp. 102. The sequence continues at coordinate 610,217 of NZ_RBKX01000001.1, read as the reverse complement.
CGGTAAAATTTCATCTAAAAATTGTTGTGGCTATTAAGATTATGGTAAAAATACAATTTTCAAAGTTATATATTTCATAACTTGCTCCTAAATAAATAAAGAAAAAATGGTTGAAATTGAACGTAAATTTTTAGTGCTTTCCCATGATTTTGTAAAGGAAGCTTTTTCCCGGAAAAGAATTGTGCAAGCCTATTTGAGTTCAAATCCCGATAGAACAGTTCGTATCAGAATTAAAGGTGACAAAGGTTTTATCACGATAAAAGGCAAAAGTAATTCTAATGGTACAACCCGTTTGGAATGGGAAAGAGAAATTAGTTTGATGGAAGCAGAAACGTTATTGTCTCTTTGCGAAAGTGGTACGATTGACAAAATTCGCTACGAAATAAGAGTAGGCAATCACGTTTATGAAGTCGATATCTTTTCCGGAGAAAATGAAGGTTTAGTGATGGCCGAAATCGAATTGGAATCGGAAGGAGAAACTTTTGAAAAACCCAATTGGTTGGGCGAAGAAGTAACCAATGACGAGCGTTATTACAATGCGTATTTGAGTAAAAAGCCGTTTACTACTTGGTGATTATTTTCTTTCTTCAACAACTTCTATTTTTACAATCACCACGCCTGAATTTTTATTGGTAGCAATATCCATAAAAGCCCTGCGGCTTAAATCAATTTCACGCACTTTGGAGAACGGACCACGATCGGTAATTTCAACTACGACAGATTTTCCGTTGGTTTCGTTGGTAACTTTTACAAGGGTTCCAAAAGGTAGTTTTTTGTGAGCAGCAGTATATTTGTTGTTGTCAAATCGTTTTCCGCTGGCCGTTCTTTTACCGTTAAATTTATTGTGGTAGTAGGAAGCGTGAGCACTTTTTTTGTAAATTTTTAATTTTGAATTCGGGTCAATCTGTAGTGTGTCAGTTTCTTGAAAATCGATGGCAGACCTGCTTTTTAAAGTATCTGCAACTACTTTGGGTTTGTCTTTATTGTCTTTGACTGTGGTAGTTTTCTCTTTGCTTTTCTCTTGTTGAGGTTTTTCCTTTTGTTGCGGATTTTTAACAATAGCATTGAAAGTAAAAACAGAAGTTATAATGGAAAAAAAGAGGATGACTATTTTGGTATTCATAAGGAGCTTTTTAATTAGTAAAAGGGTTTTGCAAAAACCGTACCTTGATAAAAAAAGTCCTTTTCAGGACTTTAAATTTTATTTGTTAGAACCACAATTTCCAAGGAATTCGGCTCAATATCAAGAGCAAACCTAATCCGTAGAATATGGCGATTGATCTGAATTTTCCTGTGCTGGTAGTTGCTTTTTTGTGTTTAGACCAACCGATGGTAATTAAAATGATAGCAATAATATTGGTTAAAGGATGTTCTAATGAAGTAAGTCTCAATGCGGCATCTTTCATTTGGCCAAAAACGGCTGAACCTAAAGGTGAAACAAAGTAAAGAATCAAACCGACTAATAACTGTATATGAGTTGCAATCAAACCAAACAAAGCAATTTTTCTGTCTTTGGCGGTAAATTCTTTTTTGGATGACATTCCAATAAACGAATTAACAACAGCGACAACCAATAATAATAGTGCTAAATAAGCCCAGCCCGAATGGAATTTTTGAATGAAATCGTTCATAGTTTAATTTTTAGAATAACAAATATAACGAAAAAGGCATAAAAAAACCTCAAACTAAGTTGAGGTTTTTGTCAAATTACTGATTTTCTAAAAGTTATAACTGATAGAAAAATTCCAAGTTCTACCAAATCCAAAATATACTTGATTGGTTTGGTCTAAACCATCATATGTTCTTAAATTAGTCAGATAGGTGTTGTAATTAGTTGTGTTAGGAGTACCATCTGAATTTAAAAAATCTCCTTGATTTTTGATGTGAATGTTTGTTCTTGATTCTGAAATATAAATTTCATCCAATAGGTTATTTACATTTAATCTGAAGTTAACCGAATTAGATTTGTCTTTTCCAACCAACATTTTATAAGAGAAACCGGCATCGACTAAGCCATAAGAAGGCAATAATAAAGAACCTTTGTCATTTGCTGCTTGGGTTCTGAAATTGGTTGGGTCAATGCTGGCATAAAGTTCATCCACAAAGCGATAATTCCCATCGATTTTTACTCTTTCCACTACTTCGAATGATGCACCGATACTGGCCGTTGTTTGAGCAGCATCGCCTACTTTTAAACCGTCAATATACAGCGTTTCGGTAAATACATCACCGCTTGGATTGGTAATAACAATATTATTGTCATCTTGATAGTTCGCTACTACATTACTTCCGTATTTCCAGTTTCCAAGAGAAAACATTCCATTGATAGCGATTCTTTTGATTGGTTTGTAGGTAAAGTCAAACTCACCACCAATGTGTATTTGTTCTACTCCTTGTAAAAAAGCATTTCCTAAAATGGTTGGCGTTGCGGAGTTTAAATCATTATCAATATTAGCAGTCAATCTGATGAATCGGTCTTTCCAAGAAGTTCTGTAGAAGTTTAAATTGGCACTAAATTTTGAAGATCTAAAACCATAACCGGCTTCAACTCCCAATATTTTTTCATTAGTAAGGTTTTCATTTACTATCGAAGCATTATTAGGGAATACCGCATTGAAGAAAGGTTGTTTAGAGTAGTAACCGGCGTTTACAAACACATTGTGGTTGCTATTGATGTTGTAATTCAAACCACCTTTAATGTTTCCACCAAGAAGATTTTCGTAATCAGTAGAATACAAAGGATCAGTAGTTAGGTATTTGAAATAATCATCTCTTCTGAATCCTTGTTGAGAAACCGCACCTTGGATAAAAGCGGTTAATTTTTCAGTAGAATATTCTAATTGTGTAAACAGACCATACCATCTAACCAAACCATCATTGTTGTAATTGATTTTTTGTTGGTAATCTGAATTGAATAAAGGATTAAAGTGTGGTTTAGTCGAATGTTCAAAAGTCAAAACTCTGTTAGGATTATTAACATCAAAGTTATCGGCAAAATTGTCTGCACCCAATAAATCATTGATGTTTTGAAAATGAATTCCTCTATAAGTTCTGGCATCTAAACCAAAATCCAACATCAGTTTGTCGTTAAATTTTTTGTTTAAATTAATGATTCCGCCATACCAGTTGTGTGAATTGATAGATGATATTTTCGAAATACCATTTGTTCCATTGTTCGAAGTTGAGTTACTGTTTTGATAAAGTCCACCAATAGTTGCTCTCGGATTGTTATTTGGAATTTGGGGACCAGAAGAAGGAATGATTGATACATTTTGTCCTGAATTCCAAGCTTGAATTAAATCAACATCTATAGTTCCATCCGGTTTTCTAAGATTTGGAGCAAAAAATCTGTTGCCTCTAATAGCGCCGGTTCCATTGCTTCCGCCACCACGACCCCAAGAACCATAAACTACGGTAGATAATTTGGTTGATTCGTTGATTTTCCAATCCCAATTTAAGGAAGCTACAGGTTTGTGATAATAGTTGGTTCTGAAACTGTATTCTTTTCCATCTAAATAACCCCAATCAGAGTTGTATCTGATATTTGGTTCATTACCACCTTCACCATATTTTATATAATCGGAAATGGTTGGTGCAGCCGATCTTTGGTTGTGCCATTGCGGCGCTCCTGTAAAAGTAATTTGAAAATCATGTTTTTTATTTAATTCATAACCTAACGCCACAAAATAGTTAGCTGCGGCAAATTTAGTTCCATCCACAAAACCATCACCAAAAGTTTGGCTGATTAATAACGAAGCAGAAAAACCGTTCTCTAATTTACCGCTTGAATAAGAAGCTAATGTTTTCAGATAATCGTCATTTCCTATGGTTGATGAAAATGTTCCGCCTTGTTTTAAATCAGAAGTTTTCGTAACCACATTGATTGTACCTCCAACTGATGAAATGGCTAATTTGGAAGAGCCAAGACCTCTTTGTACCTGCATCGCTGAAGTAACATCTGATAATCCTGCCCAGTTACTCCAAAATACCCTGCTGTTTTCCATGTCGTTTACCGGAACACCATTAATCATTACAGCAATATTTTCTTGAGAAAAACCACGAATATTGATTCTCGAATCTCCAAAACCACCACCCGTTTTGGTAACATATACCGAAGGCGTATTGTTAAGTATTTCCGGAAATTCCTGACTACCTAATTTTTCAATGATTTCAGCCGATTTAATAGTGGAAACGGCTATAGGAGTTTTTCGGTCTTTAGCGATATCAATTACGCTCGACTTTATTACAATTTCCTCGAGTTGATTTGACTCAGGATTAAGTCTGATAACACCTAAATCTAAAACGCCATTTTTTTCTATAGAAAAATTCAAAGTTTTTGTTTGAAAACCAATATAGGTGATGATTAACTGACCTGAATTGGTTTTAGTGCTAATAGAAAATTTACCATCAACATCTGTTGTAGTGCCATCAGTTGTTCCTTTGATTAAAACATTTACTCCAGGTAAACCGCCATTTAGTTCAGCATCCAAGATAGTTCCGGAAACCTTTCCCTGTGAAAAAGCAAGGGAAGCAAAAAGACTAAAAATTATTATAAAATAATTGTTTTTAAAATTTTTCATTTTGAGTTGTTTAAATTTTTCTGCAAAATTCAATCAACCAAAAAGAAGAGGAGTTAACAAAATATTAAGAAAACTTTGTCTTTGATAAAGGCTTATTTATTTTTTAAAAAATGTTTCAAAAGAAATTCGGTAGAGCTGTCATGTTGTTTTACATCACCGGAATGAATTTCTTCCAATATCGAATTCGCCAATTGTTTGCCCAGTTCAACACCCCATTGGTCATAGCTGAAAATGTTCCAAATAATGCCTTGTACAAAGATTTTGTGTTCGTATAAAGCAATTAATGAACCCAATGATTTTGGCGTTAATTTTTCAATCAAAAGTGTGTTGGTCGGTTTGTTTCCCGTGAAAACTTTAAAGGGTAAAAGGTAAGCGGCTTTTCCTCCGGTTACATTTTGTTTATCGAATTCGGCTTTGACTTGAGCTTCAGTTTTGCCGTTTAGCAAGGCTTCGGTTTGCGCAAAAAAGTTCGACATCAATTTATCATGATGGTCTTGATTGCCATATAACGGTTTTACGTAACCAATAAAATCAGTTGGAATCAACTTGGTTCCTTGGTGAATTAATTGGAAAAAGGCATGCTGAGAATTGGTTCCTGGTTCGCCCCAAATAATCGTTCCGGTTTGGTAATTAACGGGTTTTCCATCGCGACCAACACTTTTCCCATTGCTTTCCATAATGCCTTGTTGTAGATATGGCGCTAATTTTTGTAAATATTGTGTGTATGGAATTAAAGCTTCACTTTCGGCACCAAAAAAGTTATTGTACCAAATGCTCAATAAGGCTAAAATCACCGGAATATTTTTGTCAAAAGATTCGTTTTTGAAATGGTCGTCCATTTCGTTTGCGCCTTTTAATAAGTCGTCAAAATTATCAAAACCAACCGCCAAACTGATGGATAAACCAACCGCGCTCCAAAGCGAAAAACGACCGCCAACCCAATCCCACATCGGGAAAATATTATCCGGATTGATTCCGAATTCGGTTACTTTTTGAATATTAGTCGAAACGGCAACAAAGTGTTTGGCAACCTCTTCTTGTTTGGCTGATTTTAAAAACCATGCGCGAATCGTTTCGGCATTGGAAAGCGTTTCCTGTGTGGTAAATGTTTTTGAAGCGATGACGAAAAGCGTCGTTTCGGGATTCAATTTTTTGATGATTTCGTTGACATGATCGCCATCGACATTGGATACAAAATGAACGGTTAATTGGTTTTTGTAGAACTGTAAAGCCCCAACGACCATTGCCGGACCAAGGTCTGAACCTCCAATTCCGATGTTAACCACATCTGTAAATGCTTTTCCGGTGAAACCTTTTCTTTGTTCAGAAATGACTTCGTTGGAGAAAGCCTTTATTTTATTTTTTACCGCATAAATCTCCGGCATTACATTTTCTCCATCGACTAAAACACTGGCAGTTTCAGGCGAACGCAAAGCAGTATGTAAAACGGCTCTGTTTTCGGTTTGATTGATGGCATCACCGTTGAAATATTGCGCAATGGCTTCCTGAAGATTGGCTTCTTTGGCTAATTCCTGCAATAAATTTAAAGTATCTTGACTGATGATATTTTTAGAATAATCGACTAAAAAATCATTCCATTGGATATGAAATTTTGATGCTCTTGTGGTATCATTGGCAAACATTTCCTTCATGGAAACGTTTTTCATTTGAGCGTAATGTTGGTTCAGTTTTTCCCAAGCGTTTGTGCTTGTAGGATTGAGTTGTGTTAATGCCATTCGTTTACATTTGAATGACAAATTTACAAATATTGATTGGTATAAGTGATGTGAATATTTTACGCTAACGTTGTAGTTGCAAAATATTTTTAAAATTAATCTCTAAACTTTAATGAAGCAGTACTATCCAACACTTTTTTCAATGGAGTAATTACTTCTAGGAATTTCTGTTTGTATTTGGAATCCATTGGAGTAGAAGTAGTCAGTTTTAAACGCAATGCATCAACTTGTACGCCATTTTTCCAGAAACGATAACAAACATGTGGTCCGGTGGCTAAACCTGTGCTACCAACTTTGCCGATGACTTGCCCTTGAGTTACTCTTTGACCACGTTTGACCAAAATTTTGGACATGTGTAAGTATTGGGTCGAATAAGTCCTGTCGTGTTTTACTTTAACAAAATTTCCGTTTCCGGTGGTAAATCCGGCTTGTTCAACAACTCCGGCAGCGGTAGACATAATTGGTGTTCCGGTTGGTGCTGCATAATCTGTTCCGTTGTGGGCTTTCCATCTTTTTTGTACCGGATGGAATCTGTTTTTGGTATATCTTGAGGTGATATTGATAAATTTTAAAGGCGCTTTCAGGAAGAAATTTTTCAGCGTTTTTCCTTCTTCATCATAATATTCCAGTCTTTTAGAACTTTCATTAGGCGAGAAAGGAAAGGCGTAGATTTTTTTGCCTTTGTACTCAAAAAAAGAAGCTTTTAAACTGTCTACACCGTCATAAACGGTGTCATTGATATAACGTTCGGTAAAAGTCAAGCCAAATTTATCTCCTTTTTGGAGTTTGAAAAAGTCAATCGACCAAGCGTATATTTTGGCAATTTTGGAAGCCAAAGCGGGATCAACATTTTCTTTGGCCAAAGTTTCCGATAACGAACCATCTAAAGCACCGGCAATTGTTCTGGTTTTAAAAGTTAACGGTCTGGTTTTCTTGTGGGCAATAATAGAATCTCTAAAATCGATTACATAATAATTGATTTTATCAGGTTGGTATATAAAATATTGAATTTTATTGGTTTTGCCTTTGCTGCGAAGAATAGAATAAGGTTTTCCTTTTCTAATGTTTCGCACGTCAAAGCTATCTTTGACTTTGGCTGCGATGTCGAAAACGCCTTTGTCGCCTAAGTTTTGTTTGTCAATAATACTGCCAAAAGTATCGCCTGATTTTACGGTGTCATTTACAATATTAAAATCATTCAGATTAAATCCGAAATCGATCAATTTTGGTTTTGGCTTTTCTACAATGAATTCTTCCTCTTTTGTTTTATCACAAGAAATTACAAAAGAAGTAAGCACTATGGCAAGGAGGATTTTTTGAAAGATTTTCGACATCATTTTTAACTATAATCCTTCACCCCAATTTTTTAACTCGTCTTCGCTCCACAATTCAGGGAAAAATATTCGGCGTTGGTATTTGGGATGCATGTATTTTTTCCAATCGCTTCCGCCGGTGGCTTCGCCAGAACCTTGACCGCTTTCAATATATTTTTTGGCGGCATTTAAATGACCCATCACCCAAGTGATGTTTACCGTGTAATCATAATGACGCATAGCATTCACTAAAGCTGCGTCTTTTTGGTCTTCAAGAGGAAGTTGTTTGAATTTTTGCCAAATATTAATGGTGTTGTATTCTTCCATATATCGAAGAAACTCTTCGCGGTATTTTCTTTCGAATTCTAAAATCAGATAGGATTTCTCTCCGGTTTTGTGGTCTTTCCCGGCGGCTTGCCAATACAAATGTTCCAGAGCATGAGAATAAGGTGTATTTCGGTCGATGTCAGCTCTGAAACGATAATCAATTAGGTTGATTAAATCGGTTGAGGAGAATTCTATCATTCTGTATTGTGCACTTTGGAATCCGCTGGCAGGCGTCAAAGTGTTTCTGAATTTCATATATTGTTCCACTTCCATTCCGTCTCCCATAATGTCAAAAGAAGTGGTTAGCATATCAAAATACCTACTGATTCTACGTAACTTTTCGGTAAAAAAAGCAGTTTTTGGTTGGTCGGTATGACACAATTGGTCAATTTCCCAAAGGATCATTTTGAATAATAATTCGTTGACTTGATGGTACATGATAAAAACCATTTCGTCGGGCAAAACGGTTCTTTGGGTTTGCAAATTTAATAAAGCGTCAGTTTGAATATAATCCCAATAGGTGATGGGTTTTGACCAAAGTAATCCTTCAAGATGGGTTTCTGTTTTTTGATTTATAGCCTCAAACTTTTGTTCTAATGCTTCTAATGTTGAGTTGTAGTTGGTTGTTTTGTTGTTCATTATTTTTTTGATTTAACCATAAAAGGACTTTTCAATCCTTTGAAGCCGTCTAAATCTGCTTTTATGGAACCAACGGCTAAACTGGCTTTAATTCGCAAAGGTATTTTATTTTCGTCATCTGATATCCAAACGGTAAGACTTTCTTCTTCTTTAAACACTCTTCCCGATTGCACTAATGGTCTAAACACCATGGTTGCTGCGGTTCCGAATTTAGTTTTTAACTGTTCTCTTCCTGTAAATTTCAACTTGAATTTAAAAACTTCGTCATCAAAAAACATGTCAACAACAATAGATTCACCTACTTTTAATTTGTCAATATTGGGATGGTTTCTCAAGTAGTAAAAGGTAGATAAGATGTCTTGAACGTTTTCAGTGACAGCAAATGTTTTTTCGGTGTTGTTTTTGTAATTTTTCACCAAAACTTTATTGGTTGCCTGATTAAAAAAACCCTCCTGATTTTTGGTATAACCACCTTCATCAATCTTTCTCACGAATTGATAAGGTTTGTTAGTAACTTTATCAAAATAACTCTCATATGTATCATCTACTTTGAAGAAAAAACGTGACATACCGACAGTATAACCTTTGCCAATAACGTGATATACTTTTTTGTTTTCTTTTACAGCTTCTTTTACTTCCATGGTTGCAAAACCGGCATTGATAAAACCATAGTGAATTCGAAACTTGAACCATTCGCCGGTATCATAGGCTTCAGGTTTTTGAGCTTCAAAACTTACAGTGATAAAAAGCAATAATAAGAATAGGAATTTTTTCATTTTTCTATGGATTTTCTACTGTAAGTGCAATATCCGTTCCAAAAGTACCAAAACAAAAAAACCCAATCAAATTAATGACTGAGTTTTTATGCTATTAACCAACCAAAAAACTATAAATTATGAAAATTTATCCAAAACTTGAGGAAACCACTCCCCTGTTTTGTCCTGCAAAGATAAATCAACACGTTGCATTATTACAAGCTAAAAGTCAACTTTAACAATAATTTAATAAAATATGGTCTTTTTTAAGGGTTGTTTTTAAATTATATTTAACAAAATTTAAATATTACAGTGTTCCTCGCAACATTTGCTCTCTTTCTATCGATTCAAATAAAGCTTTGAAATTACCCGCGCCAAATCCTCTGGCGCCCATTCGCTGAATAATCTCAAAAAATAAGGTTGGTCGGTCTTCAACCGGTCTGGTGAAAATTTGCAATAGATAACCTTCTTCATCCGCATCAATCATAATTCCTAGTTTTTGAAGTTCGTTAATGTCTTCTTTGAACTTACTCATGTGGTCTTTCAATCTTTCAGGAATAGCATCGTAATAAGCTTGAGGCGGAGTGGTTAAGAATTCAATTCCTCTGGCGCGCATATCCGCAACGGTCGTGATAATATCGTCGGTGGCTACCGCTATATGTTGTACGCCCGGACCTTCATAAAAGTCTAGATATTCTTCAATTTGCGAACGTTTTTTTCCTTCGGCCGGTTCATTGATTGGGAATTTGATTCTTCCGTTACCGTTGCTCATTACTTTCGACATTAGCGCCGAATATTCCGTAGTGATTTGCTTGTCGTCAAAAGATAAGAAGTTTACAAATCCCATCACGTCTTCATACCATTTTACCCAAGTGTTCATTTCGTTCCAACCTACATTTCCAACCATGTGGTCAACGTATTTTAGTCCAACCGGTTTCGGATTGTAATCGGATTTCCATTCTTTATATCCCGGTAGGAATGCACCATTGTAATTTTTGCGTTCCACAAACATGTGAACTGTTTCGCCATAAGTGTAAATTCCGGCACGAACTACTTCTCCGTGTTCGTCTTTTTCTACGGTTGGTTCCATGAAAACTCTGGCGCCACGCTTAGTAGTTTCTTCGAAAGCAGAACGAGCGTCTTCAACCCATAAAGCTACTACTTTTACACCATCGCCATGTTTTTTTACATGTTCTCCGATAGGTGAATTGCTGTTTAAGGCAGTTGTCAATACCAAACGAATTTTGTCTTGTTTTAAAACATAAGACGCTCTGTCTCTCATTCCGGTTTCTAATCCGGCGTAGGCGTGAGATTGGAATCCAAAAGCTGTTTTGTAAAAATGGGCAGCTTGTTTAGCATTTCCGACGTAGAATTCTACGTAATCTGTTCCTAAAAGCGGAAGGAAATCTTGTGCGCCTTCAAATATTTTTTCTAGTCCGTATTCAACGGATTTTATTTCTTTTGACATAATATAATCTATTTAAAAGGGAATGTCATTCCCCAAAAGTTGTGTTTAATTTTTTACTCTAACCAAGATTGGAAATACTTATCATCGGCAATTTTCATGGCTTCTTCTGTAACCATTAAAGGTTTGAAAGTGTCTACCATTACGGCTAATTCTTGTGTTTCTGTTTTTCCGATACTTCTTTCTACTGCTCCGGGATGTGGACCGTGTGGAATTCCCGCAGGATGTAAGGAAATATGTCCGGCTTCGATGTCATTTCTGCTCATAAAATCACCGTCAACATAATACAAAACTTCATCGGAATCGATGTTGCTGTGGTTGTATGGCGCCGGAATAGCATCCGGATGGTAATCGTATAAACGTGGCACGAAAGAGCAAACCACAAACGCGTCGGTTTCAAAGGTTTGATGTACCGGTGGCGGTTGGTGAATTCTTCCTGTTATTGGTTCGAAGTCGTGAATCGAAAAGGCATACGGATAATTGTAACCGTCATATCCAATCACATCAAAAGGATGCGTGGCATAAACCATATCAAATATTTCGTCTTTCTTTTTGACTTTGATAATAAATTCACCTTTTTCGTCATGAGTTTCTAATTCATACGGACGACGAATGTCACGTTCACAGAAAGGAGAATGTTCTAATAATTGTCCGAACCAATTTCTATATCGTTTTGGGGTGTAAATTGGTCGGTGAGATTCAACGATAAACAAACGGTTGTCTTCGGTATCAAAATCGATTTTGTAAATGATACCGCGTGGAATCAACAGGTAATCACCGTATTTGAAATCGAGATTTCCCAACATGGTTCTTAATTTCCCGCTACCGCGATGGATGAAAAGCAATTCGTCTGAATCGGTATTTTTATAAAAATAATCTTTGGTTGACTGTTTTGGCGCTGCCAAAGCAATATGACAATCGGAATTGGTCAACACAATTTTTCGGCTTTCCAAAAAGTCGTTTTCCGGGTTTACTTGAAATCCGCGAAGGCGATAAGATTGAATGTTATTGGCTTTTGAAATTTTGGGCGCAACGCTGTATTGGTTTCTGATTTCTTTGACTTGTGTTGGTCGGTGTTCGTGATAGGAGTTGGTAGACATTCCGTCAAAACCGACGGTACCGAACAATTGTTCGTAGTACAAATCTCCGTTAGGTTTGCGGAAAATGGTATGTCTTTTGGGTGGAATATTTCCTAATTTGTGATATAATGGCATAAATTTAATGGTTTAATTAAACAATTTGAAAATGTAGCAATTGGTAAATTGTTACATTGAATAATTGATATGCTGCATCAACTCACTCAGGATTTCTCTTGATGAGGAATTTTAAATGCGCTAATAAATTATCCCATTTTTTCATTCATACAAATATCGGAAAAATATAAACGCTGAAAATGATAATTGTCAATTTTTATAAAAGCAAAAAAGGATTAAAGAGTTTTGAATGGCTCTCTAATCCTTTTTGGTAAAAGGATATAATAAAATTATTCCTGTTTATTCGGATTGTTTAGCTTACTTCTCTTTTTACTGTAACCAAAGTAAATTATGAAACCTAATGCCAACCAACCTAAAAGTCTTAACCAGTTTGTCCAACCTAATCCATAAATCATAGCTAAACAAACGATAATGCCTAAAATGGGCACAAAAGGCACAAAAGGCGTTTTGAATTCGCGCTTCATGTTTGGTTCAGTTTTTCTCAAAACAATTACAGAAACACACACTAAAATAAAGGCAAATAAAGTTCCGATACTGGTCATGTCACCTACAATGTCACCGGGAACAAAGGCAGCAAAAAGGCCAACAATAATTAAAATGGCTAAGTTGGCTTTGTATGGCGTTTTGTATTTTGGATGTACTTCACTAAAGGCTTTTGGCAACAAACCATCTTTACCCATTGAGTAAAAAACTCGGGATTGGCCTAATAACATTACCAAAATTACAGAAGAAAATCCTGCCAAAATAGCCACAGTAACAAGCTGTGCTAACCATTCGTAGCCAAACATGTATTTTTGAATTGCAAATGAAACTGAAGCTTCTTTTCCACCGGTTCTAAAATCTTCAACCGTTGCCACTCCTGTTAAAACGTGTGCAAATAGGATATATAAAACAGTACAAATAGCTAATGACCCTAAAATACCAATTGGCATATCGCGTTTTGGATTTTTGGTTTCTTGAGCTGCTGTACTTACGGCGTCAAATCCGATAAAAGCAAAGAAAACAGTTCCTGCTGCACCTAGAATTCCCATAATACCACCATAATTATGGCCAATACCATGTTCGTCTGTAAAGATGCCTGGCTCCGGAATATATGGTGTGTGATTGGCTTCATCAATAAAACTCCAACCAAAAACAATAATCATTACTACAATAGCTACTTTAACCACTACAATGATTCCGTTTACAAAAGCAGATTCTTGTGTGCCTTTAATTAAAAGTAAACTGATAGCCGCTACAATAAATAAAGCAGGCAAATTGATGATTCCGTTAACACCATCTAAAGAAGTTTGGAAAGGCGAATGACAAAATTCATACGGAATTGGGCTCACATGGAGCACATTGACCAGTAGATTATTAAGATATTCACTCCAAGCAATACCAACAGTAGCAGCGCCAACAGCATATTCTAAAATCAAATCCCATCCGATAATCCAAGCAAGGAATTCACCCATGGTTGCATAAGTATAAGTATAAGCACTTCCGGCAATAGGAATAGAAGAGGACAATTCAGCATAACATAATCCGGCTAAAGCACATCCGATAGCGGCTACAATAAAACCAATTGTTACTGATGGCCCGGCATTTTGAGCTGCAGCTGTGGCAGTTCTAACAAACAGACCAGCGCCTATAATAGCTCCAATTCCCAAGGCAACCAAAGACCATGCGGTTAAGGTTCTTTTTAATCCTTTTTCAGACTCTGACGCTTCTGCTAATAACAGCGCCATAGGTTTTCTTTTCCAAATCGACATAAATAGTTAGTTTAGTTAAAAGTTTTTCAAATATAGTTTTTTATGAATTATCTACTGCAAAAAAATAGCTTTTAAGGTTAATTTCAGCATTAGAACCAAAATCCAACACTGATGAAGGTAAATCCTTTAGTCAACTCGGGAGACCAAGAGTATTTTACTTCAACCGGTCCGATTACAGATTCTAAGGCATAGCCAATGGCGTAACCGTTATAGGTTGGTTTCGAAAGCCAATTGCCGGTTCTGAACAAATCATCTTCCACATTGGCAAAGTTGGCGGCAAAATTGACGTGGTTTTTTTTAAAAAACTCATAATCAAAAGTGATGCACGACTTAATATAACTATCGGCGGAAAGACTTAAAAAATCGTAACCATAGAAGTGCTTAAAGTTATTGATGGTATTATAACCGTAACCACCCAATACAAAATCAAAGAAATGAACACTGTCATTTCCAAAGACAAAGCCTAAATCAGATTGCAATTTTACTGTGGCTTTTTTGTAAAATGTTTTGACAATGCCTATTTCTCCCTTAGCAATCGAGTAACGGTTAAATTCTCTTGTATAATCAGAAGAATACAGAAAAGATTGGACGTCACCTGAGAAAAACCAACCTTTTTTAGGAAATAGTTTGTTGTCAAAAGAATCATATTTGGCATACCCAAATACACTAGCATAAGAACTTTTTTCAAAAGTTGGATTGACCTCACTTAAGTTGTCAGTTCGAATTTTCAAATATTTCCATTCGACACCGGCGCCAATTAAAAATTTTTGAATAAAAACCGTTTGCATATAAGCTTGATTGGTGAAGTCTGAAAAGTCCATATTGATGCTGTTTAAGCCCAATTGATTCAGGATTTCACCATTTCTAAAATCAGTTTCTACATTGCGATTGAATTGATTGTATCTTGATTTGATGCCAAAACTCCAATAAAAACCATTGTCGATATAGTAATCCAGATTATACCGAATGTTATCACCAAGACCAATATCCAGAGATACTACATCGTTCTTAAAGAGTGATTTCTTTTGCGTAATATTAGTCAAAAGGGCGCTTTTGTACAAACCGTCGTAATGCAAACCGAATTTCAAAAAAGTTTTGGTTGGATTTTCGGTTAGGCTTAATTTCAATTCATCAGCTCCTTGATAAGGTTCGATAGTGTAACTGATTCTACTGAAGTTTTGGGTAGCATTGATGTTATTCACACCGGTTTTCAAATCGTCATAACTGATTTTTGTCCCATTTTTAAAACGCAATTTCCCAAGTATATAAGCTCTGGTATAATTGTCCAATTTGTTGAGGCTGATACTTTTAATAAACAAAGAGTCTTGCTTAACACTGTGATTGTTGAGTTTATAAGTTTGGGTTGAATCGGCCAAACGTTTGATTTTATCAATCTCGAATAGGGCTGCAATTTCTCCTTTTTTAATAATCTCTCTTCCATCATCAAAGGAAATTACGCCATAGTTGGAAATATCGGGTTTGATATAAATATCCGTAATTCTCTTTTTTTCGTTCATGCTTTTAATCATGTCCAAATTGGTGATTTGTACCAGAATTCGAGTCGCATCTTTCAACGCATCTCGATTCTTCAAATCGTCCTGAACATCGACACCTATGATAATATCGGCGCCCATTTTTCGGACTTCTTCTGCCGGATAATTATTGACCACACCGCCGTCAATAAGTAACTTACCATCGATTTCTACAGGAGAAAATAAGGAAGGAAATGCCGAACTTGCCAATAAGGCTTGCGCCAAATAACCTTCTTTCAATATTATGGCTTCACCGGTTTCGATGTCGGTGGCTACACACAAAAACGGAATGGGTAATTTGCTGAAATCGCTAACATGTCTAACGTTGTGGATCAATTTTGACAATAAATTATAATTGTACATTCCTTTGGAAAGCGCTATTGGAATTCCGATTTTGAATTTGTGAAAAGGTAACGAAATCGCATACATTTCATCGTTTCGCTTTTCGTAAAAGCTCTTGGAAGAACGCGGAATATAATCTTGTAATAATTCGTCGAAATCGGTATTGTAAAAGATAGAGTCAATTTGCGTAGCGCTATAACCTGAAGCATATAAACCGCCAACAACCGCACCCATACTGGTTCCGCCTATGTAATCTATTTTAATGCCGTTTTCCTCTAAAACTTTCAACACACCAATATGAGCAAATCCTTTGGCGCCACCACCACTAAGTACCAAGCCAATTTTTGGTTTTTTGGTTTTGGTTGAATCTTGTGCTTTTAAGGCAATTGGCAATAGTAAAAAAGCAATTGGCAATAGGCAGTAGGCAACAGAAAGAGTTTTTTTAACGATAATGTTTCGCTTTTGGCAGGCGACTAATGGCTTTTGGCTAATGGCTAATGGCTCTTTATACATTATTGTTCTTTTTGGTAAAATTCGGAAATTTTTTTGGCTTTTGACACACCTACAACCGCTGATATTTCTTTTTCAGTGGCTAATTTCAATCTTTTAACACTTTTAAAATGTTTTATTAATGTTAACATGGTTTTTTCACCAATGCTAGGAATAGTTTCAATGGTGGTTTGCAAAGCCGATTTACTGCGTTTGTCCCGATGGTGCGTAATCCCGAATCGATGCGCTTCGTTTCGCAAATGCTGGATGATTTTGAGTGTTTCACTTTTTTTATCCAAATACAACGGCACTGAATCGCCGGGATAAAACAACTCTTCCAATCTTTTGGCAATGCCGATAATGGCGATTTTTCCTCGCAAACCTAAATCGTCTATACTTTTCAATGCTGAAGACAATTGCCCTTTTCCACCGTCAATGATGATGAGTTGTGGTAACGATTGGTTTTCGTCGAGTAGGCGTTTGTATCTGCGATAAACGACTTCTTCCATCGAAGCAAAGTCATTCGGACCTTCAACGGTTTTGATATTGAAATGGCGATAGTCTTTTTTGCTTGGCTTTCCGTCTTTAAAAACCACACAGGCCGAAACGGGATTTGTTCCTTGAATATTCGAATTATCAAAACATTCTATATGTCGAGGTTCAGTCGAAAGGCGTAAATCTTTTTGCATTTGCGCCATAATTCGGTTGGTATGGCGTTCCGGATCTACAATTTGGATTTGCTTGAGTTGTTCCAAACGTTGGTATTTTGCATTGCGTTGCGACAGTTCTAATATTTGTTTTTTATCGCCGAGTTGTGGTACGGTAACTTTTATTGTAGCACCAAAATCCAATTCAAAAGGCAAAATAATTTCCCTAGTGGTCAAATGAAAACGTTCTCTGAGTTCAACTACAGCAAGCTCTAACAATTCTTCGTCGCTTTCGTCTAATTTCTTTTTGAGCTCCAGAGTATGTGACCGAATGATTGCACCGTGTGCTATTTGAAGGAAATTGACATACGCCATTGTTTCATCTGAAACGATTGAAAAAACATCTACATTCGAAATTTTTGGGTTTAAAATCGTGGAACGCGATTGGTAATTTTCTAAAACTTCTATTTTTTCTTTGATTTTTTGAGCGGCTTCGAACTTCATTTCGGCAGCCAATTCTTGCATCAGTCTTTTGAAATCGCGCAAACTGTCTTTGAAATTGCCTTTTAGGATTTCACGGATGGCATCGACTTGCTTTTGGTAATGTTCCAATGTTTCATAACCTTCACACGGCCCTTTGCAATTGCCGATATGGTATTCCAAACACACTTTGTATTTGCCCGATTTGATATTGGCATCGTTTAAATCATAATTGCAAGTTCGCAACGGATACAATTCTTTGATTAAATCTAAAATCGTATTGACCGTTTTGAAATTGGTATACGGACCAAAATATTCCGAGCCGTCTTTGACCATTCTTCGCGTTGGGAATATTCTTGAAAACGGTTCTTTTTTGATGCAAATCCAAGGATAGGTTTTGTCATCTTTGAGTAATACGTTATAACGAGGTTGTAGTTTTTTGATGAGGTTGTTTTCCAGCAAAAGGGCATCGGCTTCTGAGGAAACGACGATGTGTTTGATTTCTACAATCTTTTTGACCAACACATTTGTTTTGGCGTTATCGTGGAGTTTGTTGAAATAAGAAGTAACTCTTTTTTTTAGGTTTTTGGCTTTGCCAACATATAGAATTTTTGCGTCTTTATCATAATATTGATACACACCCGGACTATCCGGCAAGGTTTGCAATTGTAGTTCTATAGAAGGGATTTCCATAAAAACAAAGTTAACGGAAATCTCCATAAAAGCAAGAGACGAAAAGCCTAACATTTATCATGTTTTTTGAGGAGACTAAGCCTTAGTTTTGATAAAAATTTTAGGTATGAAATTCTGGAAGAAACTCACCAACGACCGAAGAAAGGATCGTATTGAAAAGGCATTGCGGTCTAATGTCAATTTTTCAAAAGACATTTCATTAGGATATCCTGCATCAAAATTAGACAGCAGAGTATTTAATGACGACGCACCATTTTTAAAAGATGCGCTTATTTTGCAAACTTATGTGGCAAATCCGAACAATATCGGTTGTCACACTTTTGGCACTTCTGAAAAGGCATTTAGCGGAACGCACGACATAGAACGAGAAGTTTTAGACGTTATTGCGGTTGATATTTTTAAAGCAGAAATAGATTCTTTTGACGGTTATATTTCGCCCGGCGGAACCGAAGCTAATATTCAAGCGATTTGGATGTTTCGCAATTATTTCATCAATAATTTTGAAGCAAAAGGAGAAGAGATTGCTATAATTTCTTCAGAAGATACCCATTATTCAATCCCGAAAGCTTCTAACGTGTTACAATTGGATTGGCTAAAAATCCCGGTAGATTTTGACACGCGTTCAATTGATAGAAATGTATTGGACCAAATGGTTCTTACTGCTCAAAAAGAAGGGAAAAAATATTTCATTGCGGTTTCCAATATGGGAACCACCATGTTTGGCTCAGTTGACAATCCGGAAGATTATATTGAAGTTTTTGATAGACATCATTTACAGTATAAATTGCATATTGACGGAGCTTACGGTGGTTTTGTTTATCCGTTCAGCAATCAGGAATCGGTGATTAATTTTAGCAATCCGAAGATTAGTTCCATCACTATTGATGCGCATAAAATGTTACAAGCACCCTACGGAACCGGTGTTTTTATTTGCCGAAAAGGCTATATCGAAAACGTGCTGACCAAAGAAGCCGAATACGTAGAAGGTATGGATTTAACATTATGCGGAAGTCGAAGCGGAGCTAATGCTGTGGCGGTTTGGATGATACTATTCACTTATGGACCCAACGGTTGGTTTGAGAAAGTTAGTGTCTTGCAAATGCGTACACAATTTTTGTGTAACCAATTGGACGCGATGAATATTCAGTATTTCCGTGAGCCATTTATGAATATAGTGACGATTAAAGCGGAGTATATTCCCGAAAAAATAGCCGAAAAATACGATTTAGTGCCACAACAACATGACGGCAACAACAAGTGGTACAAAATTGTGTTGATGGATCATGTAGAAGTAGAACATTTGACTACTTTTATAGAAGATTTGACGGTTATTAATTATGCTTAAAAAAGACTTACGCAAAAAATACAAAGAACTTCGCCAGCGATTATCTCAAGAAGAATTGGAAGATAAAAGTTTGGCGATTGCCAATCGGTTGTTGCAATTAGATGTTTGGGACAACACTTATTTTCATTTGTTTCTGACTATTGAAGAACAAAAGGAAATCGATACCGAGTTTGTGTTGCAAATTTTAGCGGGAAAAGACAAAGAAATTGTGGTCGCTAAAAGCAATTTTGAAACACTCGAAATGACCAACTATTTGTTAACAGACAATACCAAGTTTCAAAAAAACGAGTATAATATTTATGAACCCGTTGATGGAATAGAAGTGCCCACTTCAAAAATTGACGTGGTTTTTGTACCGCTTTTGGCTTATGATGCAAAGGGAAATCGAGTAGGTTATGGCAAAGGATTTTACGATAATTTTTTATCTCAATGCAAAGAAGATGTGGTCAAAATAGGTTTGTCGTTCTTTGAACCAGAAGATTCAATAGAAGATGTTTCGGTAATTGATATTCGTTTGGATTATTGTATAACGCCTATGACTCTGTATAGTTTTCGATAGCCGTTTTTTTGGCGAAAGCCTTTTTATTGAAAACAATCAAAATACCAACACCGGTTGAAATCGCCATATCGGCTATGTTGAAAATGGCATTGAAGAATTTGAAAGGTTGTCCGCCCCAAATGGGTAACCAATCCGGAAAGTGTCCTTCGATAATCGGGAAGTATAGCATGTCGACTACTTTTCCATGAAACCAAGTGCCATAAGGTTGGTCAGAGAACATGGTTGATAAATGGCCGTAGCTGTCATCAAAAATAACACCGTAGAAAACAGAATCGATTATATTTCCGGCAGCACCTGCAAATATCAAAGCAATGGCAACCATTAAATATCTTGAACTGTGTTTGGTACTGGCATCATACAACCAATATCCAATTCCGAAAACTGCTAAAATTCTGAAAAGCGTTAGAAATAATTTACCGTATTCTCCCGGAATTTTTGTTCCCCATGCCATCCCTTCGTTTTCAATCAGCAATATTTTAAACCAATTGGTGATGTCAATTTGACCCGCTTCACCATAAACAAAATTGGTTTTGATATAAATCTTGGTAAATTGATCGATCAATAAAATAACAGCGATGATTAAAATGGAATTGCGTAATGACATTCTTCGGGTTTTATTGGCGCAAAAATAACAATATTATTACATAAAAAACATAATATTTTTTTAGTTATAAATCTCATACTATACATTTTACAAATGGTAACAAAAGAATCGTTAATTTTACTCTTGGAAGCAACCAAATCTGTTTTTTAGCATCCACAAGAAAACAGTAACCAATAAAACTATTGATATGAAAAAATCTTATTTACTCCTCCTTTTCTTTTTTTCAATTTTCGCAGTCTCTTGTGACAATGACGACAATGCTGAATTGGCAAAATTCGCGGTTCCAACAGTAAAATCTTTAGCCGACATCAGAGCTGATGTATCAGTTACAGCGGCAAGACAAACCCAATCGGACGGAAAAATTTATGTAACAGAAGATTATCTTTTTTACATTGCTCAAGAATCAGGCGTTCACATATTTAATAATACCAATCCGGCTTCTCCGGTGAATATTGCCTTTATCAATTTGGATGGTGTTCATGATATTTCTGTAAAAGGGAATTACCTCTATGCTGACAATTTTGTGGATTTGTTGGTTTTTGATATTTCTAATATCCAAAATATTACTTTGGTTAGAACCATTGAAAATAGTATTGCTTTTTCCCCAACTTTTCCCCAAGAGGCTGAGTTTTATGATTACACTGTTTATCCGACAGGCGACGAAATCATCACCGGGTTTGACATTCAAATGAGAAACAGACCGGAAGGCGAATTTATAACTTTAGCAAATGATGCTTTGGCTTCCTTTGAAAGTGCTAATGGTGGGAATATTGGCACCGGAGGTTCTTATGCACGTTTTCAAATTAATGGCGATGCGCTTTACACGATTGATGCTTATAAGTTGAATGTTTTCAATATAGCCAATCCGGTTAATGCTTTTTTTGACAAAGAAGTTTATATGACCCAATGGTTTGGCGGTGGTGTATTTGAAACTTTATTCATCCAAAAAGAAATTTTATTTGTTGGTTCTACCACCGGAATGTATACCGTTGATGCGGAAGATGAATTTAATCCCTTTTTTGTTTCCGGATTTTCTCATGCTACGGCTTGTGATCCGGTTGTCGTTTATGGAAATACGGCTTATATTACAGTTCGAGGCGGTTCTTCTTGTGGTGCCATTGACGATCAAATTAACGTAATTGATGTGACCGATATTGCTGCTCCAACTTTGCTTTCTACGTATTTACTTGATGAACCTTATGGTTTGGGAATTAAAAACGGCGTTTTGTATGTAGGTTGCGGAAACAATGGTTTAAAGGTTTTTAATGCTGTCAATAGCACTAATCTTACTTTAGAAAACACGTATCCAATCAATGTAAAAGACATTATTCCATTGGACAGTCATTTGATTGTGGTTGGTAATAATCACATAACCCAATACAGTTACGGTCCGAATTTCACTTTGACGCCGATAAGCGAAATAGATTTATAATTAAAAAAGCCCCGATTTATCGGGGCTTTTTTATACTTGGTAAAGTATTATCTATTATCGTTGTAAATTTTTAGCTTCTATACTCATAGTCGCGTGAGGAACTATTTTCAATCTTTCTTTTGAAATCAGCTTACCGGTTACTTTGCAAACACCGTAAGTTTTGTTTTCCACACGGAAAAGCGCATTTTTTAAATCGCGAATAAACTTCTCTTGGCGAATTGCTAATTGAGAGTTGGCTTCTTTTGACATGGTTTCGCTTCCTTCTTCGAAAGCTTTAAACGTAGGCGATGTGTCATCAGTACCGTTGTTTAAATCATTCATATAGGCGCTTTTTATCAAGTCTAAATCGGCTTTTGCTTTTTCAATTTTCGCTAAAATAATTTCTTTGAACTCTGCTAAATCAGCATCTGAGTATCTTAATTTTTCTTCTACCATAATCTTTCGTAATTATTTAGAAATTAATATTCTTGTTTTTATCTCGTCAAACTCTATCTCAGTACCATTGGAAACTTCATTGTCTAAAACTAAGGTTTCGGTTAACGTTTCTGATTTGATATAGTTTTCGTTTTCTTGTATGGCTTTCGCCAATATATCATTATGTTGTAAATGAACTTTTATTTTGTCGGTCACTTCAAATCCGCTGTCTTTTCTAAGGTTTTGGATTCGGTTAACCAATTCTCTGGCGATACCTTCGTTTTTCAATTCTTCGGTAAGCGTAATATCTAGCGCAACAGTTATGCCATTTGCATTGGCTACCAACCAACCCGGAATGTCTTGGGAAGAAATCTCTACGTCTTCTAAGGATAAAATTATACTTTTTCCTGAAATAACAAGCGTTAACTCACCTTTACTGTCTAATTCATTAATTTGTTCCGCTGTAAAACTTTGTATCTCTTTGGAAATCAAACCCATGTCTTTACCAAAACGCGGACCGAGTGTTTTGAAATTCGGCTTGATTTGCTTCACCAAAACCCCAGACGCATCGTCTAAAAGTTCGATTTCTTTGACGTTTACTTCGGCTTTTATCAGGTCGGAAACGGCCTCGATTTCAGCACGTTGATGCTCGTCAAGTATTGGTATCATTACCTTTTGCAAAGGCTGACGCACTTTTATCATTTCCTTTTTACGGAGTGATAAAACGAGTGATGAAATCGTCTGTGCTTTCATCATTTTGCTTTCAAGTGATTTATCAACAAAGTTTTCAACCGAATTTGGAAATTTCGCCAAATGTACTGACTCAAATTCCTCTGTATGTGTTGCCTGCGTTAAATCTCTGTAAAGTTTGTCCATAAAGAACGGCGCGATGGGTGCGGACAATTTGGCTACGTTCAACAAACAAGTATACAAGGTTTGGTAAGCGGCAATTTTATCAGTTCCGTATTCGCCTTTCCAGAATCTTCTTCTGCACAAACGAACATACCAGTTGCTCAAATTCTCTTGAACAAAGTCGGAAATAGCTCTTGCAGCTTTGGTTGGTTCATAATCGGCGTAAGCTTCATCTACGACTTTAATCAACGTATGCAATTCGGATAAAATCCAACGATCAATTTCAGGTCTTTCGTTTAATGGAATTTCCGCTTCCGCGTATTTGAATCCGTCAATGTTCGCATATAAACTAAAGAATGAATAAGTATTATATAGCGTTCCGAAGAACTTACGGCGTACTTCAGCAACGCCTTCGATATCAAATTTTAAGTTGTCCCAAGGATTCGCATTCGCAATCATGTACCAACGCGTCGCATCCGGACCATATTCTGCTAAGGTTGTAAATGGATCAACAGCATTACCTAAACGTTTGGACATTTTTTGTCCGTTTTTGTCTAGTACCAAACCGTTCGACACTACATTTTTGTAGGCAATTTTATCAAAAACCAACGTTCCGATAGCGTGTAAAGTATAAAACCAACCACGAGTTTGATCAACACCTTCGGCGATGAAATCGGCTGGAAAATCTTTGTTTTCGTCAATTTTATCTTTGTTTTCGAATGGATAATGCCATTGTGCATAAGGCATGGCACCCGAATCAAACCAAACGTCAATCAAATCGCTTTCGCGTTTCATCGGCTTGCCTGACGGAGAAATTAAGGTGATATTATCAACTACATTTTTATGCAAGTCCACTAAATTATAGTTTTCCTCGCTCATGTTGCCCACTTCAAAACCTTTGAAAGGATTTACGGTTTCGACTCCGGCTTGGATGGCGGTTTCGATAGCGTTGTATAGTTCTTCCACCGAACCGATCAATACTTCTTCCTGTTTGTCTTCGGTACGCCAAATTGGTAATGGAATGCCCCAATATCTTGAACGCGATAAGTTCCAATCATTAGCATTTTTCAACCAATTTCCAAAACGACCTTCACCTGTAGCTTTTGGTTTCCAATTGATGGTTTCGTTAAGGTCGAACATTCTATCTTTAACATCGGTTACTTTGATGAACCAAGAATCTAACGGATAATATAACAACGGTTCGTCGGTTCTCCAACTGTGCGGATAACTGTGAACGTATTTTTCTACTTTGAAGGCTTTGTTTTCTTCTTTTAACTGAATGGCAATTTCCACATCGGCTGAACGTTCCGGTGCTTCATTGGCTTCGTAATATTCATTCTTTACATATTTACCGGAGTAATCGCCCAAACCTTGGATGAATTTCCCTTGTAAATCAACAAGCGGTACAGGATTTCCGATTTCGTCTAAAACCAACATTGGCGGTACTTCCGGCGTTGCTTCTTTGGCAACTTTGGCATCATCGGCACCAAAAGTCGGCGCGGTGTGCACAATTCCGGTTCCGTCTTCGGTAGTTACGAAATCTCCTGAAATTACTCTAAAAGCATTTTCAGCATTTTGATATGGTAAAACCAATGGCATTAACTGTTCGTAACGGATATCGACTAAAGTTGCACCTTTACATTCGGTTAAAATTTGGTATGGTATTTTTTTATCTTCGGCTTTGTAATTGGCAAAATCATTGTCATTTTCAGCAACCACAAATTTCCCGGCGAATTGTTTTCCGACTAAATTTTTAGCCAAAATAACGTTAACCGGTTCGAAAGTATATTGGTTAAAGGTTTTTACCAAGACATAATCTATTTTTGGTCCGACAGTCAAAGCCGTGTTACTTGGCAACGTCCATGGCGTGGTCGTCCAAGCCAATATGTGGATGTCACCAAACCCTTGAAGGAAGTTGGGTAAGGTTTCGTTTTTTGTTTTGAACTGCGCTACAACCGTTGTATCTGTTACATCTCTATAACTTCCCGGTTGGTTTACTTCGTGTGAAGATAATCCGGTTCCGGCTTTTGGAGAATAGGGCTGAATCGTGTAGCCTTTGTATAATAAACCTTTATCATAGATTTGTTTCAAAAGCCACCAAACGCTTTCCATGTATTTGGATTTGTAAGTCACATACGGATCTTCCATATCAACCCAATAGCCCATTTTTTCGGTTAAGTCGTTCCAAACGTCAGTGTAACGCATAACGGTTTTTTTACACGCTTCGTTGTATTCTTCGATGGAAATGGTTTTTCCGATATCTTCTTTTGTGATGCCTAATTCTTTTTCGGTGCCTAGTTCAACAGGCAAACCATGTGTGTCCCAACCCGCTTTTCGCTTCACTTGGAAACCTTTTTGAGTTTTATAACGACAAAAAATATCTTTTATCGCACGTGCCATTACGTGGTGAATTCCGGGTAAGCCATTCGCAGACGGCGGTCCTTCAAAAAACACATAAGGCGTGGCACCTTCACGTGAAGTTACACTTTGCTCAAAGACGTTATTTTTTTTCCAAAAATCAAGAACTTCAGAGGCTACGGTTGGTAGGTCAAGTCCTTTGTATTCAGTAAACTTAGTACTCATTTTTGTCGTTTTCTTAAATCAGTTTGCGAAAGTAAGGAATTTTGATAAAAGAGAATAGAAAATAGAGAAAAGAGAATAGACTTTTGCTGAAAATTAAGAAAGACTTGTGATTTTTTAAGCATTTATGCAAAAACTTCTTTTAAAACGTCCAGAGATTTTGGTTTTTTGAATCCGTCAAGATGGATTGCATAATAGTCGAGTAGGATTTTGAGCAGCATTTGGCGTTCCACTCCGGCGAAAACCTTTTGATTACTGTCAAATTTTAAGTCGATGAGTTTTTTGAACAGATGCGTTTCGTGTTCGCTAAGACAGCCGATTCCTAGAAACGGAGTAAAAAAGCCATCTTTCATTTCAAAATGTTTGCCTCCAATTTCAGAAGTGTCGGGATAGAAACCAAGGAATTTGGTGACTTCCAACATTAAAATCAAATGAAAGTTAGAGGTTTCTTCATGATTATCTAGCCAAAGTAATGCCGATTCTAAAAAGATAAATAAGTTTTCGTTTTTTTCTTCTTCTTGGATGCTATGATGGAGAATTTCCGAAAGAAAAATTACCATTGTACTCTTGATGACATCGGTATTTATGGTGTGATAAGCTGTAGAAAGTTTGATTTCTTTGAAATGTTCTAAAGTGGCTTTATTCTTGTGATTGGCTTCAATTTCGAGTAAAGTCAACGGTTGGAAATAAGCCATTTTTGTCCCGAAGCTTCGGGAGGATTTTTTAGCCGAAAAAGCATTGGGAACAAAATAACTTTTCAAGCCATCACTAAGCGTAAAGCATTTCACTATCAAGCTTTTTTCTTGGTATTTTAGGGAGGAAATGACAATGGCTTTGGTTTTGACTAACATTAGTTAATTACGAATTTAGAATTACGAATTACGAGATATTGATTTGTAATTCATAATTCGTAAATTATCTTATTATCATCACTTTTTTAACGGCAGTTTCTGAAGCATCTTCTGCAGCGATAAAAATCATATAGACTCCGGATGCTACTTTGTATTTGCCAAAAGCAGTAGTATCCCATTCGACTGTTCCGCCTTCGGAAGTGGTTTCATAAACTAAATTGCCTTCGATATCAGTGATTTTGATATTTGCTTTGGAGATTAAACCGGCGATTTTAACTGTTCCAACAAACTCGGGACGAACCGGATTAGGATAAACATACACGTCTTGTAAACTGTCTGCCGGTTTGGTTGAAGTGCCTTGGAATGAGACCAAACCTTTATCAGTGGCGAAGAAAACTTCACCGGTCTCGGCGTTGATTTCAACATCGTTAACTACATTACTGGGAAGTGGTGAGTTGTCTTTGGTAAAATGATAAATCGTTTCTTGACCATTAGAAGAAAAGAGAAAAACACCCGAATCTGCGGTAGAGATCCATTTTTGATTAGAACCGTTCACAGCAATATCGGTGATGAATTGTTCGAATAAAAGTTCTTGCGCCAAATCTTCTTCCAAAATGATAATGGGATTGGCTTTCATTTGGTCTGTTCCGTTATAACTACTTGTGCTTGGCAAAACACGAAGGCCTTTGTTGGTTCCAATCCATAACTGATTACGATTGTCTACAGCAATAGCCCGAACATCTCTGGATGGAAGGTTTCCTAAATCAACACCATCAGTTATTTTTTTGAAAATATTGGTATTTTCGTTGAAAGCGATAACACCGTCTAGCTGAGTAGCCATCCATTTCGTTCCGCTGTTGTCAATTACAATTTTGTTTAAATTATTGGCTACAAAATTGTCTAAAATACCATCCATATCATAGGATTGCCATTGTCCGGTTGTTCTTAAGACTTTTAACCCATTTTTAATCTTACTATTGGTTACCCAAAGGTTTCCTTGTCGGTCAAAAGCGGTTCCGTTTATTCTGACGCTAGTATTAACGCCAGTTCCCAAAGATTCCAATCCGCTGTTAGTGTGGTCTAAAAGAGTTGTCGGCACATCGTTTTCCAATTTGAGTAAACCACTATGATAAGAACTAATATAGACTTGGGTTTCATCATTAGGATTGACGGTTATTTTAGACAAGGATTTAGCTTCCAAAACATCTGAATAAGGAATATTTAGCCAACCAGTTGCTGCATATTTACTAATTCCAAATTTTGTTAAATCGAATCCAATATAAGTGTATGGATTATAGGAAATGTCATAACCGCCATATACTGCCCAAAGATTAGAGGAAGAACTATTGATGGCAAACATGTTGTTTTTTATTGGCCCATTAGGCATTATAAATTCAAAGTTAGTCGGAGCACTTATGGAGGAAGCTATAACACCATTTTCGGAAGTTCCGATATAAATATTTTCGTTTATAATTGTGGCACAAGTGAATGTCACCGATGCGCTGGTTATTTGTGAACTTTGAAGATGAATGATTTGTCCCAAAGTAGTATTGTAAATAAAAACATGATTGGCTGAAGTTACTATCAAATAATTTGAAGTTGCTCTAATGTCTAGACCCGGTTGTCCAATTATGCCTACTTCACTAAAGAAAAACCCATTGTACTTGTAGACTCTATTGTTAGTGTTTAATCCGATCAGTTGGTTGTTGAAGTTTGCGATTCCATTCCAATAACCGGCATCAAAAACGGCCCATTGGGCAAAATCATTCAAATTAGGATTGGTAATAACGGCTTTTCGGATGCCATAATCTTGAGTTACTGCATAAATATCACTATTGTAAATGGTAGTTTGGAGTACTTTTATTTCCAAACCATTTGGGCCAATGAAATAGGTGTCGCCAAATTCTAAAGTGGCTAATTTGTATTGTACAATTCCGAAGTCACAAGAAACATAAACTATCCCATCATGTTCCATAAAGTGGTTTACTTTTTTGATATTGGTCGGAATGTTTTTATTTATAATATCTACCACATTGAGCATGCTTCCATCAGCATCGTTGATTACGATTATTAATCCGTTTTGGTATCCTACGATAGTTTTATTGAAAGTGTCGCTATGATAAAGGGCGGAAATGGTTTGTCCGGAAAGCCCGTCTATTGTATTAATAGTTTGAATGTCGCTGGAGAGATTGTTTTTGATAAACAAAGCATTTTCGGCAGCGGCATAAACTTTATTGGTTGATTCAGAAAGGTCTTTAATTTGATTGTATGAAAAATAGCCTTTCCAATTTTGGTTTTGTTGAGACAAACCCATTTGGAAAAAGAACAGCAACAACCACAAAAAACAATTTTTCATTTGAAAAGAATTTGGCCTACAAATATAGTATAAACGTAAAAATTATCGTTTTGGTATTTTGACATAAAAAATGCCCTCAGTGACGAGAGCATTTTTAAGGTTTTTATTCCGCTGTGCTACATATTTCGGCGACGCCTCGGATGGTTGGTGGTATTCTCAATTATACTATTCCTTGTGCCAACATGGCATCGGCTACTTTGACGAAACCGGCAACGTTTGCGCCTTTTACATAATCTGTATAGCCATTAGCATCAGTACCATATTTCACACAAGCTGCGTGAATGTTGGCCATAATATCTTTTAATCGTTGGTCAACTTCTTCTGAAGTCCAGCTCAAACGCAAAGAGTTTTGCGACATTTCAAGACCAGAAGTTGCTACACCACCGGCGTTAGAAGCTTTTCCTGGTGCGAAAAGAATTTTAGCATGCGTAAATACTTCAATCGCTTCAGGAGTAGAAGGCATGTTCGCGCCTTCAGCTACACAGATGCATCCGTTGGCTACTAATGTTTTGGCTTCGTCACCGTTTAATTCATTTTGAGTTGCGCATGGTAAAGCGATATCACATTTTACTTCCCAAGGACGTTTCCCTGCTACGAATTTTGCATTTGGATATTTAGCTACATAATCAGAAATTCTTCCGTAGTTTACGTTTTTGATTTCCATGATGTATGCTAGTTTCTCAGCGTCAATTCCGTCAGCATCTACAATGTATCCTGAAGAGTCAGAAGCCGTAACTACTTTTCCTCCTAATTCAGTTGCTTTTTGGATCGCATATTGTGCTACGTTTCCTGAACCTGAAACCACTACAGTTTTTCCGGTGAAACTATCTCCTTTGGTAGCCAACATGTTTTGAGCGAAATAGACATCGCCGTAACCTGTTGCTTCCGGACGGATTAATGAACCTCCGAAAGAAATACCTTTTCCGGTTAAAACTCCGGTGAATTCATTTCTTAATCTTTTGTATTGACCAAACATGTAACCCACTTCTCTTCCGCCAACACCAATGTCACCTGCAGGAACGTCAGTATCAGCACCGATGTGTTTAGATAATTCCGTCATAAATGATTGACAGAATCTCATGATTTCGTTGTCTGATTTTCCTTTTGGATCAAAATCAGCACCACCTTTACCACCGCCCATTGGCAATGTTGTTAAGCTGTTTTTGAAAGTTTGTTCAAAAGCTAAGAATTTCAGAATGCTTAAATTTACCGATGGATGGAAACGAATTCCGCCTTTATATGGTCCGATAGCAGAGTTCATTTGGATTCTGTAACCGCGATTCACTTGAGTATTTCCGGCATCATCAATCCAAGTTACACGGAACATGATTACTCTTTCCGGTTCAACCATTCTTTCCAAAAGCATTTTGTTTTGGTATTTTTTATTTTCTTCAATAAAAGGAATTACAGTTTCTGCAACTTCTTTAACTGCTTGCATAAATTCAGGCTCATTGGCGTTTCTTTTAGCAACCAATTCGATAAAATCGTTAATACTTTTTGACATAAAATATACTGTTAAAATTTTTTTAAGAAAACGTTTTCGTAAAATCGCACAAATATACATTTTATTAAAAATATGGGGGTGATTTTTTTTAAATTCTCAGAATTTTTAAATTTATGTTAAGGAATTTTAAAGAAGCTTATAAGAAATGTTGTGTTTTAAAACTTTTATTGCTTTTTTTCGTATATATGCCAACAATTTTTTATTTTATTTTATAACTGAATGATGTTTTTATATATTTGTCGATAATTGAACTTGTTAGTATGCAAATGCCCAAAAAATTTATCATAACCTCGCTGCTGTTATTTGTGTTGTCAAATAATGCTTTTGCTCAATTTGGTTTTTCCCATGAAATAGGCGCAATTGTTGGTCCGGTAGCTTTCCAATCTGATTATGGAGAACGTAATGATTTTGCTACCAATGCTGGTAATACAGGATATGGAATAGGGATTATTCATTATTTAAACTTTTCATATAAAGCAGAGTGTAATTGTTATACACCTGAAACTTATTTTAACGATCACTTTAAGTTAAGAAGTGAATTGTCCTATAATAAAACAGAGCTACAGCATTTTGGTAAATGGGTTGATAAAAGTAGAACCTCTTTGTTTGCGGAACAGTTGAGAGCCATGAGAGGAAGTACCGCTGTTACAAATGTTGGGATGCAGTTAGAGTATTTCCCTTTGAGTATCAGAGATTTTAGTTCTACGATTGGAGCGTGGGCGCCATTTCTTAGTTTGGGAGGCCAATTTAGTTTTTATGATCCTGAAGTTTATTCAACACTTGGTCCATTAAATTCTCCAATTTCAACTCCTATAAAATACTACGATGGTACTACTAATCAAGGAGGAACCGTTTGGTCAATAGTAGGAAGTATTGGTACCCGTTACAAGTTGACAGAGCTTTCTGATTTGATGATCGACTTGCGTTGGCAGTATTATTTTTCCAATTGGGTTGATGGTTTAAATCCGGATCCCGCTGTTTACATTGAAAACAAGGCTAATGATTGGAATGTTTGGTTGAATTTTGGATATATCTATTATTTACAATAGGCCTATTCTTCTTCTTCAATTACATCTTTATAATCCGGATATAGAAATTTATTGTATGGGAATCGCGTAATGTGAATTTCTCTTACTGCTTCATAAACTCTTTCTCTGAATTCTTCGAAATTTTCTTTGTTTGTTGCTGAAATAAATAGGGCGTTTTTTGCACCAACATTGCTCATCCAAGTAGCTTTCCAATCTTCAAGTGTATTGTGCTTTGTTGTTTTTTCAGTCATTAAATCATCTGCATCAATAACGAGGTGTTTATACGCATCAATTTTATTAAAAACCATGATGATTGGTTTATCATTGCTTTTGATGTCTTGTAGCGTTTGATTAACAGAATTGATGTGTTCTTCAAAATCGGGATGTGAAATATCAACAACGTGTAATAACAAGTCAGCTTCACGAACTTCGTCAAGCGTGCTTTTAAATGAGTCTACTAATTGAGTAGGCAATTTTCTAATAAATCCAACCGTGTCTGATAGTAAGAAAGGCAGGTTTCTGATAACGACTTTACGAACGGTAGTGTCTAGCGTTGCAAATAATTTATTTTCTACAAAAACTTCACTTTTGCTGATGACATTCATCAAAGTTGATTTTCCCACATTGGTGTAACCTACCAAAGCTACACGAACCATTGCGCCTCGATTGCTTCTTTGAACCGACATTTGTTTATCGATAGTTTTGATTTTGTCTTTTAACAATGCAATTCGGTCACGGACAATCCTTCTGTCGGTTTCAATTTCAGTTTCTCCCGGACCGCGAAGTCCAATACCACCTTTTTGACGCTCTAAGTGTGTCCACATTCCTGATAGACGTGGTAACAAGTATTGGCATTGTGCCAATTCAACTTGGGTTCTGGCATAGGAAGTTTCCGCTCTCTGTGCAAAGATGTCCAAAATCAAATTGGTCCGATCCAATATCTTGCAATCTAAAATTTTGGATATATTTTTTTGTTGTGAAGGTGATAGTTCATCGTCAAAAATTACGGTTGAGATATTTTTTTCCTTGATGTAAAGATTTATCTCTTCCATTTTTCCTGTGCCCAAAAAAGTTTTTGGATTTGGTCTTTCCAGTTTTTGAGAAAAGCGTTTGATTACTTCACCTCCTGCTGTAAATGTCAGGAACTCTAATTCATCCAAATATTCCTTTAACTTTTCTTCGCTTTGATTTTGAGTAATAATTCCAACAATTACGGTACGCTCAAAATTTATTACTTCTTTTTCTAACATTCGATCCTATTTGAGGGACAAAAATAGTGATAAGAAATTAAAGAGGCGTTACATTTTCTTTACCAAATCATAATACTAAATTCAATTATTTTCCCAAAAAAAATATAATTGTTATTTTTTTCATAATTTTTACTAAATTTGGAACTCAAAATCCAAAAAAAACTCAATAACAACTAAATTTTCATTTCATGAAGAAAATTACATTACTAATTTTGCTGACCTTTTTCACTATTTCTGGCTATTCTCAATTTACGCCGGTAATAGTTGAAGGATTCGAGTCAACAACAGGTCCCGAGGCATTGCCCGGAACGACTTGGGCATTAACAACAGGTAACTGGGCTGTTTTCGATAACGCTGTAGGAACCGGACAAAGATGGGGAATTAACAATACTGTTAATGATCCACCAATTGTTTATGCAGGTACAAATGCTGCTTATATCAATAGAGAAACCATGAGTATTGGTGATATCTCTGAGGATTTTTTAGCTACTCCTTTGGTTAATATTCCAAACAATGGTGAACTGCGTTTTTTTACACGTTCATTTGCTTCAGGGAATCAAGGAACGGTATACCAAATTAGAGTTGCCCCTGCTACTGCATCGCAAACTAATCCGGCTGCTTACACAATAATTCAACAATGGACAGAAGCCGATTTAACAACTACTTTTAATATTTACGAAGAGAAAGTTGTCAATATTCCGGCCATTTATCACAATCAACAAGTTTATGTTTCCTTTGTTAAGGTTCACAATCAGCAAGTAGCTGGTGTTGCCGGTTCAGGAGATCGTTGGTTAGTTGATAATGTTGCTATCGTTGAAAAATGTGCCGACCCTACTAATTTGACTTTTACAACATTGCTTTCAACGAGTGCCACTTTAAATTGGGCTAATCCAAGTGGTGCAACATCTTGGGAAATAGAAGTTGTGCCTTCGGCTGGAACTCCAACAGGAGTAGGAGTAGTTTATAATGGAACACTTCCTTATGTCGTTACTGGATTACTTCCAAATACATCTTATAAATTTTATGTTAGAGCCATATGTTCTTCGGGATTCCCTAGTCTTTACGTAGGACCATCGGCAATTTTTACAACTTCTGCTGCTCCTCCGGAGTGTGGAGGAAATTTTGTCGATTCAGGAAATACATCAGCTAATTACTCTAATAGTGAGAATATCACCACGACTATTTGTCCAACCATTCCCGGAGAACAAGTAACGGTTACGTTTACGTCATTCGCTACTGAGGCCACTTGGGATGGTTTGTATGTTTACAACGGAAATACAGTTACACCTTCACAATTATTGCCAAGTGCAAATGGTGCCGGAAATGTTCCAGGCGGATTAGCCGGAGCCTATTGGGGTACGTTAACAGGAGGCAATTTGCCGGGACCATTCACTTCAACTAGTGCGGATGGATGTTTGACATTTGTTTTCAGAAGTGATACTTCAGGTGTTTTTGCGGGTTGGGTTTCAAATGTAACCTGTGCACCACCACCAGTTTGTCAAAGACCAAGTGGATTGACAACAACCGCATTGACATCAAATTCTGTGACTTTAGGTTGGACCAATAATGGGCTTGCAACGACATGGGAAGTTTTGGCTTTACCTTGTGGCTCTCCTGCTCCAACAGCAGATTCTACCGGTTGGCTTCCAACAGCAACTAATCCATACGTGTTTACCGGATTAACTTCGGCAACATGTTATGATTTATATGTAAGAGGAAATTGTAGTTCAACATCAAATGGCGTAAGTTTATGGTCAGGACCTCTAAGTGTAACTACACAAGTTGCGCCACCAGAATGTGGAGGTAATTTCGTAGATGCAGGAGGTGTTGCTGCTAATTATGCTAATAATTCAAATGTTACCACCACCATCTGTCCAACAATACCTGGAGAAAAAGTAACAGTGACCTTTACTCTTTTCAATACGGAAACAAACTGGGATGGTTTATATGTATACAATGGAAATTCGGTTACACCTTCACAATTATTGCCAAGTGCAAATGGTGCAGGAAATGTTCCAGGAGGATTAGCCGGTTCATACTGGGGTAATTTAACAGGAGCCAATTTACCTGGACCATTCACCTCAACTAGTGCTGATGGATGTTTGACATTTGTGTTTAGAAGTGACGGTTCGTTTAATAATCCAGGATGGGTTTCTACTATTACTTGTGCACCGCCACCGGCATGTGAACAGCCAACAAACTTGACTGCTTCAGGAATGACTACAACGACAGTGCAGTTGGGATGGGTAAGTCCTGGAACTGCAACAGCTTGGCAAGTTATAGCTGTGCCTGCTGGATCACCTGCGCCACTACCAACTGAAACAGGTTGGACTGCAGCACCTACAAATCCATTTGTTTTAGGAGGATTAACTCCCGGAACAGCTTATGAATATTATGTGCGTGGAGATTGTGGAGGAGCTGGAGTAAGTTTATGGTCTGGACCGGTAGCTTTTTCAACAGTACCTACATGTCCTCCGCCAACAACTTTGACAACCTCTACGGTTTTATCTACTTCAGTTCAATTAAATTGGAATAGTGTTGCGCCATCAGTTTCTTGGCAAGTATTGGTTTTGCCATGTGGATCGCCTGCACCAACTGCTTCAACAACGGGATGGATAGATGCACCAACAAATCCTTTTGTTGTAACTGGATTATCGCCAGTAACCTGTTATGATTTTTATGTTAGAGGCTTTTGTACAGATACTGATTTAAGTTTCTGGTCGCCTGTGGCAACAGTTACAACGCAAGTAGCTCCACCGGTATGTGGTGGAACTTATACAGATGCTGGTGGACCAACGGCTAACTATCCAAATGGTTCGGATTCAACAGTCACGATTTGTCCGCCTGCCGGACAAGTAGTAACGGTTACTTTCTCTGCTTTTGATACAGAAACGAACTGGGATGCTTTATATGTTTTCGACGGAGCTGATATTAATGCACCACAAATTGCCAGTACCAATGGTGCGGGATTTGTACCTGGTGGATTAGCAGGCGGTTATTGGGGAACTGCTATTCCTGGCCCATTTACGGCATCAGGTGTAGATGGTTGTTTAACTTTCAGATTTAGAAGTGATGGTTCTGTTAACAGAGCTGGATGGGTTGCTGATGTGACTTGTGGAGCTGCACCAAACTGTCCAAAACCAACAGCTTTAACTGCAACAAACATTACAACAACTTCGGCTTTATTAGGATGGACAGAATTAAACCCTCTTGTGACCTCTTGGGACATTATCATAGTACCATTAGGTTCGCCGGTACCACTTCCAACAGATCCTGGATTTTTCACAGTTTCAGCTAATCCAGCTTTAATTACAGGATTAAATCCTGGTACACAATATACTTTTTATGTAAGGTCTAATTGTCCGGTAGAGGGAGAAAGTGCTTTGTCAAATGGATTGAACTTTAATACTTTATTGGCTAATGATAATTGTGAAGGTGCCATTTTTGCACCGGTAAACGGCTCAGCAGTTTGTCAGCAAGTAACACCGGGTTCTATTGCTGGAGCTAGTGCTTCACCGTCACCTGCCATTGCTCCTTGTTTAGGAACAGCGGATGATGATGTGTGGTTCCAATTTATTGCCACAAACACTTATTTGAATGTTGCCTTGCAAAATGTTGTAGGAACTACTACGAATTTAAATTTCGCTGCCTACTCAGGACAATGTGGTACTTTAACACAATTCTTTTGTAGTGCTGCCAATTCCTTATCAGGAGTATTGAATAACTTGACTGTAGGTACTACTTATTACATAAGAGTTTATTCGAATGCTGCTACTGCTCAATCAACAACTTTTAATTTGTGTATATCAACACCGTCAACATGTCCAACTGCTTCAACCGTTTGTAGTTTAACAAACTATGCTAATACAACAGGGGTGACAAGTTTAGGTGCTATTGGCTGTTTGGGTAGTTCTCCTAATCCTGCTTATTTTACTATTCAGGTTGCAACATCAGGACCTATCAACTTTTTGTTGACACAGTCATCTACTATTGGTGGGGCACCAAATCTTGATGTTGATTATGCCGCTTGGGGACCATTTACCGGTCAAGAAGCAGCTTGTACATTTATTGGTGTATCAGCACCGTTTGCACCTCCGGGAATCGGAGTGCCGGTTACTCAACAAACAGGTTGTAGTTTTTCTGCAGCTCCAACAGAAACTTTAAATATTGCTAATGCTGTAGCGGGTCAATATTATATAGTGTTAATTACCAACTTCTCTAATCAGGCTGGGTATATTAACTTAACACAAACTAATGCAGGTGCAACTGGAGCAGGTGGAACACTTTGTTGTCCTGATGCTTTCTTTAGTTACACTCCAACATCTTATTGTAAAGAGCTCGGAGCTCCAAATCCTATAGCGGTTATAGCACCTAGTTCAGTGGCTGGAGTATTTTCTTCAACTATAGTTCCTGGTTTAGTCTTTGCTGATACAGCAACGGGAGAAATTGATCTTCAAGCTAGTGCGCCCGGAAATTATGTAATTACAAATACAGTGGCGGCAACAGCTAGTTGTGATGAAAAAGTGAAATCGTTTACTATTAACATTACAGAACCAACTTCGGCTACTATAGCTTATTCAGCACCATCTTATTGTAGAAGCATTACTTCTCTTCAAAATGTTACGTTTACGGGTTCTACTGGTGGTTCATATTCTGCAAGTCCTAACGGAGGTTTATACATAGACGCCAATACAGGGGCTATTAATCCGAGTTTAAGTGCGCCTGGGATTTACACCGTTACTTACGCTTTACCGGGAGCAGGCGTTTGTGTGAGCAGTAATCCAACGACACAAGTCGAAATTATTGCTTCGCCAGTTATTGTTCAACCAGCTCCGGTTTCTGTTTGTAATACTTATTCATTACCGGCATTAACGGTTGGAAATTATTTTGCTGCTTCTGGAGGAGTATCTCCTTTAGATATTAATACTCCAATTACAGCAACGCAAACGGTATATATCTATGCTAATAATAATGGTTGTTCGGATGAAAAATCATTTACAGTAACCATAAATACAGCACCGTCACCAACAGTAAATGTGACTCAAACTTCTTGTTTGGTTCAAACAGGAACTATTGAAGTTACTTCGCCAATAGGAACATCTAGTGGTTTACCTTCAAATTTATTTATTTCTGAAGTAACAGATGAAGATGTAGGTTCTTTAACTTATGTTGAGATATTCAATGGAACAGGTTCATCAGTAGATTTAAGCAATTATAAATTGAAAGTATTCAATAATGGAAGCACAACCGCTTCTTGTGATAATCAATTAACAGGAATATTAAACAATAACAGCACATTTGTTATTGCCGTTGGAAGTATTGTTAATCAAGGCGGAGTAGTTCCTAATCAGGTTTTTGCTACTTGTGGAGGTGTAAATACTGACGACTACATTAAATTGACAACCAGTGCAAATGTTGATGTAGATTTATGGGGAAGAACTGATGGTACAAACTTTACACCAGCAAATCAGGCAGGTTATACTTACAGAAGAAATAATACGGCAACAGTTCCTAGTTTAACTTGGAATGCTGCTGATTGGACTTCTATTGACCCGCAAGATTACACCAACATTGGATCTTATGCTTTACCGCAATCAGGATACCAATATAGTTTAGACAATGGGGCTTATCAGGCAGGTACAACTTTCGCGAGCGTTGCTCCAGGGACACATACCATTACAGTGCTAGATTTAGCTACGGGATGTTTCTCAGTTCCGCTTACTGTTGTAATAGACCCAGTTCCGTTTACACCAACAGTTTTAGGATTTACTTATCCAACACCGGTTTGTCAAAATGCAACAATTACTATGACGCCTACTTTGGCTGCAGGATTTACCACTGGTGGTACTTTTTCTTCAACAACAGGTTTGAATATTGATCCAACAACAGGTTTGATTACTTTGTCTGGAAATGCAGGTTCATTACCAGGGAATTATACCGTTGTTTACAGTGTTGCTCCAAATAATGCCATTTGTTTGGCAGGTGGAAGTGCTACATTTGATATTGTGATTACTCCGGTAATTACTCCGGTAACTACTATTGCTTATCAATCTCAATATTGTATTGGAAGTGCTACTCCATTACCTGATACATCAGCTCCTGGATTTACAACTGGCGGAACTTTTTCATCCACAGCAGGTTTAGATATTAATCCTACTACTGGTGAAGTTCTTTCAACAAGTATACCGGGGACATACACTATCACTTATTCAATAACTGCTGATCCGGCAACATGTAGAGTTGCAAGTTCAAGTACGGATCAAATTGTCATTGGTTCACCGATACAAATTAGTGTTTCTGGGAACTGTGAAGGGATTGAATTTGTATTAACGGTTTCTCCAACTGAAGGGTCATTTGATTCAAATGTTACTTACACTTGGGAAAACAGTTCAGGTGCAAATGTTGGAAGCACTCAAAGTATTGTGGTTTCGGCTTTAGATACTTACACGGTTACGGTAACTTCTAACGGATGTCCAAATTCTAGTTTTATTGTAGTTGATGCTATTACTTGTGTTATTCAAAAAGGTATTTCTGCTAATAATGATGGATTAAATGATTCGTTCGACCTTAGAGGATTTAATGTTAAGAA
This sequence comes from Flavobacterium sp. 102, assembly GCF_003634615.1. Lineage (NCBI taxonomy): Bacteria > Pseudomonadati > Bacteroidota > Flavobacteriia > Flavobacteriales > Flavobacteriaceae > Flavobacterium > Flavobacterium sp. 102. The sequence continues at coordinate 570,890 of NZ_RBKX01000001.1, read as the reverse complement.
ACTAGGTATTTTTAACAGATATGGTGTAAAAGTTTATGAACAAAGCAATTATACTGACCAATGGAAAGGACAATCTGATGGTGGAGACGAACTCCCTGATGGAACTTATTATTTCGTTATTGAAAGAGATAATGGAGAGACCAGAACAGGTTGGATTTACATCAACAGAGTACAATAGGACAATATAAATTTGCATTCAAAATAAAACAAAACAAAATGAAGAAACTATATTTCATTGCAATATTAGCTTTATCGGTAACAGAGTTAAGAGCACAGCAAGATCCTCATTACACTCAGTACATGTACAATATGAGTGTGATGAATCCGGCCTATGCCGGATCTAAAGAAGCTGTTTCAGGCGGATTTCTTTATCGTAAGCAATGGGTTGAGATAGAAGATGCACCTACAACAGGAACATTCTTTATCCACAGTCCAGTTGGAAGAAACGTTGGATTAGGACTTTCTGTTATATCCGATAAAATTGGACCGGTTGAAGAGAACAACTTCTATGCAGACTTCTCATATACGTTAAACTTAGGTGGTGAACACAGACTGGCTTTCGGTATGAAAGCCGGTGTGACCATGCACAAGATAGATTTCAACACCATCTATCCAACATTGCCTGATTTAAATGATGATGTCTTTGGTAACGGGAATCCTAACAAAACTTTCTTAAACGTTGGGTCCGGGGTTTTCTACTACACGGAAAAGTACTATATCGCTTTCTCTGTACCGAATATGTTAAAAACAAAATATTTGGATTTTGACGGTAGACAATATGGAACGGAAGAATTACATTATTTCTTAACTGGAGGTTATGTGTTTGATATCAATCCAAATTTGAAATTTAAACCTTTTGCGATGGTTAAATCATCGTTAAATGCGCCAACATCTTTTGATGTCTCAACCAATTTTATGCTTTATGATAAGTTAGAATTAGGAGCCACTTATAGAGTAGAAGACTCTTTCGGAGCTATGGTCAATTTTGCTATTACACCTAGTTTAAGAATTGGGTACGCTTATGACCACATTGTTTCAGACTTGAATACCGTAACACCATCTTCTCACGAGTTGATGTTATTATTCGATTTGAACTTCCCGAAAAAAGTATCACGTTCACCAAGATATTTCTAACCTATAAAGAAACCTAAAAAATGAAAAATCTATATATAGCCATAAGTTTTGTAGCCATGAGTTTTACACTTTCGGCGCAAAATAAAGATACAAAAGCAGCCGACAAACTGTTCGCAAGATACGAGTATGTTGATGCGGCCAAGGAATATCTGAGACTTGTTGAGAATGATAAAGCCGATCCTTATGTATACAAGCAATTGGCCGATGCGAATTACAATATGTTTAACGCAACAGAAGCAGCGAAGTGGTATGCCAAAGCAACTGAAACTAATCAAGATGCGGAGACTTACTACCGCTATGCTCAGATGCTAAAAGCCAGTGGAAAATACGAAGAAGCCAACAAGCAAATGCAAAAATTTGCTGCGGCTGCTCCAAGTGACCAACGTGCGAAAGCTTTTAAAGAAAACCCTAATTACATTCCGAGATTATTAGATAAAACTAAATTGTTCAATGTTAATGCTTCTGATATTAGCAGTGACAAGTCTGATTTTGGAGCGGTACTTTATGACAATAGTTTATACTTTGCCAGTGCCAGAAACGGAGCCAGAAAAAACTACGGTTGGACTGACGAACCTTTCTTAGACATTTACAAAGCTGATTATAATACTGATGGTACAATTACCAATGCGGGTGTTGTGGCTTCTTTAAATTCTAAATGGCATGATGGTCCTGTAACTATCAGTGCTGACGGAAATACAGCTTATTTTTCTAGTGAAAGTTTTAAAGAGAAACAATCTGAGAAAGATAAAAAAGCCAATGCAAAAATCAGCCAGGTTTATTTATTCAAAGCAACTAAAAGCGGAGATACTTGGGGAGAACTTACTGCTTTGCCTTTCAATGATAAAAGTTATTCAACAGGAAATGCAAGTTTGAGCAGAGATGGTAAGACTTTATACTTTGCTTCAAACAGACCCGGAAGTATAGGTGCTTCTGACATTTGGAAAGTAGCAATAAATGCTGATGGAACTTATGGTGAGCCTCAAAACTTAGGTAACAAAGTAAATACTGAAGGCAATGAAAATTTCCCTTTTATTGCTGATGACAACAAAACATTGTACTTCGCTTCAAGCGGAAAACAAGGTTTAGGAGGTTACGATGTATATCAAATTGATTTGTCAAGTGGCTCAGATGCCAGTAATTTAGGCGCTCCGGTAAATACAGAGAAAGATGATTTCGCATTTTCTTTCAATGGTACTAAAAACGTTGGTTTCTTATCGAGTAATCGTGGCGGAAACGATGATATCTTGTTGGTTAGCCCTATTTGTGGTGTTGATGTAACTGTGGTGGTTACTAACGCTAAAACAGGTGCTATTTTATCTAATGCAAGTGTTGCTATCTTAGACGATAAGAAGAATGTTATTGCTACTGAAATGTCCAATGCCAGTGGTGAAGTTAAATACAGAGTAGAGTGTAACAAACCATATGTAGTGCAAGCTTCTAAAGATGGTTTTGAAGGGAACACTTTTGCAATAACACCAAGTAAAGGACCATCTGCTAAAGTAGATGCGGCTTTACAACCAATTGATGTAATTGTAACAGAAACAGAAATTGTATTAAAACCAATCTATTTTGAATACGACAAAAGTAACATCACGCAAGAAGGTGCTTTTGAGTTAGACAAATTAGTACAGGTGATGAAGAACAATGACAAAATGGTCATCTTAGCTAAATCTCACACGGACAACAGAGGAACTGATAAATACAACGAAAGACTATCTGACAGAAGAGCTAAATCAACTGCGCAATATATCATTTCTAAAGGGATTGCTGCCAGCAGAATCTCTGCTAAAGGTATGGGTGAGTTAGAGCCAAAAGTAGATTGTGGCAAAGACTGTACTGAAGAGCAACACGCTCAAAACAGACGTTCAGAATTCTTGATTGTGACGAAATAAATAAGATACCACTCTTTATAAAAAAAACCCCAAGCAGTAATGTTTGGGGTTTTTTGCTGAAAAGAAATCTACACAAACCCGTTAGGGGTTTAATAGCGATAGAAAAATGGATATACAAAACATCAAAAATCCCCTCAGGGATGATATAAATGGCAAACAACATATTCAATTAATTTTCGCTTTAAAAGCACCGCTAATCCTTCTGGACTAATCAAAAACCCCACCGCGCTAATCCTCCACGGTACCGTGCAAATTATCCCCGGTACCGCAATAACGCGCAAACCTCCGGGCTAATCGAGCGCGGTACCGCGCCGCATAAAATAACCACCGCGCTGACTTAGCTTGGCGATGGGCCAACTTGGAATACCGCCGTGCTGATTTATCTCGGCACCGTGCTGATTAAAAAATGACTCCGCTAACTTCGCACGGTACCGTGCCGGAAAAATTAGGAACAAATTTTTCTTTCCGCATCCCTTATTTTATAAGTAATAGATTATTTTTTAATAGGCACGCATATTATTTTAATGATTTCTGCGTTATCTGTATAGTAAGCAGTGAATTGTAAAGGTTTAATTCTAAAGTAAATATATGAAACATTAATACTAGGCACACATCTATAAGGCAAAACAACCTTCCAAAACGGATAGGTGTCAATGAGTAATAAAAATGTTTCTAATTAAACTTTTACATTATGAAAAATTCATTTTTCCCGCAGGCCGAATCCTTATTAGTGGTTTGGGCTACGAATTACCAAGAAAAAATTGCTACCCATGCCACAACCTTAGGTCTCAGTCCGGCCGAAGTAGCTCAAGAACAGGTGCTCTGCCAGACTATTATCGATGCCATTAATGCGGTAAACAATCAGAAAAACATTTACAAAGCCTCACTAGAAACCCGTGATAATGCTATTAGCGTTCAGGGTGGCGAATTGAGAATTGACATTGCCCGTCACAAAGTGAATCCGGCTTATACTGTATCCATTGGGCAGGACTTAGGGATCATCAGTACTAGCGACGAATTTAATGCTGCTACCTATAAACCTATAATCATAGGGGAATTGTTTGGAGGTAATGTTCGCATCCGATTTAAGAAAATGGGCGTTGATGGGATCAATATTTACAGGCGAGAGAAGGGTACATCTACTTTCACCTTTTTGTCCCGCGCTACCCGAAGTCCTTTTGAACACCATCCCACATTGTCGGTACCTAACAAACCCGAACACTGGGAATATCGGGCTTACGGTGTTATTGCCGATGTAGAGATTGGTCTCGCCAGTGATATTGTTGAAATTGTATTTGGAGAATAATTTTTTTTGCCATAATCAATAACTGAAGAAAGGCTGTCAGTAATGATGGCTTTTTTTGATAGCAAAAAAAGCCCGATACGACAGTATCGGGCTTTCTGGTAATTATTTTTAATGCAATAACTATTCTATATTCTCAGCTCTAAAGCTTCCTTCTGTTACAATAATTGTTCCTCCGTTTCCATCATCGCCTGTGAATGAAAAAGTACCTTTAATAACATCTGCAGTTACTTCAGTAATGTTCATTGTACCGGTTTCGTTGTCAGTGTATGCGTCTTCGTTAAAATCACTGTAACTTCCTCCATAAGAATCAACATTAGACGGTTCATCTGTTATGGTGTATGTTCCGTTAGCAACATCTAATGGTGTGAACAATGTTACCACTTTACCGGTATCAGCATCATTTCCGGTGATTGATTTGGCTAAAGAATTGATCACCATCGGGTCTGCAAATTCAACCCATGTTCCGTTCACTTTACATTTTAAATAAAAGTTTGAAGAAGAACTACTACTGCTGTCAGAACTACAATTAAATGAAATGGCGCTCACTGTTACTAATACCAATAGAAGAGCTACTTTTTTTAATGTTCTCATAATTTGTTTATTGTTTTAATAAATTGATTCCAAATGTATTGGAAATTATCTAAGTCTCAATAGAGATATTTGTTTATTTATGTTAAAGTTGGGTTTGTAATTTTACTTTGAAATGTTTCCAAAGACTAAAATAGTATTTCATTAGCCCCGATTGCAGCCTCGTCTTTTGGAACGAGACTAAAAGCGGAAACAAGGTTGCTAAGCACGTCCGAGCCATTGCTTCGCCAATTCGCTGTAGTTCGGGTCGCTCCTAAAATTTATCAATAAAAAAACCACTCCTTTTGAGAGTGGTCTTTAAACTAATGTCAATTTGCTTTTAACTTTATTCTTTTACAAAACGTTTTGTGGTTGTTGAAGTTCCATCACTTACTTCAATTAAGTAAGCACCGGCTTTTAACGAACCAACATATACATTGTTATTTTCAATTTTACCTTTTCCTAATTCTTGACCCATCATATTGAAAATTCTATAGGTAGAAGAAGTTTCAAGATTAGCAATGTTTAATACATCGCCTTTTACAGGGTTTGGATACAAGTTGAAAGTAATTGTAGTGTTTTGTTCATCTTCAAAACGAGCAGTAGCTGTAATGTTTACGGTATAATCTTCCACTTCGCCATAAGAGAAGGTTTCACAAGCTGTTGGCGATGCGTTGTATTTCATTGATACACGCATTCTGGTTGAACCTAATAAAGCTGAAGCAGGAACGGTAAAACTTCTTGCAATTGGAGTAGTTTTGGTTCTGGTTACATTTACCACTTGTTCACCGCTGTCTGAGAAATCACCGTCTTGATTGTAGTCAATCCAAACTCGGTAACCTTCGTTATAGGAGGTTCCTGTCCATGTTGGCGTAATGGTAATTGAATTACTAGTGCTGCGAACTAAGTTGGTAGAAAGCGCCGTAAAGTTACCATAACCACCATTGTTGCCCGACAAGTTATTGATGGTGCCCAATTGTACTCTGTTGATATACTCATCACTAGTGTCATTTCCTCTCGAAGTACAATAAGTTACAGATGGAGTTAGTGTAGTTACATTAACAGTGTTACTCGCTGGTGAAGCATTCCCGGCAGCATCTTTAGCAATTACATAGAAAGTATAAGCTGTTGAAGCTGATAAGCCTGTAACCGCAAGCGTAGTCGAAGCCGTAGAAGCTAAGAATGAACCGTTTCTGTATACATCATAGGCGGTCACGGCTACATTGTCTGTTGCTCCTGACCAAGCTAAGTTCGTTGAAGAAGAAGTAGTTCCTGAAGCACTTACTGTTGGTGCTGTTGGCGCAGTAGTATCAGGAGTTAGCGTAGTTACATTAACCGTATTACTTGCCGGAGAAACATTTCCGGCAGCATCTTTGGCAATTACATAGAAGCTATAGGCAGTTCCTGCAGTTAATCCGTTGGCCACAAAAGTAGTTCCTGTAGTTGAAGCTCTGAAAGCACCGTTTTGGTATACATCATATCCGGAAACACCAATGTTATCTGTGGCACCCGACCAAGATAAGTTGGTTGCGTTGGCTGTAGTTCCGGAAGCGCTTAATGTAGCCGCTGTTGGTGCAGTAGTATCAGCGACTGAACTAGTAATGGTAAAATTGGCATTAGAAATATCAAAGAAAATATGATTGGTTCCTTTTACCATGATGCGATTGGTTGTTCCTGCTAAATTCGGAATAGTAACTGCTTGTGATCCGTCATTTGGTGTGGCAGCCAATAAAGTAACCGGATAAGTAAATCCACCGTCAGTCGATAATAAAATATCAACATTGGCACAGTTCACATTGTTTGCAGTCGTCCCGGCTACATTCCAAGTTACGGTTTGAGAGCTGTTTCCGGCATAAGTAACAGCTGTATTTGGAGTGCTTACTGTAAATGGTCCGGCTGTTGCGTTAACGGTAACAATCATATCATCACTATTGTTGGCAGAACCACCGGCTCTGTTGTCGCGAACGGTTAATCTGAAATTCATATTTCTGGCTACTGAAGGCAAGGCTTCCACAGTGATTTCAGTTCCTGCAGTAGTAGTTGCCCCGTTTAAAACAGATTGAATTCTTGGAAAATACCTAACTGGTGAAGTTGATGGATTGTACGAACGGAAAGTTGGCCCTGTGGTTCTGGTAGCACTAGCAGCCGAACTTGCTCCGGTAGCGGTACTTGCCGCATTGTCAAATTGTTCCCAGTTATAGGTTAATGCATCTCCGTTAGCATCACTTCCTGATCCGGTCAACATAAACGGAGTGCTTTTTGGGATAGTATAATCTGCACCAGCACTTGCAGTTGGAATGGCATTTCCGGTTGGTGTATTGGTTTGACAAGTTTTATTTTTTACGTTATTAGTAATTTGTTGGATACTTACAGCATGAAAATAGACATCAGAATTAGGCTGAATATCTTGAGAAGTAATACCGGCATAACCCATAATGGTTGAGCCGGAACCAGGCTCCATATTTACACCTGTACCTTCATTGCTCATTGAAAAAGTATGGTTTCCTCCAAATTGATGTCCGATTTCGTGAGCCACATAATCAATATCAAATGTATCTCCTTGTGGAATTGTGCTTGAAGTAAAACCGCTTCCTTTTCCTGAACTACAGACACAGCCTATGCAGCCTGCATTACCGTTGTTGGAAGCTCTTACGAACAAATGACCTACATCATAATTGGCCTCTCCAATAACTGAAGTTAGAGTGCTTTGCAACTGACTGTTGTAACTTGTAGTGTAAGGATCAGTAGAGGCATTGGTGTAAATTACAGCATCGTTGTTGGCAATTAAAACCATTCTAATGGCGAAATCTTTTTCAAAAACACCGTTTACACGAGTCATAGAATTATTCATGGCCGCCAACGCAAGTGCTTTTGTGCCTCCAAAATAAGTGGCATATTCACCAGTACAAGATAAGGCTAAACGAAAAGTTCTCAAAGTAGCATCATCGGCATTGGGTCTTAACATACTTCCATCATCATTGATTTGAGGAATAACTTCATCAATCACCGAACATTCAAAAGGATTGAGTGATTGGGCTTTGTCCGCTCTTCTAAAAACAGTATAAGTAGTAAGGTCTTGTGAAATTGGTTCAACAAAAACCGCAGCTTTGCCAGCATTTAACGTCATCGATTTAAACCCAAGCGGCGTAACGCTAAAATAAGAAGTCGAATGTGGGTTGTCAATTCCAATTCCTATATAAGATTTGATTTCCGGATAACGTGCAGCCAAAGCCGGATCTAAAGCGGAATTTTCATAAATACTAAATCTTTCTAAAACACCATTCTCATTCGGAATGGATAAAGTAACAGTAGAAGTTCTCATGCCTGCAGCTCTTTGCGGAGCACTGGCTAATACATTTCTAAGTCCGTCAAGATTCAGCGTAAAAAGATAGTTTTCGGGTAATATTATTCTGCTTTCCAGCGGAATCATATCGCTTTTTTTGGTAGTTGAATTCCAAAGTGAATTTCCTCTTTGTGAAAAAGCTACACTTGAGATTGTCAATAAGGCAACCGTGAGTAATTTGTACTTCATAAGTCTTTAAATTTGGTTAAATAGTGCTCCAAAATTAAAATTATTTTTCACATAGTAATGAACAAAATAACAAAACTATTAACAAATCGATAAACTACTAGTTATATTGGTAAGGAATAAATAATAAATTAATTAAAATATTAATAAATTCGAAAAAACTGACATTAATAGTGTCAGACAATTATTAAAAAAGGTATTTTTAAAAAAAAATAATCATGCATTTCAGTTACTGGGAACTCAAGAATTGGTTTACCAACATCGATTTCACTATAGTCGGAAGCGGAATTGTTGGTTTGCATTGCGCGTTAGCTTTGCGCGAAAAATTTCCAGAAAGTAAAATATTAGTTTTGGAAAAGGGAATCTTACCTCAAGGCGCAAGTACTAAAAATGCCGGATTTGCTTGTTTTGGAAGTCTTTCCGAAATTCTGGACGATTTAAAGTCGCACAGCGAAGAAGAAGTCATTCAGTTGATTCAAAAACGTTGGAACGGACTGCAATTGTTGCGTAAAAATTTAACTGATGCGGCTATAGATTTCAAACCTTTCGGAGGCTATGAGTTGTTTCTTAACAGCGATGAAAGCAGTTATAATGAATGTTTGCAGAAGTTGCCTTTTGTCAACGAAATTTTAAAACCGATTTTCAGAAATGACGTTTTTGCCAAAGAAGTAGATCGTTTTGACTTCAAAGGCATACAAGAATATTTGATTTTTAATCCTTACGAAGCGCAAATCGATACCGGAAAAATGATGCAAGCATTGTTGCAAAAAGCAGTAGCGAATAACATTATGATTCTAAATCAGGTAGAAGTGACTTCGTTTCAAGAGCGAAATAATCAAGTGGAAATTGCGTTAGGTGATTTTTGTTTTAGTGCCAAAAAATTACTGTTTGCTACTAACGGTTTTGCCGGAAAGTTAACTGATAACCAAGTAAAACCGGCCAGAGCACAGGTTTTGATAACCGAGCCCATCCCGAATTTAGATATCAAAGGAACTTTCCATCTCGATAAAGGCTATTATTATTTTAGAAATATTGATGACCGTATTCTTTTTGGCGGCGGCCGAAACTTAGACTTTGAAGGAGAAACCACTGCTGATTTAGGTCAAACCGAATTAATACAAAATCGTTTGGAAGCTATTTTAAAAGAAGTAATTTTACCCAATACCGATTTCAAAATCGCCCATCGTTGGAGTGGCATCATGGGATTGGGGTCAAGCAAAAGACCAATAGTTGAGCAACTTTCCGAAAATGTCTATTGTGGTGTTCGCCTCGGTGGAATGGGCGTTGCGATAGGTAGTTTAATAGGTCAAGAATTAGCAGATTTAGTCAAATAAAATATGATAAGAAAAATTTCCCGTTGGCTTTGGAAAGCATTCCTTTGGTTTTTAGGACTTTCGATACTTACTGTAATTATTTTTAAATGGGTGCCTGTTCCGATTACGCCTTTGATGATTACCCGTGCCATCGAAAACAAGATTGACGGAAACGATGCCGTGCTCAGTCATGATTGGGTTCCATTAGAGGAAATTTCGCCGAATCTTCAAAAAGCAGTAATAGCCAGTGAAGATGGAAATTTCTTAAAACACAGCGGTTTCGATTTTGCTGCGATGCAAAAAGCCTTCAAGAACAATCAAAAAGGGAAAAAGCTAAAAGGCGGTAGCACCATATCGCAACAAACTGCTAAAAATGTTTTCCTTTGGCAAGGCAGAAGTTATCTTCGAAAAGGATTAGAAGCTTATTTTACGGTTTTAATCGAACTCATTTGGGGCAAAGAACGCATCATGGAAGTCTACCTGAACAGCATTGAAATGGGTAACGGAGTTTATGGTGCAGAAGAAGCGGCGCGCGTTTGGTACAGAAGTAAAGCCATTAATTTAACCAAAAGAGAAGCGGCTGGAATCGCAGCCATTTTGCCCAATCCAAGAAAATACAAAGCAACTAATTCGTCTTCTTATATTGAGCGAAGAAAAGACAGAATTATGCGCAATATGCGACACATCGGGAAAATAGAATATTAAAAAAAGCCGACTAGTTATAGTCGGCTTTTTCATTTTTATATTCAAAATCCTTTAGTAAAAAAGCGGTTTGTATTGTGGCCAATGTTTATAAACCAAAATAGCATTGAACACTAAAATGACTAACGCCACAGGCAATCCGGAAATGGCTAAAAACATATGGAACAACAATATGTTAATAGAAATAGGCGCTAATAACACTAAGGCAAAAGCAACCCATTTTTTCATCAATAACATAAGTCCAATAAATACTTCCAAAAGACCGACAGCAGAAAATATGTAACCCGGTAATCCTGTTGGCGCTTCCATCGGAATGAAGTTAAACAATTTGTTGGCTCCAAAAACAACAAGTGCCAAACCTAAAGCTATTCGAACAATTTTAGTAAACATTGAATTCATAAGTAGACCGTTTTGAATTAGAGATATGGTAAAAATAACATTAAAATATTATAGTTATGATATTAAAAATACCAATTTATTAACAGATTGATGGTGTTTGTTAATATTGTTTGAATTTTAACCGATACTGTAACATTTTTTAAAATAATTTTACTAATCATTACAACTTAAAAAAACACTCACTATGCAAGCTCATGAAATAGATTACCATATTTATGGTGAAGAAATGCAATATGTAGAAATAGAACTCGATCCGCAGGAAATTGTAGTAGCCGAAGCCGGCAGTTTTATGATGATGGATAACGGTATTCAAATGGAAACCATTTTCGGAGATGGAACCCAACAACAATCGGGTTTATTTGATAAATTATTGTCAGCCGGAAAAAGAGTACTGACCGGAGAAAGCCTTTTTATGACAGCCTATATCAATCAGAATAGTTCCAAAAGCAAAGTTTGCTTCGCTTCACCCTATCCCGGAAAAATTATCCCGATTGATTTAACCCAATTTCAAGGCAAGTTCATCTGTCAAAAGGATTCTTTTCTTTGCGCAGCCAAAGGCGTAGCGGTTGGAATTGAATTTTCTAAGAAATTAGGGCGCGGACTTTTCGGTGGAGAAGGTTTCATCATGCAAAAAATTGAAGGCGACGGAATGGCTTTCGTGCACAGCGGAGGAACTTTAGCTAAAAAAGAATTGGCATCAGGAGAAATTTTAAAAGTTGACACCGGTTGTATCGTTGGATTTACTAAAGATGTAGATTATGATATCGAATTTATAGGCGGCATTAAAAATTCTATTTTTGGCGGAGAAGGATTGTTTTTTGCCACGCTTCGCGGACCGGGAACTGTTTATGTGCAATCATTGCCATTTAGCCGTTTGGCTGACAGAATCATCGCTTCGGCGCCCAAAAGTGGCGGCAGCGGAAGAGAAGAAGGAAGTCTACTCGGTGGTTTAGGGCGAATGATAGACGGAGATAATAGATTTTAAATAAAAAAGCGTCCCAATTTCGGGACGCTTTTTTTAAATCATAAAATTAATACCGAAGACAATATTCCGACCAATATTCGGAATGCCATCCGCTTTTAGTCTTGACAAATGAGAGACATAAGCTTTGTCAAACAGATTGTTAGCATTCAGATTTAGATTGAAATTGGTTTTGCCTAAAATTATTTTTCCGCCTACACTCAAATTAATTAGGGTGTAATCATCGGTTTTGGTTTCAAATTCACCGGCATTGTTTTGCGCCAAAGTACTTTCGATATTGATAGCAGCAAAACCTTCTTTCCACCAGTTTTTAACTTCAAACTCACCACGGAAAGTGTTGTTCCATTTGTTCGCCGGGATCAAAGGAAGATGGTCACCATTATCTTTTTCGCCGATAACCGTTTCGAAGCTGCTGTATAAATGCAACCAATCTAAAGGATGCGGATGGAAGTGAATACCGGTTTCACCACCGTATAATCGAGCATTGGCTTGAACATAATCATAAACATTATTGCCGTCAATTACGTTGCCATTAGGCGAAATAAAGATGTAATCATTGATGTGGTTGTAAAATCCATTGACAAACAATTCAAAGTGCGAGCTTTTGTATTCCAAATTTAAATCGGTTTGCAAGTTTTGTTCGTTTTTTAAATTGGCGTTACCAATTTCGTAGCGATTGCTGCCTTCATGCACACCATTTGAAGTCAATTCGGCTAAATTCGGCGCACGGAAACCGGAAGCAATATTTAAACGCATCGTGAAATTTTTGGCCAAATCCGTTTTATAGCCCAAAGAAGCATTGAAACTGTCAAAGCTTTTGTCGATGGACTGAAAATAACCTTCTTCGCCAACGGTGCCATGGTTTTCCGTAGTGACATTTCGGTTGTCAAAACGCAATCCGGCTTGGATTACATTGCTTTTCCATTCGTAGTTGGCGGTTCCAAAAATACCAAAGTCGTTGGTTAGGGCATCCGGAATTAAAAGCTCTTCTCCAAAATTCGTATTGGTTTGATTCATTCCTTGAACGCCAACGATGGTTTCAATCTTGCCTAATTTTGGCAAATAATATTTCACATCGTAATTGAAAGTTTTCAATTTCATATGCAAAACGGGGACATTAGAATCTTCAAATTCGCTTCGGTCATTGAAAATATAACCTAAGTCGGCATCCAATTTTGAGTTTTTGAAATACAAAGTATTATGCAAGCTAAGGATATGATTGTCCACGCCTTGTTTTGGATAAAGAATGTTTCTACTGGTAGATTGTTCAGCGATTCCTTCTTCGGGTATACCCAAATTCAGTTTGTTGAAATTATAACGCAATACCGATGAAAAATTCGAATTGTTGTAACCTATTCCGGCCTTCAGGTCAGTCTCATTAAATCGAGTATTGGTTACTCGATCACCATCTCCGATTTTGTAATCAGCGTGCGAATTATAGCTACCACGGACTAAGAATTTCCAATGTTCACTCGAAGTTTTTAGCCCCAAAGTAGTATTGCTTCCTAAAGTATTCGAGAACAATCTTTGACTAAAATCGGCTTTAAAATCTCCAGCATTGGCAAATTTCTCCGGATTAAAATACAAAACGCCGCCAAGCGCATCCGAACCATAAAGCAACGAGGCCGGACCTTTAATGACTTCCACACTTTCGACACCGGCATCGTTCAAACCTAAACCGTGTTCTGCGCCAAATTGTTGGTTTTCCAAACGAACGCCTTGGGTATAAACCAAAACGCGATTGCCGCTCAAACCACGAATCACCGGTTTTCCGATAGAAGTTCCGGTGGAAACTTGTGAAACGCCGGGAATGGTAGCCAAACCTTCGATTAAAGTTGCGGCACCTTTTTGTTGTAAAGCTTTTACATTTTGGTGCTCGACTTTCATTACGTTTTGCGATTGTAATTTGTTAAAAGCAGTCGATACAATGACTTCATCCATGTGCGTGATGCTTTCTTCTAAAGTAATATTCTGTGTAATTTCTTGGGGAGAAATAACAACTGAAATGGTTTGTGAAGTAAAACCAATGCTGGAAAAAACAATTTTAAAATTACCGGTTGGTAAATTGTTTAAAGTGTAATTTCCACTTTCGCTGGTCATGGTTTCTTTGTGAATTTCCGGAATTGAAACGATGACATTCGATAAGGGTTTATTGTCTTTGTCGGAAACCGTTCCGCTGATTTTATTTTGTGCCGTAGCAACGAGTGATAATCCTAAAGTTAGGATTAGATATAGTAATTTCATAATGGATAGTTTATTGTAAATAAATAATAGACCAAAGGGATTTGGTCTTGAAAAAAGCTATTTATACAATAAAATATGGCGGTCCGCGTAGCGAAAAAAGGGAACCTCTAAACTTCTGGGTAATTTCTTTAGAATAAGAAAAAGTATAGGAAGTTGGGACTTCTGTTTTTCTGAATTCAAAAGATTTTATAGGTGTTGGAGTATAACTACTAAAGGCAAATTCACAAACAAAACACTTTTCTAAACCGTCATGACCATGGGTAACTTCGGTTTTATGATTGTGGTAAATATGATGACATTTTTTTTCGGAAAATTGTTTTGCCAAATGCTCAAAAGAGTGAACTGACTGAAAGAATATTGCGAACAATATCATCAATCCCATCAACGCATTGGTTAAAAGTAGTTTTCTTTTCATCGCCACAAATGTAAAGCATTGCCAAAGAAAATCCGCCCGATTTTAACAAACTTTAGGATTTGTAAAACCGGACGGATTATTGAGAAGTGTAAATTACACTAAATTATTGGCTACCAAATATTCAGCAATCTGAACGGTATTCGTTGCAGCACCTTTTCTCAAGTTGTCTGCTACAATCCACATGTTTAAGGAGTTCGGCTGACTTTCATCACGGCGAATTCTGCCTACAAATACATCATCTTTTCCTTGTGCGTACAAAGGCATTGGATAAGTATAAGTGTCGTTGTTATCTTGTACGGTTACGCCATCGGTATTGTGTAAAATAGTACGAATGTCGTTCACATCAAAATCATTGGAAAATTCAACATTTACGGCTTCACTATGACCGCCAACAACCGGAATTCTAATCGCTGTTGCAGTAACTGCAATAGTTTTATCGCCGATAATTTTTTGCGTTTCGCGAACCAATTTCATTTCTTCTTTGGTATAGCCATTCTCTTCAAAACTGTCGCATTGTGGAATCGCATTGCGGTGAATTTGGTATTTGTAAGCCATTTCTCCTTTGATGCCGGCGTATTCATTTTCCAATTGTTGCACTGCCTTCACACCGGTTCCTGTAATAGATTGGTAAGTAGAAACAATCACACGTTTGATATTGTATTTTTTATGCAATGGTGCCAAAACCATTACCATTTGAATGGTAGAACAGTTTGGGTTTGCAATGATTTTGTCAGCTGCTGTTAACTCAGAAGCATTGATTTCAGGAACCACTAATTTTTTAGTAGGATCCATTCTCCAAGCGGAAGAGTTGTCGATTACGGTTGTTCCGGCTTCAGCAAATTTTGGCGCCCATTCTAAAGAAGTATCTCCGCCTGCCGAAAATAAAGCGATATCAGCCTTCATGTCAACTGCTGTTTGTAAACCCACTACTTTATATTTCTTACCCTTAAATTCAATTTCCTTACCTACTGATTTCTCAGAAGCGACAGGGATTAATTCCGTAACCGGAAAATTTCTTTCAGCCAAAACTTGAAGCATCACTTCGCCAACCATACCGGTTGCGCCTACTACAGCAACTTTCATATTCTAATTTTTAAAGGGTTAAGATTTCAATGTGCAAAAGTATACAGAAAATAGCTTCTACTTTAGTTTTTAGTATAAAAATTACTGAATTCTGAAAGCAAAATAGGTTTTCTTTTCTTAATTTTTAGATTGTTTTTGAAGGATTTACGATTGGTGAAAGACGATTTACCAAAAAGAAAAACAGCCCCAATTAAGGAGCGGTTTAGTCCTGAAATGAATTCAGGATAAATTTAGAATATATAATGTAGCGGTATTATTTTTTCAATAAATCCCTGATTTGAGTAAGCAATTCTTCCTGAGTTGGTCCTGCAGGTGCAGCCGGAGCTATTTCTTCTTTTTTCTTCATTCTTTCAGCAGCGCGAAGAATAATAAAAATAAACAACGCAATAATGATAAAATTGATAGTGGCTTGTACCAGATTACCGTATGTAATTACAGCAGCGCCGGCTTCTTTGGCTTTAGCTAAGCTTTCATAACTGTTACCATCCAAAGTAATGAATTTGGTTGTAAAGTCAATGCCGCCGGTTAATAAACCAACAATTGGCATAATAACATCGTCAACAGCTGAACCTACAATTTTCCCGAAAGCTCCACCGATAACAACTGCAGTTGCTAAACTCAATACATCGCCTTTCATTAAAGACGCTTTGAAATCACTAAAAAATCCCATAATTCTTTTGTTTTAATTGGTTATAGTGATACTAAATTAACTAATTTTCTAAACGATTCACAAATTTTTAAAATTATTCTCTGAAAAAGACACGTTTAACGCGTTGTGAAATACTGGTCAGAATTTCATAGGGAATAGTATTCAATTGTTTGGCCATGTGATTTACAGAAGGGTTTTCCCCAAAAATAATCACCGAGTTGCCTTCTTTACAATCAATGCTAGTCACATCAACCATTAGCATGTCCATACAAATACTACCAACAATTTTGGCTTGTTTGTTATTGATAACAACATAACCAACGCCATTGCCCCAACTTCTGCGAATGCCATCGGCGTAACCAATAGGAATGGTGGCAATTTTAGTTTCATTTTCAGCTATAAATCTTCGCCCATAACCTACACTTTCGCCTTGGTCAATCGTTCGTATTTGAGAAATGACCGATTTTAAAGTACCAACGTTTTCCAAATACTTTTGTTCTTCTTCATCGTTGGAAATCCCATACAAACCAATACCTAAGCGAACCATGTCGTATTGTGCGTCGGGATAATTGGATATGCCCGAAGTGTTTAAAATATGCCGAATCGGTTTGATGTTTAATGCTGAAAGCAATTGAGCCGACAATTTTTCAAACAATGCAATTTGTGATTTCGCAAAAACATCGTGTTTCAAATCATCACTCGTTGCCATGTGTGACAAAACACTTTTAATTTGAACCGTTTCGTTGCCTTTTAGGATGGAAATCAATTCGGATAAATTTTCTTCTTCAAAGCCCAAACGGTGCATTCCGGTGTCAATTTTAATGTGAACCGGGAAGTTTTTTAGTTTTTTTTGTTCGGCAATTTTCAAGAAAGCTTTCAACCCTTTAATCGAATAAATCTCCGGTTCTAAGTTATGCTGAATAATAGCCGAAAAACTCGTCGTTTCAGGATTCATCACCATAATCGGAACAGTAATTCCGGCACTTTTTAAAGATATGCCTTCATCGGCGAATGCCACGCCAAGATAATCGACTTTGTGGTGTTCCAACAATTTAGCGATCTCGAAACCGCCATTTCCATAGCCAAAAGCTTTCACCATGACCATCATTTTGGTTTTGGGAGCCAATTTTGATTTGAAGAAATTTAAGTTATAACTAATCGCGTTTAAGTTAATTTCTAAAACAGTTTCATGGGTTTTCTCTTCCAACATCGAGACGATTTCTTCAAAGTGAAAATCGCGAGCGCCTTTAACCAATATGGTTTCGTTTTCAAAATTCAATCGGTCAAATGCATCTGCAAATTCGGCTACATTGTTAAAAGCAACACTATTGATAAATTTGCTTTTATACTGCGAAATGGTTTCGCCAATACCAATCACACGAGTGATTTTATTTGAAATAATCAATTGCGAAACTTGAGAATATAGTTCTTCATTGTTCAATCCGCTTTGGAAAATATCGGAGAGAATTATGGTTTTCTTTTTGTGTTGTTTTTGGTGTTCCAAAAAGTCTAAAGCAATCTTTAACGACTGAAAATCAGAGCTGTAACTGTCATCGATAATCGTACAATTGTAAATTCCGTTTTTGACTTTCAGACGCATTTCCACAGGATACAATTGCGCCATTCGAGTCTGAATGACTTTGTGATTGTAGCCAAAATACAACATCACCATCATGCAGTGAATCGCATTTTCTACCGAAGCTTGGTCTTGAAACGGAATGATAATCGGGAAAGTATCTTCTTTGTAAGTAACTTGCAATTCGGTTAAATCGCCGATATTTTTTTTGGTAATATAAACATCCGCGCTTTTATCATCGGAACACCAACTGAATGTTTTAATCTTCGGATTGACAAAGGCATTGATGGTTTTGTTTTTGTTTAAAATCAAAACATTGACCGAAGTAAATAACTTTAATTTCTCTTTTATTTTTTCAGCTACGCTAGGAAATCCTTCATCGTGTGCCGAACCGATATTCGACAAAATTCCAATCGTCGGGCGAATGATTTTTTGGAGTTTTTCCATCTCATTCATTGTCGAAATGCCGGCTTCAAAAATCCCGAGATTGTGTTTTTCTTTGATGCCTAAAATGGATAAAGGAACACCAACTTGTGAATTGTAACTTTTCGGACTGCGAATGATATTGTAATCCGGACTCAAAAGAAAGTTTAACCATTCTTTGATGATGGTTTTACCGTTACTTCCGGTAATGCCAATGATAGGAAATTCGAATAAACTTCGGTAATACGAAGCAAATTTCTGCAATGCTTCCAAAGTATTTTCAACTACCAAAAAATTAGCTTTTCCGGCTACAGCTGAAGGAATATAAGTAACAACAAAATGCTTTACGCCTTTTTCAATCAATTCTTCAATATAAGAATGACCATCATTATTCGGTCCGGAAATCGCAAAAAACAAAGTGTTTTCACCATTTTGCAATGAGCGACTGTCAATAGAAATTGCGTCAATAATGGCTACATCATTTTGGCCGATCCAATTGGCCTTGATGATGGGAATGATATTTCGTAGGGTTAGTGTCAAGGAATTATTCTTCTTTAGATAGGTTTTCGGCATCTTTTACCACCATGTTTTCACGCATGGCATTGAAATAAGCAGCCCGACTCAGAGGTTCGTATTCCTCGGTTTCGCCAAGCATGACCAATTTTTCATTGTCATTTTTTCTAAAACTATAATGCGCTAAATTTCCCGTTCGGGTACAAACGGCGTGTACTTTGGTTACATATTCTGCGGTTGCCATCAAAGCAGGCATTGGTCCGAAAGGATTGCCTTTAAAATCCATATCCAATCCCGCTACAATTACGCGTATTCCGGAATTGGCTAAATCATTGCAAACCGCAACAATTTCGTCATCAAAAAACTGCGCTTCGTCAATGCCTACGACATCACAGCCTTGTGCCAAAATTCGAATATTGGCAGCTGCCGGAATAGGAGTTGAGCGAATTTCGTTTTTGTTATGGGAAACAACCATCTCTTCATCGTAGCGCGTATCGATGGAAGGTTTGAAGATTTCGACTTTTTGTTTGGCAAATTGAGCCCTTTTTAATCGGCGAATGAGTTCTTCCGTTTTGCCCGAAAACATCGATCCGCAGATGACTTCAATCCAACCAAATTGTTCTTTATGATTTACTGTATTTTCGAGAAACATTTTGTATTTTTCTTGCGCTAAAAATGAATAGTTTTTATTACTTTGTAACGAAAACAAACCGACATCATTTTTTTCTATTTTTACGTCGATTCAAATGTAGAAAAATTTTAATTACCGTTACTTCTTCCCGAGGTTAAATAAATGCAACGGAAGAAAATTAATAAAAAAGATACAAGCGTATTTCCTATAATTTCCAAAAGATGAAAAAAAGATTAGAATCCGAATTAATCAGCATTGCCCACCGAATTTTGAAACTGAAAAACAAATCGGAAGTAGATCAATTGTATAAAGAAACCCAAAAATTATACGAGACATTAACCGTTTTAAAGTTTTATCAAGACAATTTTGAATCGGTTAAAAACGATGTTCAAGCTGCAGTTTTGGAAGGAAAACTAGAGCAACATTTACAGGAAGAAACGCCACAAGAAGTAGTTTTGGAAGTAAAACAAGTTGAAGAGCCAGCAGTTGAAATACAAGCAGAACCTGAAACTGTTGTAGCCACTGAAGAAGAAGCTGAGATTGTTTCAGAGGAAGAAATCGAAGAAGCCGTTGAACCTGTTTCGGAAGAACAAATGGAAGATGTAGTAGCCGAAAACGAACCTGATACCAAAGAAGAACCGGTTTTCAAGCCTATATTTGAATTGGCTGAAGACGATGAAGAAGACCAGAGCGACAGCGAACTGGCGGAAGAAATCGAACCGGCTGAGACAGCTTCAGAAGTAAAACCCGGAACCAAGCATGTAGCTTTAGAAGATTTATTGGGCGAAAACTATGTCGACCCGATTTTTGTAAAGCCGAATGAAGTTTCGCTTTTTTCTTCAGACTCGAGCGATAGCGAACTGGTGAAAGAATCAGTGACCGAAACCAAAGAAATATCCGAACCTAAATCGACTTCCATAAATACATCTTTTGGTAAAACCATGGAAATCGGATTGAACGACAGGGTAGCTTTTGTCAATAATCTTTTTGCAGGAAGCAATGAAGATTTTAACCGCGTGATTTCGCAATTAAATACTTTTGATAATTTAGCAGAAGCCAAAGATTTTCTAAATGAAATGGTCATTCCTGATTATAATTATTGGGTTGGCAAAGAAGATTATATCGAGAGATTTATGGAGGTTGTGGAGAATAAATTCAAGTAAATGTCCAAACTTTACATTGTTCCAACGCCTATTGGCAATTTAGAAGACATGACTTTCAGGGCGATAAAAGTTTTGAAAGAAGTCGATTTGATTTTGGCCGAAGACACACGCACGAGCGGAAAATTGCTTAAGCATTTCGAAATTTCGACGCACATGCACAGTCACCACATGCATAATGAACATAAAACCGTGGAGAGTTTGGTGAAGCGTTTGCAAGCCGGAGAAAGTATTGCTTTGATTAGCGATGCCGGAACGCCTGCAATTTCAGATCCCGGATTTTTATTGACAAGAGCTTGTGTGGAAAATAATATTGAAGTGGATTGCTTGCCCGGTGCTACTGCTTTTGTACCGGCTTTGGTCAATAGTGGTTTGCCCAATGATCGATTTGTTTTTGAAGGGTTTTTACCTGAAAAGAAAGGCAGACAAACCCGTTATTTGGCGCTAGCCGAAGAAAATAGAACGATGATTTTCTATGTTTCGCCACATAAATTGGTCAAAACTTTAGCTGAGTTTGTGCAATATTTTAGTGCAGACCGACCGGTTTCCGTTTCCAGAGAATTATCAAAATTACATGAAGAAACCATCCGTGGAACAGCATCAGAGGTTTTAAAACACTTTGAAATTAAACCGCCAAAAGGAGAAATCGTGGCTGTGGTTGGTGGGAAAAGTTCAGAAAAAGAAAAGAGAAAGCACGAAGAATGATAAGAGTTTTGGTTATAGCGATAGTTTTTATCCTCTGTACTTCTTGTTCGGACGACAGTAAATATGTTCCGATCACGCCTGCGGCCATTATTGCTTTACCCGAAACGCCTTATAACTATTCCAATCTAAATTTACCGTCACATTTTACGACCAATGATGGTGGCATTTTGGCCAGTTCTATCAACGGAATCGACAATACTCCGGAAGACAATCCGATTACAGATGGCGGAGCGACTTTGGGAAGAGTGCTTTTTTATGATGTAAATTTGAGTCGAAATAAAACGGTTGCTTGTGCTAGTTGTCACCGTCAGAATTTGGCCTTTACCGATTCTCCCGTGCTTAGTCTTGGGTTTAATTTTGCCCCAACCAGAAGACATTCGATTACGTTAGTCAACCAAAGGTATTATGTGCGTGGCCGTTTTTTTTGGGATGAACGTGCAGCTACTTTGGAAGAACAAGTTTTGCAACCGATTGTAGACCATAACGAAATGGGCTTAACTGAAACTGAAATTATTCAAAGAGTTTCTGAACGCCCTTTTTATAGTAATTTGTTTTTGGGCGCATTTGGTTCAGGAAATATAACTAACGAAAGAATTGCCAAAGCCTTGTCACAATTCATCAGAAGCATCGTCAGTTCCCAAAGTAAATATGATGAAGGAAGAGCGCAAGTAGCTACAAGACTAACACCATTTCCAAATTTTACTGACGCAGAGAATTTAGGCAAAGAACTTTTTTTAAAACCGGTTGCCCAAGGTGGCGCAGGTTGTGTTAATTGTCATGCCACAGAAGCTTTTGTAAGCGTCAACTCGGGACCAAAAAACAATGGATTGGATGTAATTTCGACCAATGATTTTGGGGCTTTTGAAACTTTTCCGACGAATAGCAGTTTAAAAGGTGCTTTTAAAATCCCGACCTTAAAAAACATAGCTTTAGGAAGCCCTTACATGCATGATGGTCGTTTTCAGACTTTGCAACAAGTTGTTGAACATTACAATAGCGGTGTGAAAAATCACCCCAATTTGTCTCCATTTTTAAAAGGACCGGATGGCAATCCGCAACAGCTTAATTTGACTGAGGCACAGAAAGAGGCTCTGGTTGTTTTCCTTAGAACGTTGACCGATCCGAATATTTTGAATAATGAAAAATGGGCTGATCCGTTTATCAATCAGCATCTTTAGTTACTATTCTACTTCCAAATCTACAAAAGAAAAACTGTTGCCACTAAACAATCCTTTGTCGGATAATTTCAAATCGGGAATCACCAACAGCGCCATAAACGAAAGTGTCATAAACGGCGCTTTTAAAGTACTACCCAATTCTTTTGCCATCGCGTCGATTTCTTGGTACAAACGTCCGGCTTCCCAACCGTTTTGATCACTCATGATTCCTGCAACCGGTAAAGCCAACGATTTTTTATCGGAACCGTTTACGGCACAAATCCCGCCGGTATTTTGGATAATCAAGTTTACAGCACTCAAAATTTCTTCGTCAGAGGTTCCAACTACCACTATATTGTGACAATCATGCGCTACCGAACTGGCAATCGCTCCTTTTTTCAATCCAAAGTTTTTGATAAAAGCAATAGCGGGTGGAGCATTTTCATAGCGATTCACGACTGCCATTTTCAAGATGTCGTTTTCAACATCGGAAACTAAATTTCCCGCAATAATTTTTGGTGTACAATGAACTTCATTGGTAATCAATTGGCCTTCCAAAGCTTCAATGACGCGAATGGTTTTGGCGGAACTCGTAATTTTAAAATCGCTTAAAACTTTAGCGGAAGTATTGAAATTATTGGGTTTGTCAAATTCGACATGGGGTACAAAAGACTGACCGTTTTCGCCAACCAATTCTCCGTCGATGTAGGTTTGTTTTACTTTGAAGTTGACTAAATCTTCCACGACGATAAAATCGGCAGCATCGTTATTTTGGAGTAAACCAACTTCCATCTTATAATGTTTCACCGGATTGATACAAGCGACTTGTAATATTTTGAAAACGTCGATGCCTTTGGCAACCGCTCTTGCACAAAGTTGGTTGATATGTCCTAAAATCAAATCGTCCGGATGTTTGTCATCAGAACAGAACATCATGTTTTCGAAATTGTCGGGAAGCAAATCGATTAGTGCTTCAAAGTTTTTGGCGGCACTTCCTTCACGAATAATAACTTTCATGCCGAGGGATAGTTTTTCGGCGGCTTCGTCAAAAGTAAAACATTCATGGTCTGTTGTGATTCCGGCAGAAATGTATTTTTTAACAGGTTCGCCACGCAATCCCGGCGCATGGCCGTCCACAGGTTTGTTGAAATGTTTCGCCCAAGCAATCTTTTTCAAAACTTCTTCGTCGTCAAACAGAACACCCGGATAATTCATCATTTCCGATAAATAATAAATATCCGGTAAAGCCATTAATTCCTTGATTTGTTCCGAATCAATTACGGCACCGGCGGTTTCAAAAAAAGTAGCCGGAACACAAGATGGCGCGCCAAAATGAAACTTCAATGGCACTTTTTTACCATTGTCAATCATGTAATACACACCGTCTTTTCCTAAAACATTCGCAATTTCATGCGGATCAGAAATGGTGCCGATAGTTCCATGCAAAACGGCAATTTTAGCAAATTCAGAAGGGACAAGCATCGAACTTTCAATATGGATATGTGCATCAATAAATCCGGGAAGTATATAGTTTTTGATATTGTGATTTTTCTCCACAACGGAAACAATTTTTCCATTGGTAATTGTAACTTCACCGGAATAAATTCGCTTGTTTTTGATATCGACAATCTGACCTTGAATTTGCATTTTGTTTATTTTATAATTCAAAAGTAGCGAATATTAATTCAGTTTTATTGTCTAAAGGCAAGCTTCTTTTCTTACTCTTTCTAAGTTGGCTTTATCATCTGTTTTTTCATTGATAATTTTTTGAATATCTTCTTTTGAAGTTTCTTTTCTAAGTGAAAAAGGATGAAGCCAGTTTATAAGTTCGCCAAAAGCAATTGCTTTTAACAGTGCATCGTTAAAGTTATAACCATTGGAAATCAAGATAATTAAAATACCTAATTCGCCAAAAATATATGTTCTGTTATAATTACTTTTGCGATTAGTGTAATAATATTTTTTAAAGATTCTCATATTTAAAACATTTGTGATTTATATATCTATAACTTCAAAACACCTTTTTTTGGGACATGAAAACATGGTTATTTAAATTTTTAAATAATTTGTAGTATTTTTTTTAAAAAAATAATAACTTCGTAATTCATAATTTTCAATTCGTAAATAAATATGCGCTGGACTCTAAAACCAAAACCGTCATCCGAAAAAGTAAAAGCTCTAGCCACTGAATTAAAAGTGGACGAATTGATCGCGATGCTTTTGGTACAAAGAGGTATTGAAACTTATGAAGCCGCCCGACAATTTTTTCGTCCGAGTTTGGCTGATTTGCACGATCCGTATTTGATGAAAGACATGGACAAAGCCGTGACCCGAATTGAAACCGCGATTGCCAATGGCGAAAACATCTTGGTTTTTGGGGATTATGATGTCGATGGTACGACGGCAGTGTCGCTGATGTCGAGTTATCTGAAAAGCTATTATCCTAATGTGGCGACATATATTCCCGATCGCTATGACGAAGGTTATGGGATTTCGTATAAAGGCATTGATTATGCGGATGACAATGGTTGTTCGTTGATTATCGCTTTGGATTGTGGAATTAAATCTATTGAGCATGTGGCTTACGCCAAAGAAAAAAATATCGATTTTATTATTTGTGATCACCATCGTCCGGGCGAATTTTTACCGGATGCGGTTGCTGTTTTGGATCCAAAACGAGAGGATTGTCATTATCCTTATGATGAATTGTGCGGTTGTGGTGTTGGTTTTAAATTGGTACAAGCCTTGGCCCAAAATAGAAAGCAAACCATTGAAGATTTATTGCCCTATTTAGATTTAGTAGCAACTGCAATTGCCGCAGATATTGTTCCGATGACAGGCGAAAACAGAACTTTGGCGAAGTTTGGATTAGAAGTCATTAATGCTAATCCGCGTCCGGGAATCAAAGCTTTGGTTCAAAATGTGAAGACCCGATCCAACGGCGAACGGAGCGAAGCTAAAAAAGTACTGACGATTACGGATGTTGTTTTTATCATTGCGCCAAGAATCAACGCAGCAGGAAGAATCAAGCACGGCAATGAAGCCGTGGCTTTACTCACAGAATACGACTTAGACCAAGCCGAAATTTTTGCTTCTGAAATTGAGCAACACAATAGCGACCGCAAAGATTTAGACAAACAAATTACAATTGAAGCGCTGGATCAAATTGAAATAAATCAGGAGACAGAAAAATTTACAACAGTGGTTTATAATAAAAATTGGCACAAAGGCGTCATCGGCATTGTCGCTTCCCGATTGACCGAAACATATTATCGCCCGACAGTTGTTTTTACCAAAAGTGGAGACAAACTTGCTGCTTCAGCTCGCTCGGTAAAAGATTTTGATATTTACAATGCGTTGGAAGCATGTGCACAGCATTTGGAACAATTTGGTGGACACATGTATGCCGCCGGAATGACGTTGAAAGAAGAAAATTATGCCGCTTTCAAAGAAGCTTTCGAAACCGTTGTGGAAGAAACCATTCATCCTGATTTATTAACACCGGAAATTTCGGTGGATGCAGAAATTAATTTAGCGGATATCAACGAAAGGTTAATCAGAATTTTGAACCAATTCGAACCTTTTGGGCCACAAAATATGACACCGGTTTTTATGTCGAAAGGATTAATAGATTCGGGTTATGCCAAAGGAATCGGAGCCGATGAAAACCATTTAAAACTATTCGTCAAACAGTCCCGAAGTTTCGGGAGTAGTCAAGGTTTTGGTGCTATCGGATTTGGATTAGGAAAAAAATTAGATTTAGTTAAGAATCAGAATCCGTTTGAAGCGGTTTATTGTATTGATGAAAACGAGTTCAATGGCAATGTAGCGGTTCAGTTGAGGTTGAAGGATTTGAGGTAGAATTTTTTTGTCATTTCGACGAAGGAGAAATCACACAACACTAATGAGGGACAGACAATTCAAGAAACAATTATGTTCAACTCTCAACAAGGTTTTCATAATTATTACGTTTATATCATTACCAATTCTTATCGATCTACTTTCTACATCGGAATGACTAACAATCTAAGAGAAAGATTGAAACAGCACAAAGAAAATATTGAACTTGGTAATAAAACATTTGCTTCAAAATACAATTTGGAATTTTTGGTGTATTATGAAAAATTCACATGGGTGCAAGAAGCTATAGGCAGAGAAAAAGAATTAAAAAAATGGAAAAGAGAGAAGAAGTTGAATTTGATTCGGGGATTTAATCCGGAATTTGAATTTTTGAATCATCACTTCAGTAACATAGCCTAACGTTATGTGATTTCTCCTTCGTCGAAATGACAAAGTAATAATTTGTGTTATTTATATTCTTTCAACTCAAAATTCTCGCCGTCAAAAACCCCATAAGTAAAATAACCAATCCAATCGCCTAAGTTTACATATTCTGAGTTTTCACCTACTTTGATGACCATTGGAAGATGTCTGTGACCAAAAATGAAGTAATTGTAATGTTTGGTTTCGAGTTTGCGTTTGGCGTATTGCACCAACCATTCGTTTTCTTCGCCCAAGAATTTTACATCGGCATCGCCTGAAATCAGTTTGTTTTTTACCGAAAGATATTGTGCCAATTTCACGCCCAAATCAGGATGTAACCAACGAAATAACCATTTCGAAAACGGACTCGTAAACACTTTTTTCATGCGTTTGTAGCCTTTATCACCCGGACCTTTTCCATCACCGTGACCAATCAAAAACGTTTTGTCATTAAAAGTAAATTCCTGGTTGTCGTGATAAACGGGAATGTTTAGCTCTTTTTCAAAATAGTCACTCATCCACAAATCGTGATTGCCTACGAAAAAGTAAATCGGAATACCGCTGTCGCAAATTTCGGCTAATTTGCCTAAAACACGCACGAAGCCTTTAGGAACAACGGTTTTATATTCGAACCAAAAATCAAACAAATCGCCCAAAAGAAAAATAACATCGGCATCTTTCTTGACTTCATCTAACCATGCGACAAACTTTTGTTCGCGCGGAAAACTCAACTCTGGAGTTGGTGCGCCAAGGTGTTGGTCAGAAGCGAAGTATATTTTTTTATTGGGTGAAATCGTCATTTAAGATTAGTTTTTTTAAGGCACTTCGACTGTACTTCGGCTTCGCTCAGCATAGACTCCTCAGTGTGACAGTTTAGTTGTCAGAGGCATACCATTCGGCAAAAGAGGTTTCGGTTTCTTGAAGTTTTAGAGAATGCAAATTAATGTCTTTTGGCAAACGACTTTTAATTTTTTGAGCAAAATCGGTTACCATATTTTCACTTGTTGGTTGGTAATCGACTAAAATTACATGATGTCCACGATTTTTCAATTCGGCAGCCAATTCAATATGCGGTGTGTTTTTATTAAAAACGGTAGCATGGTCGAAAATGTCTACGATTTCTTCTTTTACAATTTTTTTTAAATCAGAGAAATCAATCACCATTCCAAACTTCACATTCGAAATGTCAGTTATGGGTTGGCCAATCACCGTCACCGACAATTTATAACTATGTCCGTGTACATTTTTACATTTGCCGTCATAGCCATAAAGCGCATGTCCGGTTTCGAAAGAAAATTGTTTGGTGATTCTGATGTTACTCATGAAAGAAGTTTTTACGCTGCAAATTTAGTAAAATATTGCTATTGGTCGTTTTGTCTTTTTTTAGCACGGCTGTACATTAAATAAGCAACACCAACCAGTAATACAAAAGGTAAAACATAACCAATCCAAATACCGATTAAATAACCATTATCCGGGGCATTTTTTATTTTTTCATCGATATTGACTTGCTGAATAAGAGAAATAAGAGTCATGATTTATTTTTTAAATTCACTTAAAGCATTTTTTGTAAAATCGGAAAGTACTAATCTTCCTGATATTGCTGCTCTTTGATATAAAAGTTCGTCCCAATTTTCAGTGCCTTCCCAAAAAACTTTCTTCATTTCAGCCAAAGCCTCCGGATTGTAACCGGCGAGTTTTTTGGCGAAAGCCAAAGTATTTTCGTCTAATTCTCCGTAACTATCAAAGAGATCAGCATAAAGTCCTTTTTCTACAGCCCAATCCGCAGTTTGCCAATGATAAGGTTGTAATGTTAATTGGGTCATCGCTGTTTTTCCGATTTTTCTCGAAACCGCCGGTTCAATCACAAACGGACCAATTCCGATAGCTAT
This sequence comes from Flavobacterium sp. 102, assembly GCF_003634615.1. Taxonomy (NCBI): domain Bacteria; kingdom Pseudomonadati; phylum Bacteroidota; class Flavobacteriia; order Flavobacteriales; family Flavobacteriaceae; genus Flavobacterium; species Flavobacterium sp. 102. The sequence continues at coordinate 542,355 of NZ_RBKX01000001.1, read as the reverse complement.
TTCAGATAGTTTAATCGAAGCATCTTGGTAGGCAAAAGCAAAATCACAAGCCGAAGCCAAGCCAACGCCACCGCCAACCGCTTTTCCTTGTATTTTTCCGATGATAATCTTGGAGCATTTCCGCATCGCATTAATCACATTGGCAAAGCCGGAAAAGAAATTTTTACCGGTTTCGAAATCATTAATGGAAAGCAATTCCTCAAAAGAAGCACCGGCACAAAAAGTTTTGCCTGTGCTTTGTAGAATGACCACATTAACACTATCATTATTATTTAAAGCGTTTAATTCTTCGGTTAGTTTTTGCAATAAATCACTTGGGAAAGAATTGCTTGCAGGATGACTAAAGGTAACCGTTGCAATAGTATTATCAATTTGGATTTCAATCAATCCATTGGGGTTTTCGGCAGACATAGAATGGTAATTTTATGTAAATTTATAACAAATCTCAAAAAGATAGGTTTGGAATTGCTTTTTGTTTCTATAAAATTATATATTTGTGCTCTCCAAAAATGGGGGGATTAGCTCATTTGGCTAGAGCGCTTGCCTGGCAGGCAAGAGGTGACCGGTTCGAATCCGGTATTCTCCACAAAAAAGCCGAAATCAATTTGATTTCGGCTTTTTTTATTTCCCATTTTTTAAATCTTCCGCTACTTTTTCCAATTCAGCATACCAATCTTCCCCAAATTTTCGAATTAACGCTTCTTTGACAAATTTATAAACCGGTACTTGAAGTTCTTTACCCAAAGTACAAGCGTCACTGCAAATATCCCAACGGTCATAATTCACTGCTGCAAATTCGCTGAAATCTTTCACTCTAATTGGATATAAATGACACGAAACCGGTTTTTTCCAGTTGATTATACCTTGATTGTATGCTTGTTCAATACCGCAAAGTGCTGTTTTTCCGTCAAAAATTACGTAAGCACAATCTTTATTGTCAATGAGTGGAGTTTCTAAATCTTGGTCGGTTCCGACAACCCAAGTGCCTAATCTTTCTATGGCTTCTATTCCTTCTTTGCGTAAAAACGGTTTTATTTTCGGATAGATTTCTTCCAAGATTTTAGTTTCTTCTTTATTTAAAGGTGCGCCGGCATCGCCATCAACACAACATGCGCCGTGACAAGCCGAAAGGTTGCACACAAAATCTTTTTCAAGGATGTCTTCTGAAACTATGGTTTTGCCTAATTGAAACATAATCTGATTTTAAGAATGCAAAAGTACAAATGAAATTTGGCTTAAGTGAATTATTAAAAACCTAATTTTGCAAAAAATAAACGGTATGAATTTAGATTTTAGAGAAATAGCGACAGCAACCATGGTTCTTTTTGCTGTAATTGATATCGTTGGAAGTATTCCGGTGATTATTGATTTGAGAACAAAATTTGGTCATATTCAATCGGAAAAAGCATCTTTGGTTTCGGCCGGAATCATGATTGCGTTTCTTTTTGTAGGCGAAGAAATTTTGAAATTGATTGGTATTGACGTGAATTCATTTGCAGTAGCCGGTTCGTTTGTGTTGTTCTTTTTGGCTTTAGAAATGATTTTAGGGATAAGACTATATCGCGATGAAGCAGCAACTTCGGCTTCGATTGTGCCGATTGCTTTTCCTTTAATTGCCGGTGCCGGAACGATGACTACATTACTTTCATTGCGAGCCGAATTTCAGTCGATAAATATTATCATTGCTATTTTGTTGAATATTATATTGGTTTATGCCATATTGAAATCGTCTTCAAAAATTGAAAGAATGCTTAGCAAAAACGGATTGAGCATCATAAGGAAAGTTTTTGGCGTAGTTTTGCTGGCGATTGCTGTTAAATTATTTGCGACTAATGTTAAAGGGCTATTTGCATAACCTTAAAAATTAGTATTTTTGTTCCATAAATTTATTACATGAAAATTTTCACCAACATACTTATATTTCTTGCCGTTGCGCTGATACTGGTAAATGTTTATTTACTTGATTTTAATAATCCTTTTGAAGGCGACAGCATGGTGGCTTTGATTGGTATAGCTGCTTCATTTTGTGCGGTCTTAATCCTTTTGATTTTTAGAATGTCAAAGAAAATCGAGGACAAATTAAAAAACTAACGTTTTTAAATTCCAATTTGAAAGCGCCAAATTCCAAGTAAATTTCAATTCCGAAACTTCAAATTTTAAAGGATTGAACATTGAGATTTGATTTTTAATATTTGTAATTTTCCTTTCTATGTATGATGTTTTGATAATTGGTGGTGGCGTTTCTGGCATGTCTTGTGCCTTGATTTTGGGTTCGGCTCAAAACAAACCTTTTGTTATTGATAAAAAAATTGGCATCATCACTCATCAAAAAGCTTCTTCGCTACAAGACGCACTTTTTAATAACGCTTACGGAATTCCTTCAGGAAAATTAGGTTCAGAATTACTAACGGAAAGCATTGACCATTTAAACCAATTGTATCCGCATATCGACCAAATTTCCGGTGAAAAGGTAATGAAGATAGAAGGTGAAGCCGGAAATTTTACCGTTATCACCAATCAGAATTCTTATCAAACGAAAATTGTTGTTATCGGAATCGGTGCTGGAAACCCTTTTACTATTGAAGGCTTAGCCGAATATGTAATGCCACATCAAAAAGTCATTCCTGAGAAGAATAGAATCCAACTTAAAAATATCGATCATAAAGTAACCGAAGGTATTTATGTGATCGGAACTTTAGCCGGTTGGCGCAGTCAGTTAGCAATCGCTGCCGGAAGTGGCGCTGCTGTTGCAACCGATATTCTAACTTTATGGAATAATGGTGTTCATGCGCAAGTACATGATAGCATTAGAAAGTAAGGTTACTTCAAAATTGCTTTTAACATGGTGTCTTCTTTCAATAAAATTTGGTAGTATTGGTCTTCGCCAAAAAGTTGTCGGGCATATTCAGCCGTCAAGAATTTTTTAACCAAAGCTTTATTATTAGACAAAGACATATCCAAACCGGAGTCTTTTAAATAGCTTTCAAATTTGGAAACAGCACTGTCGTTTTTTTGCATTTTGGTCAAAAAAACGTCAAATGTCATTCCTTTAAACGAGTCGCGACTTTTGTCTAATTGTTCAAAAACAAAATGACTTACCAAACCGGAGCTTAAAATATAAGCCAAACTTTCTTCTCCTTTTTTCACTTCCAAAGGCACAAAAATATCCGGAACGATACCGCCGCCGCCATAAACTATTCTGCCTTTTTTAGTTTTGAATTTTAGAGAATCGGCGACTTTAATTTTATTTTTGGCATACAACTCACCGTTTTCAAATCGCTTTTCATAGTCATGACTGTACACTTCGCCTTGGCCTTTTACATAAGGTTTTTGGATTGAACGACCGCTGGGTGTGTAATATCTGGAAGTAGTTAAACGTACGGCCGAACCATCATCAAAATCCATTTCGCGTTGCACTAATCCTTTTCCGAAAGAACGTCGGCCAACAATAGTTCCTCGGTCATTATCCTGAATGGCACCGGCTAAAATTTCGCTGGCAGAAGCCGAATTTTCATCGATTAAAACATAAACGCTTCCGGTTTCAAATATGCCTTCTTCGGTAGCAAAGGTTTTGTTGATTTCACCTCTTTTGTTTTTGGTGAAAACGATTAGTTCTTTGTCTTTCAACAATTCGTCGGCAATTTCAACCGCTTTTTCTAAATAACCGCCACCATTGTCGCGCAAATCAATCACCAATGTTTTCATGCCTTGCTTTTTCAATTGTTCCAATCCTAGGCGGAATTCATCATAAGTATTCTCGGCGAATCGATTGATTTTGATATAACCGGTTGTGGCGTTTAGTTTTAAATAAGTGTCAACACTTTTAATGGGAACGACATCGCGAATCACAGGAATTTTTAGTTTCTTGTTGGTGCTTTTTCGATAAATCGTTAATAAAACGCTTGAACCTTCTTCCCCTTTTAATTTGTTGAACAAACTGTCGGTTGGTAATTTTCTTCCGAATAGTTTGTCTTTATCGGCGTATAAAATTCGGTCACCGGCTAAGATTCCTGCTTTTTCGGCCGGACCATTTTCTAATGGTTTTACAATCGTAACCGTGTCATTGAACATGTAAAAATTGACACCAATACCAACAAAATCCCCTTTCATCAATTCGGCTTCCGAAGATTGTTCGCTTGGCGGAATATAAACAGAATGTGGATCAAGATTGGCTAAAATGCTGTTCACTGTTAAATCAACAATTGAATCTGAATTGACGTCGTCAACATATTCCTCATTGATAAAGTCAATCAGTCTTTCGATTTTGGCTTTGCTGGCGTTTTGCTTAGAAAGTGTTCGTTTAGGAAAATTAAGCATACCACCAATGATGATTCCCAAGGCGACGCATGAGAATAGTAATAAAGGCAAGTATTTTTCCTTAGATTTCATTTTATGCTGAATTTATTTACTGCATCAGTTTGTTTCGCTCGTGTCAGTATCTTTTTAGGATAGCAGAGATTGTTATAGATTTAGTCTAAATTTTCAATTTGTGTTACTTCAATTCCGGCTTTTCGTAGAAAATCTAAACCGGATTCATCTCGATATCCATTCTTGAAAACAACTCTTTTGATTCCGGACTGATGAATGAGTTTGCTGCATTCTTTGCAAGGCGAAAGTGTGATGTACAACGTTGCATTTTCACAAGTTTGGGTAGAACGTGCCACTTTGGAAATGGCATTGGCTTCGGCGTGTAGAACATACCATTTGGTTAAGCCTTCCTCGTCTTCGCAACAGTTTTCAAATCCGGATGGCGTTCCGTTGTAGCCGTCGGAAATGATCATTCGGTCGCGCACGATGATGGCGCCCACTTGCTTGCGTTGACAATAGGATAATTTGCTCCATTCGGCGGCAATTCGGAGGTAGGCTACGTCGTATTTTTTTTGCTTGGCTTCTTTCATTTATTCTGAACTTGTTTTTCAGAATCTTGTTTTGTGTTACAAGATTACTGATAATCAAATGGTTTTTCTTTTAGCCCCGATAGTCGTGGAAATCCTTTTTTGACTTGCCATGGGTTTTAACCCGTGGTAATTTAAAAAAGATTGTAACAGATAGCGGGAAAATGGATAGCAAATATACCTAAACCTTTCACTTCTGAACAATTATTTAACCCAAATTTCACTTTGTAAAATCATCGGAATCACGACGCCAATAATAAAAGCAGAAATCATTAAAATCCAATCGCGTTTGGAGAATTTTAGTAGCGTTTGAAAGACAAAGGCAAGCATTAATGAGGCGATTACCACAATGATTTGTGCCGCTTCAATGCCCAATGCAAATTCAAACATGGGTAATAATTTGTCGGTAGGTTTTCCGGAAAGGATGCTGTTGAAGTAATTTGAAAATCCTAAGCCGTGTATGATTCCGAAAAAAACAGTGATAAAACCGATGAAAGTCATGTTGTCTTTTTTGGCTGATTTTCCGGTTGAATACAGGTTGAAAATAGCGGTAATCAAGATGGTGATTGGAATTAAAAATTCAATGAAGGTTGGATTGATTTTTATGATTTCAAAAACAGCCAAGAATAAAGATAATGTATGTCCCAAGGTAAATAAGGAAACTAAAATTAAAATTCGTTTCCAGGCTTTGGCATCGTAAGGAACGGTTAAGGCTAAGAGGAATAAAACATGGTCATAAGCAGAAATATCAAGCACATGTTTTAATCCGAGATTGAAGTATATCCAGAAATCTGACATTATGGTTTGGTTGTTTGGAACGTAAACTTACAATTAATTTTAATTGCCTTAGAAAAACAAACCCAAAAATCGATGAAAAACATTTTGCGAATTGGTTTTCTAAAAAAGTAAATTGGCTTATATTTGCAGTATTAAAACCAATAAAATTATGTCAATTTCAGATTTATTTGATAGCGAGTTCAAAAGCAGAAACAAAGGACATTTTTCAGCTATTGTTCGTGTGGCCATTGCCGATGGTGATATGAGCAAAGAGGAAAAAGAATTTTTGGATAAATTGGCTTCTCGTTTAGAAATTTCAGCAGCAGAATATGAAGAGATTTTAGAAAATCCTTTAAAATACCCAATCAATCCACCGTATTTGCACTCTCAAAGATTAGAGCGTTTGTATGATTTGACGCGTATGGTTTATGCTGACCATGTTCTTGGACCAAAACAGAAAGAGATTTTGACCAAGTTTGCTTTGGCTTTAGGATTTACTCCGGGTAACGTGCCTTATATTGTTGATAAAGCGTTGTCGTTATTGGTGATGAATGTAGATTCAGACACTTTCGTTTACGAAATGACTCATATGAATAAGTAATAAAAAAAGCCCTGAGAAATCAGGGCTTTTTTTAAACGTATTTGGCCATATACTCTTCAGCCTTCTCTACCATATTGTAGCTTCCACAGAAGAAAGGAACGCGTTGGTGTAATTCTGACGGGCTAATCTCCATGATTCTTCCAAAGCCGTCTGAGGCTTTTCCGCCGGCTTGTTCAGCAATGAACGCCATTGGGTTGCATTCGTATAGCAAACGCAATTTTCCGTTAGGTGCTTTAGAGCTGGTTGGGTAAATATAAATGCCGCCTTTAATCATATTACGGTGAATGTCGGAAACTAAACTGCCGATATAACGCGAAGTATAAGGTCTATCACCTTCTTCCAGCTGACAGTATTTTAGATAATCTTTTACGCCTTGTGGAAAATGCACATAATTACCTTCGTTGATGGAATAAATATTACCATCTTTTGAAAACTGCATATTCGGATGCGATAGATAAAATGTTCCAATCGCCGGATTCAAAGTAAATCCGTTAACGCCGTGACCTGTTGTATACACCAACATCGTTGAAGTTCCGTAAATCACATAACCGGCTGCTACTTGTTGCGTTCCGGGTTGTAAAAAATCGGCAGTAGTAACCGGAGTTCCAACCGGAGTTACTCTTCGGTAAACTGAAAAAATAGTTCCCACGGAAACATTCACATCAATATTAGAGGAACCATCTAGAGGATCCATTAAAACAACATATTTATTACTATGTGTTTTATCTGAACCGGCAACAGTAATATAATCATCATTTTCTTCCGAAGCAATTCCGCAGACAATTTCACGGTTGATTAAAGTTTGAATAAAAACTTCATTGGCATATACATCCAACTTTTGTTGGTCTTCGCCTTGAATGTTTTGGTCTCCGGCAGCACCGATGATATCTACCAATCCGGCTTTGTTTACCTTATAGTTTACGACTTTTGCCGCCAATCGGATGGAATTGATGATTCTGGATAATTCTCCTGAGGAATATTTAAACTCCTCTTGTTTTTCGATGATAAATTCACCAAGTGTTTTGTTGCGTTCTTCCATTGCGAAATCGATGTAGTTGTGGTTGCAAATATCGCTAAATTTGCCCAAGAAAAAATCTATTTCGCAAAGAAATTATAAATTGTATTTTTGCCACTCGAGACCTTTAGGTCGAATTGTTGCGAAGTAAAAAAAATTGACCCAAATGAACATCCGAAAAGGGACAAAAAACGACATGAAGGCCGTACTGGATTTAATCCGAGAATTGGCAGTTTTTGAAAAAGAACCTGATGCAGTTGTCGTAACAGTAGCCGATTTGGAACGTGATGGTTTTGGTGAAAATCCATTGTTCTACACTTTCGTAGCTGAGGTTGGTGGCGACCCGAGCGATAGCGAACAGGCGAAGCAGATCGTTGGAATGGCGTTGTATGATTATCGTTATTCGACTTGGAAAGGGAAAACTATTCATTTGGAGGATTTAATTGTCAAAGAAAAAATGCGCGGCACCGGTTTGGGATTTGCTTTGTATACCAAAATTATGGAACAAGGCAAAGCAGACAACGTTCGAAGAATCGAATGGAATGTCTTAGATTGGAATACGCCGGCGGTAGAATTTTATAAAAAATCGGGGGCGAAAGTCTTAGAAGATTGGGACGTTGTTCAAATGGACGAGCAAGGAATTTCCAATTTTCTGAGAGATCTGAAAATCAAATAAAAAAGCACAAATCTCAATAGTAAAAAAATTGGGATTTGAAATTTTAAACAAAGGAATTTAATTAATTATGAGAATTTTCAAATTTGGGGGAGCATCAGTAAAAGATGCTGAAGGTATTAAAAACGTATTTAGTGTATTAGAAAAAGTAGGTCATGAAGACACGCTTTTGGTGATTTCCGCCATGGGAAAGACCACTAATGCTTTAGAATTAGTAATCAAGAATTACTTCGAGAAGTCGAATGAATTGCATTCCTCACTACAAGAAGTCAAGAAGTACCACTACCAAATTTTGATGGATTTATTTGAAGACGAAGAACACGATGTGTATTTCGCGGTAAATAGTCATTTCGCCGATTTAGAATATTTTATCAGAAGCAGCAAATCGCCTAATTACAACTATGTTTATGACCAAGTTGTGAGTTATGGGGAGATTCTTTCCACTACGATTGTCAGTCATTATTTCAATCAAGCCGGTTTAAAAAACAATTGGATTGATGTTAGAAATTTTATCAAAACAGACAATACTTACCGTGATGCGAATGTTGATTGGGAAAAAACCCAACAATTAATTTCAAAAGGCGTAAAGAAAAAAGCACTCAATATCACTCAAGGATTTTTAGGGTCGGATGAAAATAATTTTACCACAACTTTAGGCCGTGAGGGTTCCGATTATACCGCCGCGATTTTTGCCTATTGCTTAAATGCAGAAAGCGTAACCATCTGGAAAGACGTTCCGGGTGTGATGAATGCCGATCCGAGATATTTTGAAAATGCGATTTTGTTAAACCAAATTTCTTATCGCGAAGCCATAGAGTTAGCGTTTTACGGCGCAACAGTAATTCACCCAAAAACGTTACAACCGTTACAGAAAAAAGAAATTCCGTTGCATGTAAAATCATTTATCAATCCGCTATTGCCGGGAACCAGCGTTTCCAAAGGAAAAGATTTAGAGCCGCATACACCATGTTATATCGTTAAAAGAGACCAATTGTTGATTTCGTTATCCTCTATCGATTTCTCTTTTATTATGGAAGAAAACATCAGCGAAATTTTTGCCTTGTTCCACCAATACAAAATGAAAGTGAGTTTGATTCAGAACTCGGCCATTAGTTTTTCAGTAAGTATCGAAGATAAATTTGGCAATTTCAACGAGTTGAAAGCCATTTTGTCTAAAAAATTTAAAGTAGCTTACAACGAAAACGTGTCTTTATATACCATTCGTCACTTCAATAAAGAAGCCGCCGAAATGGTGGAGAAAGGCAAAACGGTATTGTTAAAACAGATTTCGAGAGAAACCATGCAAGTGGTGACGAAAGAGTAAACATAAAATGAGCAAACATAAAAACCGCGAATGCCGAAAATATAGTGTGTTCGCGGTTTTTTATATTAAATCGACTATTTTTACGTTATAAATGATATGTTTAAAAAACGGCTACTATTGTTGGTGTTATTTGGTTTTTCCGGTCTTTCGGCTCAGGAAATCAAATCGTTGTACCAAACCAAAAAAGTTGCCGTTTCCCAAGATACTATTGCTATTGAAAAAGTAAGCATCAGCCCAAGTTTCTTCAAATTACTGACACGCGAAGGCAAAGAAATCGATACGACATTCTACAAAGTCGAATTTAAAACCGGGAAATTATTCTTCAAAAATGGATTTACTTCCGCAGACAGTTTGACCATTCGCTATTTCAAATATCCTGAACATTTAACAAAGACTTACAGCATTTACGACCAAGACAAAGTGGTTCCGAATGAAGCCGGAAATCTTTTTCAGGTCAATCGTTCGGTCAAAAAATTTGTTCCGTTTGACGGACTAAATACTTCCGGAAGTATTACGCGTGGCGTTACGATTGGGAATAATCAAAATGCTTCCGTCACGTCCAATCTCGATTTGCAAATCACCGGAAAAATTTCGGACAAAGTCTCGCTTCGTGCCTCGATTCAAGATTCCAATATTCCTTTGCAAGACAACGGATATTCGCAAAAATTGGATGAATTTGATCAAATTTTCATCGAATTATTCACCGATAAATGGAACATTCGCGCCGGTGATTTATTCCTCGAAAACCGACAATCGCGCTTTTTGAATTTCAATAAGAAAGTGCAAGGATTATCTACGCGTTTTACTTTTGGCGGTGAAGAAAACAAAACCGAGATATTTGCTTCAGCGGCTTTGGTTCGCGGACAATATGCCAAAAGTGCGTTTACCGGACAAGAAGGGAATCAAGGGCCTTATAAATTACGCGGGAACAATGGTGAATTGTATGTGTTGGTGATTTCAGGTTCCGAACGGGTTTATGTTAATGGAATTCTGAAAAAACGCGGCGAAAACAACGATTACATCATCGACTATAACGCCGGAGAAATTACGTTTACGTCATTGTTTCCAATTACTTCCGAAATGCGAATCGTCATTGAATACCAATATTCGGATAGAAGTTACACCCGATTTGTGACTTATGGCGGAGCAAATCACACTTCTAAGAATTGGAGTTTAGGTGGTTATTTGTATTCTGAAAATGATGTTAAAAACCAACCGTTGCAACAAAGTTTGTCACCTGAACAAGTCGCTATTTTGGCGAATGCCGGAGACGATGTCAACCTGATGAATGCGCCTTCAGCGTATTTAGATACCTATTCTGAAAATAAAATTTTATATAAAAAAATCTTTGTAAATACCGTAGAAGTTTTCGAATATTCTAACAATCCTGACGACGAATTATATAATGTAAAATTCACTTTGGTCGGAAACAACCAAGGGAATTACACCTTAACCAATACCGCCGCTATCGGTCGAATTTACCAGTATATCGAACCAGTTGCCGGTATTCCTCAAGGGAATTATGAGCCAATTACCCGATTGATTGCGCCAACGAAAATTCAAATCGCAACAGTTTTAGGAAAATACAATCCGAGTGAAAAGACTTTGGTTGATTTCGAAATTGGCTTAAGCAACAATGATCAAAATTTATTTTCTTCGCAAGATGACAACAATAATAAAGGAGTTGCCGGAAAACTGAATTTCAAACAAAGACTGTTTTCCAAGAAATGGCAAATTGATGCGTTTGGGAATTACCAATATGTACAAGAAAATTTCCGAACCATTGAGCGTTTGTTTAATATTGAATTCAATCGCGATTGGAATTTAACGACTTTTGAAGGCAATCAGAGTTTGTTGATTAACGGTTTAGATTTTACTTTACCCGAAAAAGGGAAGTTGACTTATCAATTTGAAAAGTTAGATTTTTCAGAAAGCTTTTCGGGAAATCGTCATTTGGTGAATGGATTTTTCAAACTCAAAGATTGGAATTTATTGCAAAATACCAGCGTTTTAAATAGCGATGGCGATTATGCGAAATCTACTTTTATTCGAAACCAATCCCAAGCGCGTTATCATTTCAAAAAGAATTGGGTTGGCGGTAGTTTACGCTTAGAAGACAACAAGGAAAAACTGGTGGCTACGAATCAATTGTCAGCCTTGAGCCAAAGATTTACTGAATATGGCGCTTTTGTCGGTCGAGGCGATAGTACGAAAGTCTTTGTCGAATTGGGTTATTTGCAACGCGTGAACGACAGTTTGCAAAACGGTTTTTTACAAAAAGTAAATACTTCACATTCCTATTATTTAAAATCAAAATTGATTCAAACTGACAGAACCAATTTGGCTTTATTTGTCAACTACAGAAATTTGAAATTTGAAGATGCGACAAGAGGAAACGAACCGTCTTTAAACTCAAGATTGTTGTACAATGACCAGTTTTTCAAACAATTTGCCCAAGTCACGACAGCTTATGAAACTACCTCCGGAACGATTGCTCAACAAGAGTTTACCTATCTCGAAGTCGAACCCGGACAAGGCGTTTACACTTGGATTGACTACAACAACAATGGAATTCAAGAATTACAAGAATTTGAAATCGCGCCATTTCCCGATCAAGCGAGGTATGTTCGGGTGTTTTTGCCGAATCAGATTTTTGTCAAAACCCATCAGAACAAGTTTTCACAATCGCTTACCTTGAATCCAGTGCAATGGCAAAATGCTAAAGGTTTTAAGAAAGTGCTGTCTCATTTTTACAACCAAACGTCGTATTTGATAGAACGAAAAATTCGTCGAAACGGAGACAATTTCGATCTCAATCCGTTTTCCAAAGACGATGACAATTTATTAGGATTGAATACCAGTTTTCGTAATAGTTTGTTTTACAACCGCGGCAAACAAAAACATTCCACAACTTATACTTTTACCCAAAACGAGCTCCAAACGCTCCTTTCAGTTGGTTCGCAAGAAAGCGAAAACAAATCGCATCAATTGCAGTACACGCATTTATTTCAAAAAACCTGGTTGTTTAATTTAGGCGCCAAAACCATTAAAACTACTTTATTTTCTGAAAATTATGCAAGCAAAAATTTTGAAGTCAAAGCCTATCAAATCAACCCAAAAATTTCCTATTTATTTAATAAAAATGCCAGTTGGGATATATTTTATGAATACCAAAACAAAGAAAATCAAATAGGCAATTCGGAGCAATTAAAGCAAAGTCGTTTCGGGACTTCGTTTTCTTATGCCAGTGAAAAGAAGTTTACGATGAATGGCGAATTTTCCTTGTATGACAATAAGTTTGTTGGCGATGCCTTATTACCGGTGGCTTTTCAAATGTTAGAAGGATTACAACCGGGGAAAAATTTGACATGGAGATTGTTGTTGCAAAAGAATTTGACTCAATTTTTAGATATCAATATCAATTATCAAGGCAGAAAAACCGAAACCAGCAAGACGATTCACACCGGAAATGTTCAATTGAGAGCATATTTTTAATGGTAAATAATACTTTGCATTTATTTTTTTCTTACTTTTAGTCTAGGTAAATATTTAAATTAATCACGATGAAAAAACTATTTTTAATGTGTTTTCTTTTTGCTTTTATAGTAAACACGAATGCTCAAGAAAAGCTTACAGATCAAATGAAGACGGCCAAAGCAACTTCAGAAAAGGCTTTAAAGGAAAAAGAAGCTAAAGCCAAAGCGGAGAAAGAAGCCAAAACACGTTTGAAAAAAGACGGCACACCGGATAAGCGTTTTAAAACCACAACCAAAGCACCTTTAAAAAAAGACGGCACGCCGGATAAGCGCTATAAAGTAAAAGAAAACAAAGCATCAGCCACCGGGAAAGCAAATTCAGCAGCCGGAAAAGCAAAAGCAACAGCCAATAAAACAGAAGCCAAAACTAAAAAAACAATAAAAGAAAGAGTCTCCAACGAGAAAGCACCTAAGAATAATAAAGACAAGGTGACAGGAAATTATAAAGGTAAAAAAGTGTATACCGGGCCAAGAGGAGGAAGGTATTATATTAACTCTAATGGTAATAAAACCTATATTTCGGATGACAAATAAGAAATAAAAGTACACTTTGCAGAGAGCGGTTTTTTCAAGCGAAAAACCGCTCTTTTTTTAGGCTGAAAAAACCGCTTTCAGAAGTTGCTGAAATGTTAAAATTTACCCATCAGTAAATTCTTAACTTCCTTTGTTTTAGGGCTTTTTGACGTTTTTCAAAAAACTAATTTATTGAAAATCAACAAGTTGAAATATGTTCAAAAAAATTAAACAAAACGCTTATTTGTTAAAAACTAGAGCCGATTGTGAATAAGTTTGGCTTTCATTTTACGTTTCGTTTGACAATCTTTGTAACAGACAGATTTTAATAAAAATCACCCCAATAATCAATAATAATTTCAAAATGGCTGCTATCGAACCAATATTACAAGAAAACAAAAACCGCTTCGTGATTTTCCCAATCAAACATCATGATATTTGGGATTGGTATAAAAAAATGGAAGCCAGTTTTTGGACGGCCGAGGAAATCGACTTGCACCAAGATTTATCCGATTGGAATAACAAGTTGAGCAACGATGAAAAATATTTCATCAAACATATTTTAGCTTTTTTCGCCGCTTCTGACGGAATTGTAAATGAAAATTTGGCCGAAAATTTTGTAAATGAAGTACAATATCCGGAAGCCAAGTTTTTCTACGGTTTCCAAATCATGATGGAAAACATCCACAGCGAAACTTATTCGTTGTTGATTGATACCTATGTAAAAGACGAAGCCGAGAAAAATCAATTGTTCAACGCCATTGACGTTTTTCCTGCCGTTAAGAAAAAAGCCGATTGGGCAATGAAATGGATTAGTTCCGATTCATTCGCCGAAAGACTAATCGCTTTCGCAGCCGTAGAAGGAATTTTCTTTTCAGGCGCTTTCTGTTCGATTTTCTGGTTGAAAAAACGTGGTTTAATGCCGGGATTGACCTTTTCAAACGAATTAATTTCTCGTGACGAAGGCGTTCACTGCGATTTTGCCGTGCATTTGCACAATCACCATTTGGTAAATAAAGTGTCTAAAGCCAGAATTACCGAAATCATCACTGACGCTTTGACTATCGAAAGAGAATTTATCACTGAGTCGCTTCCGGTAAGTTTGATTGGGATGAACGCCAATTTAATGACACAATATCTAGAATTTGTAGCCGACAGATTATTAGTTGAGCTTGGGTGCAAAAGAGTTTACAATTCTAATAATCCTTTCGATTTCATGGATATGATTTCGTTACAAGGAAAAACCAATTTCTTTGAAAAACGCGTAGCTGAATACCAAAAAGCAGGCGTAATGTCAAAAGATACCGACGATCAAAAAATCAGTTTCGACGCTGATTTTTAAAAATATTTCAAATTTTTTTGAAGTTTTCTGTGAGGCGAAAGTTTCATGGGAAGTTAAGGGATTAACAAAAACAAAACAAGTAACTCGAAGTAGCGAAGGGATTTTCTATTTCACAAAACAAAATTTATGTACGTAGTAAAGAGAGACGGTCACAAAGAACCGGTAATGTTTGACAAAATCACAGATAGAATTAAAAAACTATGCTATGGTTTGAATGAATTGGTAGACGCTGTAAAAGTAGCGATGAAAGTTATTGAAGGTTTGTACGATGGAGTAACTACTTCTGAATTAGATAACCTAGCTGCGGAAACAGCCGCATCAATGACAGTAACACACCCGGATTACGCTCAATTAGCCGCTCGTATTGCGGTATCTAACTTACATAAAAATACCAATAAATCGTTCTCAGAAACAATGAACGAAATGTTTCACTATGTAAATCCTAGAACGAACCAACAAGCACCATTGCTTTCAGAGGAAGTACATCAAGTTATTCAGGAAAATGCCGAGTTTTTAAACTCTCACATCATATACAACCGTGATTTTAACTACGATTACTTTGGTTTCAAAACCTTAGAGCGTTCGTATTTGTTAAAAATCAACGGTAAAATCGTAGAACGTCCACAACACATGTTAATGCGTGTGTCGGTTGGAATTCACTTAAACGACTTAGAATCGGTAATCGAAACTTACGACTTAATGTCGAAAAAGTTCTTTACCCACGCAACACCAACATTATTCAACGCAGGAACACCAAAACCACAAATGTCGTCTTGTTTCTTGTTGTCGATGAAAGATGACAGCATCGATGGTATTTACGATACATTAAAAAACACGGCGAAAATTTCGCAATCAGCCGGTGGAATTGGTTTGTCAATTCATAACGTTCGTGCAACCGGTTCGTACATTCGTGGTACAAACGGAACCTCCAACGGAATCGTTCCAATGTTGCGTGTATTCAACGACACCGCGCGTTACGTTGACCAAGGCGGCGGAAAAAGAAAAGGAAGTTTTGCCATTTATTTGGAAACTTGGCATGCCGATATCTTCGAATTCCTAGATTTGAAAAAGAACACCGGAAAAGAAGAAATGCGTGCGCGTGATTTATTTTTCGCGATGTGGACCTCAGATTTGTTCATGAAACGCGTAGAAGAAGATGCGCAATGGACTTTAATGTGTCCAAATGAATGTCCGGGATTATGTGATGTTTACGGCGATGAGTTTGAAGCGATGTACACCTCATACGAAGCACAAGGAAAAGGAAGAAAAACGGTAAAAGCACGTGAACTTTGGGAGAAAATCCTCGAATCACAAATCGAAACCGGAACACCATACATGTTGTACAAAGATGCCGCGAACAGAAAATCGAACCAAAAGAATTTGGGAACCATTCGTTCGTCTAATTTGTGTACTGAAATCATGGAATACACGTCTGAAGACGAAATTGCCGTTTGTAACTTGGCTTCCATTTCGTTGCCAATGTTTGTCAGCAACAACAAATTCGACCACGAATTGTTATTCAACGTAACCAAACGCGTAACCCGCAACTTGAACAAAGTAATCGACAGAAATTACTATCCGGTAAAAGAAGCTGAGAACTCTAACATGCGTCACCGTCCGGTTGGATTAGGCGTACAAGGTTTGGCCGATGCGTTTATTTTATTGAGAATGCCATTCACCAGCGATGAAGCGAAACAATTAAACCAAGAAATATTCGAAACCTTATACTTCGCCGCCGTAACCGCTTCCATGGAAATGGCAAAAGAAGAAGGACCTTATTCAAGCTTTAAAGGTTCGCCAATTTCAGAAGGTTTGTTCCAACACAACCTTTGGAACATCAAAGACGAAGAATTATCAGGCCGATGGGATTGGGCAAGTTTGCGCAAAGAAGTAGTAAAACATGGTGTGAGAAACTCATTATTGGTAGCACCGATGCCAACGGCTTCTACGTCTCAAATCTTGGGGAACAACGAAGCTTTCGAACCTTATACTTCTAACATTTACACGCGTCGTGTATTGTCGGGAGAATTTATTGTGGTAAACAAACACTTGTTGACCGACCTAGTAGAAAGAGGCTTATGGGACGAAACTTTGAAGCAAGAAATCATGCGCAACAATGGTTCCGTGCAAGGCATCGAAAGAATTCCGGAAGACTTAAAAGAACTCTACAAAACCGTTTGGGAAATGTCGATGAAAGACATTATTGATATGTCACGCCACAGAGGTTATTTCATTGACCAATCGCAATCGTTGAACTTGTTTATGCAAGATGCCAACTATGCGAAACTAACGTCAATGCATTTCTATGCTTGGAAAAGCGGCTTGAAAACCGGTATGTATTACTTAAGAACCAAAGCTGCGGTTGACGCCATCAAGTTCACTTTGAACAACGATAAAAAAGCCGAACCAATCTTATCCGAACCGGAAGCGGTAGGCGTTGAAGTAGTAGCACCAAACGAAACCGGAGAAATGACCGCCGAAGATTTTGCCGCGATGGTAGAACAAGCCAGAGCCGCTGCCGCAAATGGTGGTGATGATTGCGAAATGTGTGGATCGTAATTAGAGAATAGAAAAAGAATAAAGAACATAGAAAAACAGCTGTCAATTTGATAGCTGTTTTCATTTTAACTACTTTTGGAAATATTAATAAAAGCATCATGTCAAAAGAAAAAAAAGGGGTTTACACCGGCATCATAGAAAAAGACGAAAACGGAAATTATTTCTGTGGCGAATATTTATTGGATTATAAATACACCGAAGCGAGTTTTAAACTCGGAGACGAAATCAATATCAAAACGGTCATTGCTAATCCTAGCGATAAAAGTTTCAATCAATACCCAAAGAAATCGAGGAATTTCTTTTTGGCCAACCAGAAAGAATAAATTATGGAACAACGAAAGCCGTTTACAGTATCTGATGAACTTTTAGCTTCACACAGTCAAAGGTTTCTGAATTTATTAATCGATACCGTAATGCAACTCATCTTGTTCTTTATAGTCTTGGTTTTTATTGTGGCCAAAGCCGAAGCCAGTGGCGACAAGAGTTTTGTGAACAGTTTGCCGACCAATACTTTGGCACAATACACCATTACTACTTGTATCGCGCTGTTTTATTACAATGTTTTTGAGATATTCTCTGCCAGAACAGTTGGAAAATGGATCACCCAAACCATAGTAGTTGATCAAAACGGAGAAAAACCCCATAACGAAATGATTTTAATGCGTTCGTTGTGCCGATTGATTCCGTTTAATGCGTTGTCTATCATCGGTTTTCCGGCTCGCACTTGGCACGACAGCATTTCGAAAACCTATGTTGTTGATAAAAGAGCATTGGAAGCAGAAAAGCGATTGTTTTATACCGCAACAACGCCTAACGAAGAATAAGAATGATTTCAACGGTCAGAACCACTTCGGATAACAAAGATTTTGGGGACTTAGTCATCCAACTCGATGCTTATTTGAGAATTCTGGACGGTGAAGATCACGCCTTTTATGCCCAATTTAATAAAAGCAATTTGCTTAAAAATGCATTAGTTTGTTATGAAAATGACCTAGCGGTTGGCATTGGTGCTTATAAAGAATACGATTCCGAAACCGTTGAAATCAAACGAATGTACACGTTGCCCGAATACCGAGGCAAAGGAATCGCGAAAGCCATTGTAACCGAATTAGAACTTTGGGCGAAAGAAGAAGGTTATCAATTTGCCATACTCGAAACCGGTTATCTCCAAAAAGACGCCATTGGGTTATACCAAAAATTAGGCTATGAAATCATAGATAATTTTGGACAATACATTGGTGTTGAAAACAGCGTTTGCATGAAGAAAAGTCTAAATTAAAAATGTATTTTTGATAAAACTAATTAACTGTCACCCTGTCCCGATAGCTATCGGGAGTCGAAGGGCTTAATCCTTAATCACCATGACCTGGGAACAACTTTTATCTTTAAAACGCCAAGGCGACACCGGCAAAAGATTGCGCATCGAACAAGACGACACGCGTCTCGGCTTTGAAGTCGATTATGATCGTATTATCTTTTCGTCAGCTTTCAGAAGTTTACAAGATAAAACCCAAGTGATTCCATTATCCAAAACCGATTTTGTGCACACAAGGTTAACGCACAGTTTGGAAGTTTCGGTAGTTGGTCGTTCCATAGGAAGATTGGTTGGCAAAAAAATCATTGAAAAATACCCGTATCTAAAAGAAATCCATGGATATCACATGAACGATTTCGGGGCCATTGTTGCCGCAGCCGCATTGGCACACGACATTGGCAATCCACCATTCGGACATTCAGGGGAAAAAGCAATTGGTGAATATTTTTCAATTGGAAAAGGCCAACAATACAAAGACCAATTAACGCCAAAGCAATGGCAAGATTTAATCGATTTTGAAGGCAATGCCAATGGGTTTTCAGTATTGACGAGTTCTCGTCCGGGAATTGAAGGCAGTTTGCGTTTGTCGTATGCAACATTGGGTGCTTTTACCAAATACCCGAAAGAAAGTTTGCCTAAAAAACCCACCAAAAATATAGCCGATAAAAAATATGGTTTCTTTCAATCTGATGTTGCTTTTTTCAAAGAAGTTGCCGAAGAATTGGGCATGATTTCCAACAAAACCGGAGCAGATGTGGGTTATGAACGCCATCCGTTAGCGTTTTTAGTAGAAGCCGCCGATGATATTTGTTACACGATAATCGATTTTGAAGACGGCATCAATCTCGGCTTAGTTTCCGAAGATTACGCATTAGAATATTTAATCAAATTGGTCAAAGACACCATTGACGCCGCAAAATACCAAACGTTAACCACCAAAGAAGACCGAATCAGTTATTTGCGCGCGTTAGCCATTGGCAACTTAATCAACGATGCTGTTCGTGTGTTTGTTGAAAATGAAGAAGCGATTCTGAAAGGAGAATTCCATTTCGCTTTGACCGATAAAAGCAAGTACAAAGCCCAAATGGATGACATCATTAAGCTAAGTGTAAAGAACATTTACCAAAGCCGCGAAGTGATTGAAAAAGAGCTTTCGGGTTACCAAATCATCAATAATTTGTTGGACAAATTCATCACGGCTTACAACAATACGTATGATGGCAAAGCCACAAATTACGATAAATTGTTAATGAAAATCCTTCCCGAAAAACACCATTTGGAAAAAGAAAGTCTCTATGAAAGATTGCTTCATATTTGTCATTTCATCTCGATGTTAACCGATGGAAAAGCGGTGGAGTTGAATAAAATAGTGACGGCTTAAACCACCGTTATCACTACGTTAGGTGCAAGTCTCGATGATAAGTGTACTAATAACCAATTAATAAGATTCCTTTTAAAGGAAGATGAAGGCGATTTGAAATATAAAGTGTTTCTAAAAAAGTGTGTATAATTTCAAAATCTTTATGTCCTCTGTAAACATTCCGTACTACAATTACTAAATATTCAACTTCAAACATCATACAAGCTTGAAAAATATCTTTGAGGAATTGATTGTTCTCGGTTGCTCTACCAGCTTCAATTTCAATAACGATTTTACCATCATTACTTACAGCATCTGCATTAAAAGCTTTGTCTATTTTATTATCGTAACCAAATAAAACAGGAACGCTAATTTTTTTTTCTTTGGATTTTCCTGTTTCACAAGTAAAATCTATTTTTTCTAAGTGCGGTCTAATTAACTCTAAAACCTCATTACTTGACAAATTAAAATCGGGAGACTTTATTTTATCAACTTCAATTTCAAAACAAGTAATAACATCTTGAATTCTATTTGTTATACCTTGAGACCTCGGAAAAAATTGAAACCTAATCATACTGTTTGCGAACTAATTAATTTAACTAAATCTGTTTCGTTCAATTCTATTTCGTCTTCTTCAATGAAATAGTAAATCCTTTCATCAATGTTTTCTGCTTCATTTGAAACATAATTGCTTCCATTAATCATTAAAGCATTATTCAAACTTGTTGTTGAAACTAAAATTTTGCCCAATTCGTTAAGCTCTATTTCTCGTGCTTTGTATTCTTTGTTTTGAAATTTAATAGTATCCATATTATGCAATATTTTTAATTGAAATTTTTTTAGCTTTTTCAAAACCTAAATCTAAACCACCCGCACCTGCGAAAAAAGAAACTATTTTCATTATAATAAAATTAAAACTACGATAACAAATTTAATGTATTTGCAAATAAACTAAATACACTTTTTGTGTACTTATAATTGAATTGTGAACAAATTTATTAAGTCCAGCAATTAACAGTAGTTTTCAGTAATAGCTGATTTATTCTTTTAACCCAAAACAACCACCTTAAACCTTTCCTCTTTGAATCTCCAGCAAAATATCATTCTGTATTTTCAAGACTTTATTCTCTTCCTGTAATTGTGCAATTAACGCGTCTTTCTCCTGATTAATCTTATCGGTATTGGGTTGGTTTTTAGTAAAATGTTGTGGCAACTTATCGGCCATATCACTAAAGAAATTATGCTGCAAGGCATGGCAAATCTCCGCCAAAACAGCCGTTTGCATGGTGCTTTTTTGTTTATACTGCTTAACAGACAGCGGAATTCTTCCAATCATTTTTCCTAATGCCGGATTTGAAATATGTTTCTCTTTTATCACTTTGGTTAGTAAAATGCCGGTGTGAATATTGTTGAGTCCGATTCTCATAACAAGTAATTTTAGCTTGGTTAAACAAATTTGTATAGTAAATGTATAAAATAAGTTATTATAACTATAGATTTAATATTTAAAAGTATATGTAAATTTGTTAGAAGTAAATTCTTAAGCATTAAAAGCTTAAGTAAAGCTGTTAGAAGTATAAGTGAAGTTGTTAGAAGTAAATTCGAAGGTATAAAAAGTAAAAGAAACGATATTAAAAGTATCTATAACAGAATAAAAGATATCTTCTGACGGATTTATTATAACTTATTGACGTAGCAACTCCTAATCTTCTTCCTCTTCCTCGAGTAAAGTAGAAAAAAGCGATTTTAAACCATCAACATCAATGTTGCAGAATTGTTGCAGCTCGTCAACAGTGCCATGTTCGATAAAATAATCGGGTACGCCACAAAGATAAATTTCGTTGACATAATCATTTTTGGCGGAGAACTCCAAAATCGCGCTTCCAAAACCACCGGTGGTGACACCATCTTCGACTGTAATGATGGTGGAGAATTTGTCGCAGATTTTGTGTAGTTTCTTTTCGTCTAAAGGCTTGATAAACCCAAAATGATAATGCGCAATATTACCGGAATCTTCTATTTCGTTAATAGCTGCAGTAACATTATAGGCAATCGTTCCGGTGGATAAAACGGCTATTTTTTTACCTTTTTTCAATTTCTCCGCTTTCCTGATTTCAATTTTTTGAAAATCCGTCGGCAATTTCCAATCGGTATTTTTTCCTCGACCACGAGGATATCGAATCGCAATAGGATGTTTCAAACCTAACGAAGCGGTGTAAAGTATATTTTGTAAATCGATTTCATCTTTCGGCGCATAAATTATCAAATTCGGAATACAGCGCAAGTAAGCAATATCAAAAACACCGTGATGCGTTGCGCCATCTTCACCCACTAATCCTGCGCGGTCTAAACAAAAAATTACCGGAAGATTTTGCAAAGCCACATCGTGTATCACTTGGTCATAAGCGCGTTGTAAAAAGGTCGAATAAATGTTGCAAAAAACAACCATGCCTTGCGTAGCCATTCCGGCGGAAAGGGTTACGGCGTGTTGCTCGGCAATCCCAACATCAAAAGCGCGTTTCGGAAAAGCGTCCATCATAAATTTCATTGAACTTCCGCTGGGCATTGCCGGTGTGATTCCAATGATTTTCGGATTGTTTTTAGCCAATTCAACCAAGGTTAACCCAAAAACATCTTGGAATTTCGGCGCCAGATTTTCGGTAGAAGTTTTGTGAATTTCTCCCGTAGCGGCATCAAATTTTCCAGGCGCGTGATACTTCACTTGGTCTTCTTCGGCTTTTTGTAAGCCTTTCCCTTTGGTGGTGATGAGGTGTAAAAACTTCGGTCCTTTTACTTTTTTGAGTCGCTCTAATTCTTTGATTAATGTTGGCAAATCATGACCGTCAATCGGCCCCGAATAATTAAAGTTCAACGATTTAATTATGTTGTTCTGCTTCGGATTTTTGCCTTCTTTAACCGCAGTCAAATAGTTTTTCAAGGCACCAACACTTGGGTCAATTCCGATAGCATTATCGTTTAAAATTACCAATAAATCTGCATCAGTTACACCGGCATGATTCAAACCTTCAAATGCCATTCCGCTGGCAATAGAAGCATCACCGATTACCGCAATATGGTGTTTGTTTTCGCCTTTCAATTGGGAAGCAATCGCCATACCCAAAGCGGCAGAAATTGAAGTAGAAGAATGGCCAACGCCAAAAGTATCATAAACACTTTCACTTCGTTTAGGAAAACCGGAAAGTCCGCCGAGTTGGCGATTGGTATCGAATTTGGTTCTTCTTTCGGTTAAAATTTTATGACCATAAGCTTGATGGCCAACATCCCAAACCAATAAATCTTCGGGCGTATTAAACACATAGTGCAAAGCAATCGTCAATTCGACTACACCCAAACTCGCTCCGAGATGACCTTCTTTTACCGAAACAATATCAATAATAAATTCGCGCAACGCTGCCGCCAATTCGGGCAATTGAGCTACGTCTAATTTTCGCAAATCAGCGGGATTGTTAATCTGTTCAAGCAATTTTTTAACCATGAGACAAATGTACGAATTGAAATTGTATTTTTGTTTTATGGAAAATCCTTTCACCGACGAGTATTTTATGAAAAAAGCTTTGCAGGAAGCTGAACTGGCTTTTGAAAAAGGCGAAATTCCGGTCGGAGCCGTAATTGTAATCGATAATAAAGTCATCGCAAGAACACACAATCTTACCGAAATGCTCAACGATGTTACTGCTCATGCCGAAATGCAAGCCATTACTTCGGCAGCGAATTTTATCGGTGGAAAATACTTAAAAGGCTGTACTTTATATGTTACTTTAGAACCATGTCAAATGTGTGCCGGAGCATTGTATTGGAGTCAAATTTCTAAAGTAGTTTTCGGCGCTTCAGATGAGCAACGTGGTTTTCAAAATTTGGGCACACAACTTCATCCGAAAACCCAAGTAATTAAAGGGATTTTGGCCCAAGAAGCTTCGGATTTAATGGTGCGCTTTTTTGCTTCTAGAAGGAAATAAAACTTTAAGAAAAATATTCCTAAAAAATAATTCATAACATCAATAATATTTTAATATTTTTAACGTTATAATGCTAATTGGGAAAAATTTTCCAAGGAATAAGTTCTAACAAATAATCTCTTATTAAACGATGAAAACCAGTAAGATTCTCGGTTTGCTTGTTGCCGTTTTTTTATGGCAATCCTGTTCTAAAAAATCGGCCTCCGATTTTGATTCAGATCCATTACTCTACAAAGATTACATTACAGGATTTTCATCGGGATTTGTCTCGGTCAACTCGGACTTTAGGGTTCAATTGGCCTTCAACAAAAGCGATTGGAAGCCCAACCAAGAGTTAGAGGAAGACTTATTCGACATTTCACCTAGTGTGAAAGGGAAAGTAGTAGCGCTTTCACCCAACACTATTGCGTTTATACCTAAAGACAAATTGGAACAAAACACTTTGTACCAAATCACGCTACATCTTTCAGAAATCACGAACAATGTTCCCAAAGAACTCAAAGATTTCAACTTTTCAGTAAAAACGATTAAGCAGGATTTTATAGTCAATACTCAGGATTTGCAATCTTACAGTAAAGATTGGTATTACTTAAACGGAAATCTGAAAACGGCAGACAATTTGAGTTTTGAAGATGCCCAAAAAATAATCGAAGCCACTCAGAACGATAAAAAACTAAAGATAAAATTCGACAAAGCAGTAAGTACCGCTACCGATTTTAAATTTATGATTGACAGTATCCAACGTTTTGACGATGACACGGAAATCATTATCAATTGGGATGGAGACGATGTTGATATCGACCAAAAAGGCGTGGCTAAATTCCCGATTCCGGGCAAAAATCAATTTAAAGTTTTAAAGATTGAAGTCGGCGATGCCAACAACCAATCGGTATTGATTAATTTTTCTGATCCATTAAAAAAAGACCAAGATTTCAAAGGATTAGTGGCCATTGAAAATACCGCCAATCTCAAGTTTACTACAATGGGTAACGTACTCAAAGTCTTTTACAATAAAGAACCTGCCTCTAAAGTTGACAAAGGCATTGCCAATGAAGCTGTTGCTGTCGCAGAAGTGTATGATTCTACAGCGGTTGATACCGTCGCAGCGGTTGCTTTTGAAGAAATTGTTGAGGCAGTTCAATCTCAGGAAACGGGTTTTTCAGGAACTAAATTGATAGAAGTTTTTCAAGGGATTGAAAATATCGATGGGTATAAAATGAAGAGCAATTATTCTGAAAGGTTGCAATTTGACCAAATCAAACCCGGCGTAAAGTTGTTGAAAAGCGGAACTATTTTACCAAGTTCCAATAACTTAAAAATCAATTTCGAAGCGGCCAATCTGAATGCAGTTGATGTCAAAATTTTCAAAATCTATAAAAATAATATTCTGCAGTTTTTGCAAAATAATGAACTCAACGGTACTCGAAATCTGAGACAAGTAGGTCAATCTATTGCGAAATCTAAAATCGAATTAAAACAAAATAATCTCATCGATTACACCAAGTGGAATACCTATGCTTTAGATCTTTCTAAAATTATCAAACCGGAACCCGGAGCGATTTACCGTGTGGAATTCTCGTATAAAAAGGACTATTCGATGTACAAATGTACTTCGCAAACCACTTCAGAGGACGAAGAAGACGAAGGCTATTATGAGGAAAGCAATAACGATGAAGAAGTTGATGAAAATGATGTGAATTACAGCAACAGTGGATATGACTATTACTATGAGCAAGATTACGAATGGCGCGAAAGCCAAGATCCATGCTCGGATTATTATTTTTACAACACGAGATTAGGGACTAATATTTTAGCCAGTGATTTAGGGGTAATTGCCAAACGCGGCACCGATAAATCTATCGTCATTGCAGTGAGTGATATCATTTCTACCGACGCTGTTCGTGGAGCCAAAGTCGATTTGTACAACTACCAACAACAAAAAATAGCTTCTTCAACTACAGATGGCGACGGAATGGTTTCTTTCCAGTTAGAAAAATACGCCTATTTCGCTATCGTGAGTGACGGTGATCAAAGTACGTATGTGAAATTGGACGATGAATTGTCTTTGTCCGTGAGTAACTTCGATGTTTCCGGAGAAACTTTACAAAAAGGATTGAAAGGCTATATCTATGGGGAACGAGGCGTCTGGCGTCCGGGTGATACGGTGTATTTGTCTTTTATTTTAAATGATAATGCGAATAAACTGCCGGCATCACATCCGATTAAATTAAAAATGAACGACCCGAACGGTAAAACCGTTTACGAAGCCGTTCAAAAACTAAATGATCTCAATCATTACAAATTTATCATTCCAACCGAAACTGAAGACATTACCGGAAATTGGGAAGCGGTAATCAGTATTGGTGGCGCTCGTTTTTACAAAAGCATCAAAATTGAAACCATCAAACCCAATCGTTTGAAAATCAAAAACAGTTTCAATGAGCCAATTCTTTCGGCGAGCAAAGACAATGTAAATAATATCCAAGTGTTGTGGTTGCACGGCGCTGTTGCCAAAGATTTAAAAACTGAAGTCCAAGCCAAGTTCTCCCAACAGGTAACGACATTCAAAGGTTTTGACAAATACGTTTTTGATGATCCAACGAAAAGTTTCTATACCGAAGAAATCAATATTTTTTCCGGAAAAGTAGACGCCCAAGGTCGTGCTTCCATTCCAATCAAACCAACGATTCAAGGGCAAGCACCGGGAATGTTGCGTGCCGCTTTTATTACTAAAGTCTATGAAAACGGCGGTGATGTGAGTACCGATGTGGCTTCGACTTCTTATTCGCCTTACCAAACGTATGTCGGAGTAAAATCGCCTGAGCCTAATAAGTACGGCATGATTGAAACCGGCAGAAGCAACCGTTTCGACATCGTAACCGTTAGTGAAAATGGTCGTCCGCGTTCGGTAAAAAACTTACAAGTGAGCGTTTACCGTTTGCAATCGCGTTGGTGGTGGGATGCTTCCAATGACAATCTGTCGAACTACAATACTTCGAATGCTACGATTGGCTACAAAAATTTCTATACCAATACGGATGCGTCCGGAAAAGGAAGCATATCCTTTGTAGTTCCCGATGAAGATTGGGGCAATTATTTAATCCGAGTAACCGATCCAACTGATGGTCACGCCACCGGTATAAAAGTCTATATCGATATGCCTTGGTGGTCTGCCAAAAGCAGAAGCACCGATGGTGAATCGGCTACGATGTTGAAATTCTCTACCGATAAAACCAATTATGCCGTTGGGGACAAAGCCAAAATCTTTTTCCCATCGAGCGAAGGCGGAAGAACAATGATTTCTATTGAAAACGGAACCAAAGTGTTGAAAACCATTTGGACCAAAACCAAAAAGGGTGAAACCACTGTCGAGTTGCCAATCACCGGCGACATGGCGCCAAATGTATACATCAATATTTCGTTATTGCAACCTCATGCTTCTACCAAAAACGATTCGCCAATCAGAATGTACGGCATCGTTCCGATTGAAGTAGTCGATAAAAATACCGTATTGGAACCGGTACTTTCCATGCCGGATGTCTTACGCCCTGAGCAAACCATCAACGTAAAAGTTTCCGAAAAGAAAGGCAAAAGAATGACTTATACTATCGCGGTGGTCGATGAAGGGTTATTGGATTTAACCCGATTTAAAACGCCAAATGCTTGGACCAGTTTTTACACTCGAGAAGCTTTAGGCGTAAGAACTTGGGATATTTATGACCAAATCATTGGTGCCTATGGCGGAAAAGTCAACCAAGTATTCAGTATTGGTGGTGATGCTGATGCCGGTGGTGGCAAAGCCAAAAAAGCGAATCGTTTTAAACCGGTCGTGATGTATCTCGGACCATTTGAATTGAATGGCGGTTCCAAAACACATAAAATTACTTTGCCAAAATACATCGGTTCGGTTCGCACGATGGTCGTAGCTGCGGATGCTAAAACCAGTGCTTATGGCATGGCCGAAAAAGCCACACAAGTGAAAAGCCCGTTGATGATCTTGGCTTCGTTACCGAGAAAAATTTCGCCTTCGGAAAAAGTAACGATTCCGGTGACGCTTTTTGCGACTGAGAAACACATCAAAAATGTAACACTACAAATCAAAACCAATAGTAGCGTTAGAGTTGTTGGAAATGCCAGTCAAATTGTGAAATTCACCGAACCTGATGAAAAAATGGCGTACTTCAATTTGGAAGTCGGAGCCACAACCGGTATTGGTAAAATTGACATCATCGCGACTTCCGGTGCAGCAAAATCGACTTACACCGTTGAGATTGATGTGACCAATCCGAATCCGGTAACGAATGACTTTACCGATGTGGTGATTCCGCCAAATAGTTCTAAAACGGTAACCTGGAAAACCTTTGGCGTCAGCGGAAGCAACAAAGCCAAAATGGAAGTTTCTTCGGTACCGACAGTCGATTTCGGAAGAAGATTGAATTATTTAGTTCAATATCCTCACGGTTGTGTTGAGCAAACGACCTCTTCGGTATTTCCACAATTGTATTTGACTGAAATCATGGATTTGGATGCCACTTACAAACAAAAAATTCAGAAAAATGTTACCGCCGGAATTCAACGTTTGGGTAATTTCCAACAAGCGAATGGTGGTTTGTCTTATTGGCCGGGCAATTCTGATACCGATGATTGGGGAACTTCTTATGCCGGACATTTCTTGATTGAAGCCGAGAAAAAAGGTTATTTGTTACCGATTAATTTCAAAACGAAATGGATTTCGTACCAACAAAAGCAAGCCAAACAATGGCGTTACGAAAAACAATACGGCAATGATTTTGCTCAAGCGTATCGTTTGTACACTTTAGCCTTAGCCGGTTCTGCCGATTTGGCGTCGATGAACAGACTGCGTGAAACCGTTGGTATTTCTAACGAAAGTAAATTGCGTTTGGCGGCGAGTTATGCTTTGGTCAAACAAAATGCTGCCGGAATGTCGTTATTGAGCAAATCGTTTATTGATGAGCAAGTAACAGACAACAATTATTACCATTATTACTATGGTTCAGCCGATAGAAACAGAGCGATGGCGTTGGAAACTTTGATATTGTTAGGTCAGAAACCAAAAGCGTTTGCCATGGCGACTAAATTGGCCAAAAACCTTTCGAGCCAACAATGGATGAGTACGCAAACTACCGCTTATGGGCTTTATGCGATGGCAAAATTTGCCAAGTCGAATGGTCCTAAAGGCGTATCTATTTCGTATACGAATTCCGGAAAATCGGAAGTCATCACGACAGATAAAACAATTGCCCAACGTGACTTGAAAATAAAAATGGGCAATAATTCGGTGACGATTAAGAACAATAAAAAGAATACGTTGTTTGTTCGCGTCTTGAATAGCGGTATTCTTCCGGTGGGAAGCGAAAAACCGATGCAAAATAATGTAACAGCCAATGTGGTTTTCAAAGACCGAAAAGGCAAAGCCATCAATGTTTCGAAAATTGCACAAGGCACCGAATTCTATGCAGAAGTGACTTTAACGAATCGCAAAAACGAAAGAGTAGAGAACATCGCCTTGTCGCAAATTCTGCCTTCCGGATTTGAAATTGTGAATACACGTTATACTGATTTTGGGGATGCAACAAGTAATCTAGCGGATTATATCGATATTCGTGATGACCGCGCCAATTATTATTTCAGTTTGAAAGCGGCTGAAACTCGACAGTTTAAAATCTTGTTGAACGCTTCTTATTTGGGTAAATATTATTTGCCGGGATTGCAGTGTGAAGCGATGTATGACAATGAGTTTTTAGCACGCACTAAAGGCCAATGGGTGGAAGTGATAAAATAAAAGGTTAACCGCAACGACGCCAAGCAAGCGCCAAGTTCGCCAAGAGATATGTTTTTCTTTGCGAACTTTGCGTAATACTTCGCGAACTTTGCGGTTAATTTTCTTTTGTAGTAAACAAAATGAAAGCAAAACTCAAAGCGTTCACGCAAATCCTACTCAATTGGATAAACCGCAACCAAAAGAAATCAGCCATCGGATTTGTGCTGCTGGTGGTGTATTACTTTTCATTGCCGAGAGTTTTATTCCAAGAGCCTTACGCCACCGTAATCGAAAGCAACGATGGCGAATTGCTGGCCGCGAAAATAGCACGAGATGGACAATGGCGTTTTCCCGCGCAAGACAGTGTTCCCGATAAGTTTAAAAAATGTATTGTCTATTTCGAAGACGAACATTTTTATTACCATCCGGGATTTAATCCTGTGGCGATGGTTAAGGCTGTTAAGCAAAATCGTAGTGCCGGAAAAGTCGTTCGCGGCGGAAGTACCTTAACCCAACAAGTCATTCGTTTATCCCGAAAAAATAAAAAGAGAACCTATTTCGAAAAAGGAATCGAAATGATATTGGCGACGCGTCTAGAATTTCGTCATTCCAAAGAAAAAATCATCGCATTGTATGCCGCGCATGCGCCTTATGGTGGCAATGTGGTTGGATTGGAAATGGCTTCTTGGCGGTATTTCGGCGTGCAATCGTATCAACTGTCTTGGGCGGAAAGTGCGACTTTAGCAGTTTTACCGAATGCGCCTAGTTTGATTTATCCGGGAAAAAACCAAATCAAGTTGCTGCGAAAACGCAATACTTTGTTGCTCAAACTTTACAACGAAAAAATCATTGATAAGTTGACTTATGAATTAGCAGTTAAAGAACCACTTCCGCAAAAACCGTATAATCTGCCTCAAATTGCACCGCATTTGCTACAAAGAATCGCGAAAACCGATGAAGGTAAACGCATCAAAACAACTGTTGATATTTCGTTGCAAAATAGGGTGAACCAAATCGCGCAACAATATTACAACCAGTACAAACAAAACGAAGTCCACAACTTGGCTATTATGGTGATTGATATTCAAAACCGCAATGTGATTAGTTATGTGGGCAATTCACCAACGGACAAAGACCACGATAAAGATGTTGATATTATTGGTGCGCCGCGAAGTACGGGAAGTATTTTGAAGCCGTTATTGTTTGCCTCGATGCTCGATGAAGGCGAATTGTTGCCCAATACTTTAGTAGCTGATGTACCAACGCAGATTTCGGGTTACACACCACAGAATTTTAACCTGACGTTTGACGGAGCTGTTCCGGCGCAACGAGCTTTATCGCGTTCGTTGAACATTCCATCGGTGTTGATGTTGCAGGAACACGGCGTACATAATTTTTATGAATTGACGCAGAAATTAAAACTCAAAAACATCAACCAACATCCCGATCATTACGGTTTGTCGTTGATTTTAGGCGGAGCTGAGAGCAATCTTTGGGATTTGTGCCGTACTTATGCGAATATGTCGTCAACGATTAATTATTTCAATCAATCGAGCGGAAAATACAGAACCAAAGAATTCACCGAGTTGAATTATGTCAACGGTTTCGAGCAAGATTATGGCGACGATAGTTTTCAGAAAACGATACTTGGCGCCGGTTCGATTTATTTGACGTATAATGCGATGAAAGAAGTCAATAGGCCGGAAGGCGATGAAGCTTGGAAGTTTTACGATTCTTCGTTGGAACTGGCTTGGAAGACGGGAACGAGTTTTGGAAACCGAGATGCTTGGGCGATTGGCACGAATTCTCGTTATGTCGTTGGCGTTTGGGTTGGCAACGCGAATGGCGAAGGCAGACCGGAATTAACCGGTGTTGGAAGTGCGGCACCGATTTTATTTGATGTCTTTAATTTGTTGCCCAGAAAAAAATGGTTCCAACCGCCATTGAATGATTTGGAATATGCTGAGGTTTGCACACTAAGTGGTCATTTAGCCCAAGAAGACTGCCCGAAAACCAAACAATTAATCACCCGAAGAGGAAAGAAAACCGTAGTTTGTCCTTATCACAAATTGGTGCATTTAGACGCTACACAACAATTTAGAGTGAATAATAGTTGCGAAGATGTGGATAAAATTGTTTCCAAAAACTGGTTTATTTTACCGCCGGTGATGGAATGGTATTACAAGAGTTTGCACATTGATTACAAACCGTTACCGCCATTTCGTGAGGATTGCAAGCAAGATCAAAAAGCCGCAATGGATTTTATTTACCCAAAAACCAACAGCAAGATTTATTTGGCCAAAGATTTCAATAGTAATGTCCAACCGGTGATTTTAAAAGTGGCACATTCTAACAGAGAAGCGAAGTTGTATTGGTATGTAGACAACGAATACAAAGGCACGACGCAAACCTTTCACGAAATGCAGATTGAAGCGGAAACCGGGATTCATTATATTACTGTTGCGGATGAATTTGGGAATGAGATTAAGAGACGGGTTGAAATAATAAAGGATTAGTTGTCATCCTGAGCTTAGCCTGCACTGAGCTTAGCCGAAGTGTCGAAGGAAAAAAAGTCCTCCTATTTATATAGAAGGACTTCAATGCTGTCGAACCGCCGTGTAGCTGATCGGTTTTCACATATAGTGCCGATGTTAGGTTAATACATGTACGAAGGGATGGAAAATACATGCCCTGTTACAGCATCCTCGACGAACTGTCATCCCTCGTCTTCGTATCGACAGAAATACAAATTTAGTGTGCAATTAGTGGTAATGGTTATATCATTTTATTTTTAACTTATAAAATACCGTAGTAATATCAGGACACAAAAAAACCGCCTTTCGAAAGACTGGCGGTTTTCTATATTGTTATAACAAATTATTCTTTTACAAACTTACCGGTAGCGCTTCCTTTATCGCTGATTATCTTGATAAAATAACTTCCGCTTGACAAGCCCGAAACATCGATAGTTTCATTTGGATTGGTATTCACCTGAACCAATTGGCCAAGCGTGTTGTAAATGCTCACAGAACTTATTTCTAAGGTTTGTTTAGTTGTAATTGTCAGCACATCTTTCGTTGGAACCGGAGACAAACTAAACACACTACCAAACTCAAAGTCACTTGTGTTTAATGGATTAAAAACGGTTGTTGTATAAGTATCCGTTACAATTGGCGCATTGTAATCAAAGTAAATGCTGGCCGAATTGCTAAAGGTTTCTAAGTCAACAAGTGTTGGCTTCGTTTTTATTTTAAACGCTACATAACCGTCATTGTTGGCATCATCAAACGGTAGATTGATATTTTCAAAAATAAATTCTACCTGATTGGTATTTATGATTCGGGTTGTAAAAGGATGGCTTCCACTCAAAGGAATCAAAGAGCCGATTTCAAACTTAGTTGTGTCAATGATGTCTTTCACCACGATATTTTCGGCGGCAAAAGTACCGGTGTTTTCAAAGCGGATGATATAATGTACATACTCTCCGACGAAGTCTAATGGTAACCATGTTCCTTCAACACAGGTTTTATCATTCGGGTCATAGGAATTGACAACAGTTTGGGTTAGGTTAGCCGTATTATTATCAGGTGTTTCGTCAGTGGCGCCGGCCGCTGTTGCGCTATAAAGCAACCAATTGTTTGCATTCAGTGGAGGCGTTTCAACCGGAGAATTCAGATTTAAGGTGATTGAAATTTCTCGGGATTCAAAGGGTTGTAAATTGGCAAAAGTCCAATTTAGGATATCATTTCCTTGGCTTGATGTCGCTGGATTTGCAGAAACCAAATCGGAAATAGTATCATCATAAGAAAAGCTTATTGCACCACTTTGTATTGTTGTTCCTTTGTTTTTATAAATGATTTTGTAATGGGCATCAAAGCCCGGTCTGGCTGGACCGATTGGAAACAAAGTAACTTCTAAATCGTTGAGTGTGCCATTGACTGTAAGGCAAAAATTCTGTACAAAAGGATCATTTGCTGCCGGAAAAGTAATCGTGGCGGATGCCGGAGTTACTGAAAAATAAGAGGGGTTTTCAAAAATAGGCGTAATGGTATAAGTTCCCGCCTGTACATAATTAAAAGAATCATCTTCTCCTGATACCAGCGTTGTATTGCTGGAACCATTGGAAAAAGTATATTTCATATTTGGGATGGCAACGTCATCATTGTCACAGCCATTGTTATTATCGTCAAAAAGAATGGTGTTTTGAAGCGTATAAAAGACACCTCCGGGAGTAAAGCTGCAATATGAATTTATATGACAATTGGGGATATTGTTAACATAAAATTGAAGTCCTGCTATTTCGTTTTGATCAGCACATATATATTGAAGTGGATTTGATTGGAACTGCGCATTTTGCTCATAGGAGCCATTTTTTATAAACAATGTCGTAAGTTGATTATTGGATGCCAGCATTTCTTGCAGACCATGGCAAACGCTAAAATCCAATGTCGTTATCAGATTGAACCTGCAGTCAACGTACTCAAGAAGCTGATTATTGGTAAAATCCGAAGCCGAAAGCTGATTGTGGGACACAACAATCTGGCTAAGATTGGGTAACGCTGTTACGTCCAAAGCCGAAATGTTATTGTCGGAACAATTTAAAATCCCAAGATTTGTCAAACCGTTGACGTTTAGCACCGATAAGTTATTTGAATCGCAAAGAAGTGTCTCCAGTTGGGATAAACCAGCAACATCCAAAGACGTTATTTGATTATCCCGGCATATTAAGGTTTGGAGATTCGAAGCATCACTCGCATCCAGTGATAAAAGGCTGTTATTGGCACAATTTAAAACATTAAGATTAGATAGCCCGGCAATATTTAGAGTGGTGAGAAGCCCATCGGAACATTGTACCGTTTGAAGATTGGGGGAATGGGTCAAATCTAATGATGTAAAGGAATTCCGATAGCAAGTTAGCGTGACAAGATTTACAAGCCCATCAATATTAAGTGACGTAATCGAATTTTGAGTAATATTCAAACCAGTCAAATTAGAGAAATTGTTTATTCCAACCAAGCTGGAAATATTGGCGACGTTAGCATTCAAAGTACTAACTTGTAATGCTTCGCTCACCTCAATTTCATTGTTCTCGTTGGAATCAATTTTCATGGGCTGGTTTAATGCATTCATAGCATGGTAGTTGCCGGTATTAGCGGCTAATAATCTAGCTTTAAAATTGGCATCGGGGAAATTGATGATTTGGGCATTAGTTGTTAAAACAGTAAGGATTAAAACTAAAAGAGTGTACAGTTTTTTCATTTGTATTGTTTTGACACTCAAATATATGAAATTCTTTGTAAGAAAAATTTAAATTGTTTTTGTGCAGTTTACCCTAGCCCGGATGGAAGCTGGCTACCGCGTAGCGCGAACAGCCGGATTAGCTTCTAATAGAAAAACCCTTCGACTGCGCTCAGGGTGACAATTAAGGCCACAAAAAAACCGCCAGTCTTTCGAAAGGCGGTTTTTGTTTGCTGAATGATTCAGCCTTTATTCTTTGATCACATTTCCGTCTTTATCGAAGAAATGATACTCTAGGTACGTGTAAGCGTCACGAGGTATGATTTTCACCCACTTTTTATGTTCAAAAAACCATTTTGAACGTAATGATGGAAAACCTTTTTTAAGGTATGCTGCCACAAATGGGTGAACGTTAAGTTTCACACCGTTGTGGTCTTTGATGATTTTTTCGAGGGAGAAATTGATCTTATCAATAATTTGGATTGGTGCATCTACATCACCGCTCAAATTGTTTGGATTTTCTTCTCGGGTCTCTATATTGACTTCAGGTCTTACGCGTTGGCGAGTGATTTGAACTAATCCAAATTTACTCGGCGGTAAGATCTTGTGTTTGGCTTTGTCGTCGCTCATTTCTTCTCTAAGGAAGTTGAACAAGACTTGGCGATTGTCCGGATTTTGCATATCGATAAAATCGACTACAATAATACCACCCATATCACGCAGACGCAATTGTCGTGCGATTTCGGCAGCGGCTATCATATTCACTTCGAGTGCGGTATCTTCTTGGTTGGTGGCTTTGTTAGAACGGTTGCCGCTGTTCACGTCGATAACGTGTAAAGCTTCAGTGTGCTCTATAATTAAATAGGCTCCTTTACTCATGGATACGGTGCGCCCAAAAGAAGTTTTGATTTGTCGCTCAATATGGTATTTCTCAAACAATGGCACGTCTTTCGACTGGTAAAGCTTCACTATTTTTTGTTTCTCGGGAGCTATTTCGGCTAAATAGTCCTTTGTTTCTTGGTACAACTCTTCATCATCTGTTTGAATACTCGTGAAAGTATCATTGAATACGTCTCGTAATATTGAAGAAGCTTTGTTAAGCTCTCCTAATATCTTGGACGGATGATGAGCAGTTGGTAATTTTTTACTCATTGCAGTCCATCTATTCATTAAGTTCTGCAAATCTTTTTCTAATTCGGCTATGCTTTTGCCTTCTGCTACTGTTCTCACAATAACACCAAAACCTCTTTGTTTGATAGATTGTACTAGTTTTTTCAAACGGTCTTTTTCTTCTTTAGATTCTATTTTTTGTGAAATAGAAACGCGATCAGAAAATGGAACTAAAACCACAAAACGACCCGCGAATGACAGCTCAGTGCTGATTCTTGGTCCTTTGGTAGAAATTGGTTCTTTGACAACTTGAACTAATACCGATTGATTGGCACTCAGAATATCTGATATCGTACCATCTTTATCAATCTCTTTCTCAAACTGGAAGTTTTTTAGGGAGAAATCTTTTAGTTTACCTGCGCTTACAAGTTTTATGAATTTCAAATAAGAAGCTAAGTTTGGTCCTAAATCGTGATAATGTAAAAAGGCATCTTTTTCAAAGCCTACATTTACAAAAGCAGCGTTAAGTCCGGCAACGGGTTTCCTGATTTTGGCGATAAAAATATCACCCACTTGAAAGTTGCTTGTATCTTCCTGTTTGTGTAATTCAATTAGTTTTCCATCTTTTAATAAGGCAAAATCTACAGCATCTTCACCACTACGGATGATTAATTCTTTATTCATGTTGTAAATTTTTATCCGAACCATTTAGCTACAGTATAAAGTTTACAGTTTGCAGTTTTTCAACTCATAACTCATAACTTATAACTCATAACTGAATTGTAAGGATGGATTAAACATTTTAACAGGTATTGTTTATTACCCGGTGAAAAAATAGTGTTCAGTTGGCAGTTTTTAGTTGGCAGTAAAACTGATTACTAATTACTGATCACTGATTACTAATTTTCGATTTCAATGAACTTTTTTTAAAAAAAGAAAAGTAGTTTAGAACTACTTTTTCTTTTTGTGTCGGTTAGCTCTCGCTCTCTTCTTACGTTTGTGAGTTGCTACCTTATGTCTTTTTCTTTTTTTACCACTTGGCATAAGTTCGTCTTTTTGTGATTAATAAATAAGTTTATACTGCTACTTCAGTGTTTGTTTTAACTGATTCTACAAATACTTTAGCAGGTTTGAATGCTGGAATGTTGTGAGCAGGAATTTTGATAGTAGTGTTTTTAGAAATGTTTCTACCTGTTTTTTCAGCTCTTGTTTTGATAATGAAGCTACCAAAACCTCTTAAATAAACATTGTCTCCGGTTTCTAAAGAATTTTTCACTTCTTCCATAAACGCTTCAACTGTTGCTTGAACATCTCCTTTTTCAAGACCTAATTTTTCTGAAATCTTCGCTACGATATCTGCTTTCGTCATTTTGTTTCGTATTTTAATATTATGTGTAATTTTTTGAGGTTGCAAATATATGAATTAAAAAAACAATATTTCAAGCATAATCTATTAAAATTTAATAACATAAACTTTTATTTTTGTAAACGATAATTTAACTATGAAATTCCCTAATCTGCTTACCCAATGGTATTTACAAAACAAACGTGATTTGCCTTGGCGAAATACCGTTAATCCTTACTTTATTTGGTTGTCCGAAATCATGTTGCAACAAACGAGAGTCGCACAAGGATTGCCTTATTTTTTGCGTTTTACCGAAGCGTTTCCAACGGTTTTTGATTTGGCTAAAGCTTCCGAAGAAGACGTGCTGAAACTATGGCAAGGGTTAGGGTATTATTCCAGAGCGCGAAATTTACACAAAACTGCGCAGCAAGTGGCGTTTGAATTCAATGGTGAGTTTCCGAAAAGTTATGCAGAATTATTAAAACTAAAAGGCATAGGCGAATATACTGCCGCTGCGATTGCATCTTTCTCTTATAATGAAAACGTTCCTGTGGTTGATGGCAATGTTTATAGGGTTCTGTCGCGCTACTTTGACGTGGAAACTGATATTGTTTCGGCTAGCGCCAAAAAAGAATTCACTCAATTGGCGGCTGAATTATTGCCTAAAGGAAAAGCCAATTTATTCAACCAAGCCATCATGGAATTTGGAGCACTCCAATGCACACCCAAAAATCCGGATTGTGGGAATTGTGTTTTTAATGATAGTTGTGCCGCTTTGCAAAAGAAGAAAGTGGCGATACTTCCGGTAAAATCTAAAAAAGTTAAAGTGAGAACGCGTCATTTTAATTACTTGGTTTTTTCGGATGAAGTCGAAAATACTTTGCTACAGAAACGCACCCAAAAAGGCATTTGGCATAACTTATATGAATTTCCTTTATTGGAAACAGAAAATAAATTGACCGAGGCAGCACTATTGGAACTTTTGCAAAACCAGCAATTTGTAGCCAATGAAGTGATCGATATTCATTGGTACAATTCGGAAACGACAGTTCATAAATTGACGCACCAACATTTAAATATCAATTTCTGGAAAATAAAAGTGAAAGGCAAGCTTGAAAACGGAATAGACTGGGAATCAGTTAAAAAAATGCCGTTTCCGATTGTAATTTTTAATTTTATTGAAAAAGAAAGGTTTTAATTTTCAAAAAAATTGTAAATTTGAGGGTAACAAATCGGAAAAATGAATGGTACATTAAATAAAGTGATGCTGATTGGTCATTTAGGTGATGAAGTAAAGATGCACTATTTTGAAGGTGGCAATTGCATCGGACGTTTTCCTTTGGCTACCAATGAAGTCTATATTAATAAGCAAACTAACGAAAAAATTACGTCGACCGAATGGCACAATTTAGTAGTGAGAAACAAAGCTGCAGAAATTTGTGAAAAATATTTATCCAAAGGCGACAAGATTTACATTGAAGGCAGAATCAAATCGCGCCAATGGCAAGCTGAAGACGGTACGACCAAATATACTACAGAAATTCAAGTGACAGAATTTACCTTTTTAACCACTAAAAAAGAAGTTGAAGGTGTAAAGGCGCCACATAATCTTGAACCAAAAAGCAATAATTTTGAAGCACCAAATCCGGCAACCCCTGAAAATGACTTGCCATTTTGATATTGTTTAATTAACCCAGAAGCCTTTGGATCCGGAGCCCAGTTTAACTTTTTTAGATAATTTAGATACCAATTTACTTTTTGGAATTATCGCTATCGCATTATTGCTTTTTTGTTCGGCAATGATTTCGGCAGCTGAAGTCGCATTATTTTCGCTTTCGCAAAATGATTTAACCAAATTGGCTTCAGAAAACCAACGGAAAGCCAACTTAGTTTCCAAACTTTTACAGAAACCTAAAAAGCTATTGGCCACACTTTTATTAGCCAATAATTTTGTCAATATTGGCGTGGTTATTATTTTTTCCTTTGTGGGCAATTCGGTTTTTGCGGATATTGAATCACCCGTTATAAAATTCGTGGTTGAGGTTATCCTAATCACTTTTCTAATTTTGCTTTTCGGAGAAGTATTGCCTAAAGTATATGCGAGTCGGAACAATATCAAATTCTCAAAGTTTATAGTAAATCCTTTGTTTGTTTTAGATCAATTGCTTTCACCCATCAGTCTGCCGATGCGTGCAGTTTCGGTTTTTTTGCATGATAAATTAGGTCGACAAAAATCCAATATTTCAGTAGACCAATTGTCGCAAGCACTGGAAATGACTTCTACAGATGATACTACTTTTGACGAACAGAAAATTTTGGAAGGCATAGTTTCTTTCGGAAATACAGACACAAAGCAAGTCATGAGTCCGAGAATTGATATATTTGCGCTCGAAATTGAAGAATCTTTTGCGGATGTTTATGCCAAAATCGTTGACAAGGGTTATTCGAGGATTCCGATTTTCAGAGAAAGTATCGATCATATCGAAGGCATACTCTTTGTGAAAGATTTGATTCCGCATATTCACAAAAAAGAGTTTGATTGGAACCCATTAATGCGCGAGCCGTTTTTTGTACCCGAAAATAAAAAGTTGGATGATTTGCTTAAAGATTTCCAACGGATGAAAAGTCATTTGGCTATTGTAGTTGATGAATATGGCGGAACATCAGGTTTGGTTTCTTTAGAAGATGTTATCGAAGAAATTGTTGGCGATATATCGGATGAGTTTGATGATGAGAATATTAATTTCTCCCAAATTGACGACAAGAATTATCTGTTTGAAGGCAAAATCAACTTAAAGGATTTCTACCGGATTGTTGATGTTGATGAAGAAGCTTTTGAAGAGAATAAAGGTGAAGCAGAAACACTCGCCGGATTCATATTAGAAGTATTGGGTAATTTTCCCAAAAAAGGACAAAAAATTCTTTTTTCGTCGGTGCATTTTACCATCGAAGCCGTTGATAAAAAGAGAATCAA
Organism: Flavobacterium sp. 102; assembly: GCF_003634615.1. Lineage (NCBI taxonomy): Bacteria > Pseudomonadati > Bacteroidota > Flavobacteriia > Flavobacteriales > Flavobacteriaceae > Flavobacterium > Flavobacterium sp. 102. The sequence goes on along the minus strand of NZ_RBKX01000001.1, from coordinate 502,019 downwards.
ACAACTAAAAGTAACACTTGAATAATATAAAATGATAAATAAGATAATTGGATTTTTATCCGTGGTTTTGCTTTTGAGTTTCACCGCTTGTAAAGATGATGCGTTACCTAAACCCGCGAGTCAATTGCGTTTGGATTATCCTTTGGCACAATATGCCCCTTTTAGTAATCATTGTCCGGTTGCCTTTGATATCAATGAAGATGCGATTATCAAAGAAGATAGAAACTGTGGCTTTTCGATTCATTATCCAAAAATGAAGGCGACCATTTATTTGACCTATAAACCGGTAAATGGCGACATCAATAAATTATTGAGAGATGCGCAAAAACTGACTTACGAACACGTAATCAAAGCCGACGATATTTTGGAACAACCTTATATCAATCCTGATAAAAAAGTTTATGGGATGTTTTATCAAGTAAGAGGAAATGCCGCAACCAATGCTCAGTTTTATGCTACGGATAGTATTAAACATTTTGTGACCGGTTCGGTTTATTTTTATGCCAAACCTAATTTTGACTCAATTATGCCGGCGGCAGATTATATCAAAAACGACATGCAGCAATTGATGGAAACCATTCAATGGACCCGAGACCGTTAGGCCGAACAGAGCGGCACGAGCGAAGCGAACTGGCGAAGCAAACTAAATAAAAAAGGAACTCAATTGAGTTCCTTTTTTTATATAATTTTATTTATTAGTAACCACTTTATAAGTTGTGCCGTCTCCGGTAGCTTCAACTGTTGCAAATAATTTTTCCGGTGTTAAAACCGCTGCGTCAAATTCGACTGTAGCTTCTTTTTTGTCAAAATCAACGGTTGCTTTTTGCACACCGTTCATGTGCGCTAATTCTTTTTCAATAGTTTTTGCACAACCCATCGAGCAAGTCATGCCGTCTATTTTAAAAGTAGCTGTTTCAGGTTTAGCTGCAACAGTTGGTGCTTTTTGTTCTGTTGCGGCAGCTTCTTTAGTGTCATCAGTTGTAGGCTTGCTTGCGGTATCTTTACAGCTGAAAAATAAGGTTGAGGCCATACCTAAGGTTAATAATGATTTGGTGAAATTCATGGTATTTATTTTTAATTCTTAATTGCTTGTTTGTGTGGACAAAAATAAATAAAAATTAAAGTTATTATTCTTAAAATAATTACAAAATTTGAAGTCTGAAAATTGTATATGAAGTCTCAACAATTCAAATGGTTTATTTTAATTGTACTTGCCTTGATTTGGGGAAGTTCATTTATTCTTATTAAAAAAGGTTTGGTGAGTTTGAATCCGTTTCAGTTGGGTTCGCTTCGAATCATCTTTTGCGCTTTGTTTCTCTTGATTGTTGGCTTTAAAAATATAATGACCATTCCGTTACACAAATGGAAGTTTATTGCGCTGACGTCGCTTTTTGGAACCTTTATTCCGGCTTATCTTTTTGCGATTGCCCAAACTGAAATTAATAGTTCGGTGAGTTCGATACTCAATTCTTTAACGCCTTTGAATACGCTAATCCTTGGCGCGATAGTTTTTGGATTGGATTTCAAGCGAACGCAAATCTTTGGCGTAGTCGTTGGGCTTGTCGGAACAATGTTATTGATTTTTAACGGAGCGATTCACAATCCGAATCAGAATTATTGGTATACGATATTGGTACTGATTGCTTCAATTTGTTATGCGATGAATGTGAATTTCATCAAAAAATATTTATCCGATTTAAAACCACTGACCATAACGGTTGGAAACTTTTTAGTGATGTTGTTTCCGGCTTTAATCATTTTATCCTTTACCGATTTCTTTTCGGTAGTTGAGGTAGAAGAAGTGCAACATGCGATGATGTATGTCGCTATTTTGGGTGTCATTGGAACCGGAATAGCCAATGTGCTTTTTTATAAATTGATTCAGATTTCGTCTCCTGTTTTTGCGACTTCGGTAACTTATTTAATTCCGGTAGTGGCTTTCTTTTGGGGATTGTTAGATAACGAAATGTTGACGCCGGTTCAGTTTATTGGTGCTTTTATTATTTTGATAGGCGTTTACTTGTCAAGTAAAAAATAAAACTCAGAAAGGTTAACCACATAGAGATATAGAATTTGAAACTTTTATTAAGTCGTTTCACTCTTTTTTAGAGTAAATGGTATTTTTTTCTATGTTTCTAAGTGGTTTACAAAAAAAAGACCACTATCACTAGCGGTCTTTTTATTATCTATTGAAATTTCAATTATTGAAAATCGGCATCAGTAACACCTTCGTTGATTTTAACTTCAGACATTTTGATGTCTAATTCGAAACCAACATTCATCACTTGGTTGAAAGGGACTTTAACACCTTTTACATCTCTGTAATCACCGTAAGTAGTAAGTTGAGTTACTTTTTGTCCGCCTTGATCAACCGTTGAAGCTTCAGCAACTTTTAAACCTGATTTTACATCAAAGTAATAAGTAGAGTCACCATCAACTACAGTATAAACATCGCTTCCGTTTAGAGATTCAATACCTGTAACCGTTACACCGGCTTTAGAGGCCAATAAAGTTTCGCTGAATAATACAGCGCTTTCTTTCATTTCGGCTAATTCTTTGCCTTCCATAACTTTTTTCTGCCCTTGTTGAGAAGCATAAGCAGTATTACCATTAACCACTTGTTTCATCAATGAACCCATTCCGGCCATTGATAATTCTTCTGCTAATCTTCCTTTTGAGTCAATCTTAGAAGTGTAAGTAATTGGCATCGGCGCTTGAGGTATTTTAGCAGAACCTAAATAAGCGATAGATTTCACTGACTTAACAGCTTTATCACCACCAATAGCAGCAACATAAGCGTCAACAATGGTTTTTACCGTTACACCTGCAGGAACCGCTTTTTTCATTACCGGTTTCTCTGTTGGGTTACCAAATTTATCAAAGTAGAAAATTGGAATTTTTCTGCTTTCTAAACCTGAAAGTACTTCAGATGCTTTTCCAACCACTAATATTCTTAAGTTATCTGCTAAGAAATATTTGTTAGCTACTCTCATGATGTCATCCGGAGTAACTGCATTGATGTTTTTGATATAATTTTCATAAAAATCAGCTGGTAAACCTTCGGTTTCAATGTTCAAAGCATAACGTGCTACGGTAGCCGGTTTTTCAACTTGCATTACGAAACGACCAACATATCCAGCTTTAACACTATTTAAAACGTCTGCACTTACTTTTTCAGTTCTGATTTTTTTCAATTCGTTTAAAGCTTCTACCACAGCGCTATCCGTAACTGCGTTTCTCACTTGAGTATTGGCTTTGAATACGCTGTACATGTTTTTGTCGAAACCTACGCTAGATCGGGCGCCGTATGTCCAACCATGTGCTTCTCTTAAATTCATGTTCAAGTAACTGTTGAAATCTCCACCAAATACTTGGTTGGCTAAAATCACAGGAAAATAATCTGCATCAGACATTTTTAAATTAACCGTATTTAAAATCGTGATTTCAGATTGTACTGCGTTTGGCATATCCACAAAGTTAATTTGTGAGTATTGAACGTTTGTTGGGTTAGAATAAGTCAAATTAGGAGCCGTAGCTTTTACCCATGAACCAAATAATTTCTCAACGTTTTTCTTAACGTCTTTGGTTTTAACATCACCCACTACAACAAGATAAGCGTTCTGTGGAACAAAATAGGTTCTGTAGTTGTTTTTTACATCAGCTAAAGAAACATTTTTAATGGTTTCTTCAGATAAATATTCTCCGGCCGGGTGGCTTTTGCCATAAGCTAAAACACCTTCTACTCTTCCGGCAACAGCGGTAACACTTTTTTCTTGGGTTTTTAAGCCTTCAATTAATTTGTCTCTTTCTTTGTCAAATTCCTCTTGCGTGAAGTTTGGCATCAAAGCGCCTTCAGCCATTAATTCTAAAATTCTTTTAGAGTGCTTTGACAAACCACTAGCGCTGGCACCGGAGGCGAAGAAATTAATATTCGCTCCAAGAAAATCAATTTCTTCGTTGAAAACATCTTTAGAAGTTTTAGTTGATCCGTTACCAATTAAGCTACTGGTTAAATCAGCAACCCCTTTTTTATCACCTTCAGCATACGGCGTATTGTCGATGGTTAAACTAAAAGCAACTCTTGGTAACTTGTGGTTTTCAACGACCAAAACTTTCAAGCCGTTTGGCAAAGTAAAAGTCGTTGGTTTTTTGATATTCAAAACCGGTGCCGGACCTGGTTTTGGTTGTGTTCTGTCTTGTGCTTGCATAATAAGGGTTAAAAACAAGCTTGATAATACTATAATTGTTTTTTTCATGATACTTTGAGTCTTAGTTTTGAGCTTTGTCTTTCGCTGGAACATAATCCAAAATCAAACGTTGATTAGGATTTAAATATTTTTTGGCTGCCTCTCTGATTTCTTCACGAGTAATGGAACGCAAAATGTCAATATCAGTATTAATCAAATTAACATCACCATATAACAAATAGTAAGTGGCTAAATTTTCGGCAACACCTTCGATGCTGGCATTATTATCAACGTAATTGCTTTCGTTGATATTTTGTAGTTTTTGGAAATCTTTTTCAGAAATCAATTCGGTTTGTAATTTCACGATTTCTTCATCAATTTCTCTGATTAAGTCAGCCGAAGTGTTTTCGCCTTGTGGCATTCCGTAAAGAATGTATTGTCCATAATCTTCCTGAGCGTAATTAAAAGCGGCAACTACCAAAGCCATTTTCTTATCGTCAACAATTTTTTTGTACAATTTTGAGCTTTTTCCATTGCTTAAATAAGTAGAAATCATGTCTAACACTCTAGCATCACGCGTTTTCATAGACGGAATTCTGTAAGCAGCAACCATCATTGCTTTTTGGATGTTTGGATCTTCGTATGTCGCTTTGATGGTTTCCGTAATCGGTGCTTCTGTGAAAGTTTGTTTTTTGACTTCAACACCTCTTGGAATTGGGCCAAAATATTTTTCAATCCATGCTTTAGTTTGCGCAATGTCAATTTGACCTGCCACTACTAAAACCGCATTGTTTGGCGTATAGAATTTTTTGTTAAATGCTTGAAATTCTTCCAAAGTCGCTGCGTCTAAATGGTCCATAGAACCAATTGGTGCCCAACGGTATGGGTGATTTTTAAACATGTTTTTCTTCACCTCGGCAATTAAATTTCCGTAAGGTTGGTTGTCAACGCGTAGTCTTTTTTCTTCTTTTACTACTTCGTTTTGCGTATCAACACCAATTTGGTTGATTACCGGATGCATTAATCTTTCAGATTCCATCCATAATCCTAATTCGGTATTGTTAGAAGGAAAAACTTCGAAGTAATACGTTCTGTCTTCAGAAGTGTTGGCGTTGTTTGTTCCTCCGTTAGAAGTTACAATTTTAAACCATTCACCTCTTTTGATGTTCTCAGTTCCTTCGAATAATAAATGTTCAAAAAAGTGAGCAAATCCAGTTCTTTCCGGATTTTCATCTTTAGAACCTACATGGTACATTACAGACGTAATCACTACCGGAGCCGATGGATCGTTGTGTAAAATTACGTGAAGACCATTAGGTAAATCGTACTCTTCAAAAGCTACCTTTTGAGCATGCGCTGTTCCTCCAAGCATAAGCAATGAACTTAAAGCAATTAATGATTTTTTCATAAAAAATTGAAATTTTTTCGTTGATTGTTCAGTTAGTTAACTAACTTTTAGTTTTGTTACACAAAAATACTTTTTTTTATCCAAAAACTCTAGTATTAATCAAAATTCCAATTCCTTTATCTGATAAGCTCAATGCTATAGGTTAACTTTTTTTAGGATAGTGTTGTGTGTAAAAGAAATAGTAGTATATTTGCACACTTAAAAAATTAATTAAACATCATTGTTATGTACGCAATCGTAGAGATAGCAGGGCAACAATTTAAAGTTAGCAAAGACTTAAAAGTTTATGTTCACCGTTTGGCTAATGAAGAAGGTTCAAAAGTTTCTTTTGACAAAGTTCTTTTATTAGACGATAATGGCAACATTACTTTAGGCGCCCCAGCTATAGAAGGTGCTTCAGTAGAAGCCAAAGTGTTACAACACTTAAAAGGAGACAAAGTAATCGTTTTCAAAAAGAAAAGAAGAAAAGGATTCAAGAAAAGAAACGGTCACAGACAGTATCTTACTCAAATTGTAATTGAAGGTATCAGCGCAACCGGCGGTAAAAAAGCGGCTAAAGCTGAGAAAGCTACAGAACCAAAAGCTGAAAAAGCAGCAGCAGAGCCAAAAGCGCCAAAAGCGAAAAAAGCAACTACTGAAGCTCCAGCAACAGAAGAAAACAACTAATATTTAAAACTTATACGTCATGGCTCACAAGAAAGGTGTCGGTAGTTCTAAGAATGGTAGAGAATCAGAATCGAAACGTTTAGGTGTTAAGATTTATGGTGGTCAAGCAGCCATTGCTGGAAATATCATCGTTAGACAAAGAGGTTCTAAACACAATCCGGGAGAAAACGTTTACATGGGTAAAGATCATACTTTACATGCAAAAGTTGCCGGAGTAGTGAAATTCCAAAAGAAATCAGACAACAAATCATTTGTTTCTGTTATTCCTTTCGAAGCATAAGAACAAACTCTTATCAAAATATAAAACCCGTTCAGTAATGAACGGGTTTTTTGTTTTAGGAGCGACACGAGCGATAGCTAATTGGCGAAGCAATGGCTTGGGTATTCTTAGTTTCGATTTTCCCGCTTTTCGAGCTGCGCGGTAGCTTCTTCAATCGGGGCTAATTAGGATTTGTCTTTTGTGTCAGGTTATATCGTCCCTAACGGGACTTTCATTTTACATGAATTATTTTTTGCTACACGGATTAAATCCCTACGGGATTGAAAATAAAAAGCCCTCACATCACTACTAGGATTTTTGTTGCAATTTCAATTCAAAAATCATTTTGCAACAAGAGGTGTGGCAAATTTTTTTTAAAATATTTTTTGCCACAGATTTTTGTGTCAAATTATTCAAAATAAAATTTTTGACACAGATTAATTATAGACAAATAAAAAACCCTCACTTTTCAGCAAGGGTTTCAATATCTAATAATCTAACTTTCTAAGAAGTCTGATTAATATCTGTAATACTCAGGCTTATATGGTCCTTCAACAGCAACGCCAATATAAGCCGCTTGCTCGTCGTTCAAAGTTTCCAATTCAACGCCTAATTTAGCCAAGTGCAAAGCCGCTACTTTTTCATCTAAATGTTTTGGTAACATATACACTTCATTATTGTAAGCCGCACTGTTAGTCCACAACTCGATTTGCGCCAAAGTTTGGTTCGTGAATGAATTACTCATTACAAAACTTGGGTGACCGGTTGCACAACCTAAGTTTACCAAACGACCTTCCGCCAAAATGATGATATCATTTCCGTTGATGGTATATTTGTCTACTTGTGGTTTGATTTCTATTTTAGACGCACCGTGGTTTTTGTTCAACCAAGCCATGTCAATTTCGTTGTCAAAGTGACCAATGTTACAAACGATAGTTTTGTCTTTCATTTGTTCGAAATGGCTTCCCATAACGATATCTTTATTTCCTGTTGTAGTAATTACGATATCAGCAGTTTTGATTACAGTGTTTAATTTTTTCACTTCAAAACCGTCCATAGCCGCTTGTAAAGCACAAATCGGATCGATTTCAGTAACAGTTACAATAGAACCGGCACCACGGAAAGAAGCCGCAGTTCCTTTACCAACGTCACCGTATCCACAAACGATTACTCTTTTTCCGGCTAACATAATATCAGTCGCACGACGAACCGCATCAACTGCTGATTCTTTACAACCGTATTTGTTGTCAAATTTAGATTTAGTAACCGAGTCATTTACGTTGATAGCCGGCATGAATAAAGTTCCGTTTTTCATTCTTTCGTACAAACGGTGAACACCTGTTGTAGTCTCTTCTGACAAACCTTTAATTCCAGGGATTAATTCCGGGTAACGGTCGAAAACCATATTGGTTAAATCTCCACCATCATCCAAAATCATGTTCAATGGCTGTCTGTCTTCACCAAAGAATAAAGTTTGCTCAATACACCAATCAAAAGACTCTTCATCCAAACCTTTCCAAGCATACACTTGAATTCCGGCAGCAGCAATCGCAGCAGCAGCCTGATCTTGTGTAGAGAAAATGTTACAAGAAGACCAAGTAACTTCAGCACCTAAAGCAATTAAAGTTTCAATTAAAACAGCCGTTTGAATAGTCATGTGAAGACATCCTGCGATACGAGCTCCTTTTAAAGGTTGGCTTGCGCCATATTCAGCGCGAAGCGCCATTAATCCTGGCATTTCAGCTTCCGCCAATTCGATTTCTTTTCTTCCCCAAGCTGCCAAGTTAATGTCCTTAACTTTGTAAGCTACAAAAGGTAATGTTTGTGTACTCATCTATTATGTATATTTGTTTTTTTTAAATTGTGGTGCAAAATTACACAATAGGATAGAATTAAAAAAACGTTTTTTGTTTTTTTGTGAATTGTTTAGCTACTTAATTTTCTGAAAAACAAACAGATAATTTAAAAATTACCCATGCCGTTACTAAAAATCAAAGCTTTAAACAAAACGACGCATTTGTACGTTTGGAAAATCACCGAATCTTTCGATGAACTGTTTCGCAGCGTAGCGTTGAAAGACGTTTCGTTAGCAAGGTTAGAAGGCATGAAAGCCGAAAGTCACCAAAAAGGCTTTCTTAGCGTAAGAAGATTACTGATGGAAGCCGGCTACAATGATTTTGATTTGTATTATGACGAATTTGGCAAACCGCATTTAAAAGACGGTAAACACATTTCTATCTCGCATTCTAATGAATTTTCAGTTATTGTTTTGAGTGAGGTCAATATCGGTGCCGATTTAGAGATTCTAAAAGATAAAACGGTAAAACTAGCTCCGCGATTTATGGATGTTTCCCATTTGGTTAACCTTTCAGAGGAAGATTTGCTCAGAAAAGCCACTGTAGTTTGGGGCATCAAAGAATCCGTATTTAAAATTAAAAATGAAATCGGAATCAGTTTTAAAGACCATATTTTTGAAAACAGTTTCAACTTAGTTGATAAAAACTGCACCGTCGAATTGAGGTTCAATAACCAAGTAGAACACTTTGATATTCTTTTTGATTTTATCGAGAACTATGCCTTTGTGTGCGCTTTTGAAAAATCTAAAAAATGAAAAGAAGTCCAATTGTAATAGTCTTTTTAGCGATATTAATTTCGTGCAACAAGTCAGAAAAGGGGGTTGATCATAATAACATGACAACTAATATTCAATCAGACGAAAAAATCTTAAAACCAAAAAAGCACCTGGATTTAGAATCTTTCGAGAATTTTCCTGAAGAGATAGATGGTCCGGGCTGTGTTTTTTCCTTAACTGAAAAGGATTATAAAAAAGGCGGTAAGTACATTTATTCGGATAATTTGGACAGCATTTGTTATATAAAAATTAAAGGCGATTTTGTTAGGCTTCGGTTAGTTGCAATTGACACAACCTGGTTTCCAATCATGCACTACGCAAAAGAATTCAGGAATGAAGACTATCAATTGTCGGTGGATGTAAAAAAAATAGCCGAAGACGATGAAGTGTCACTACTTAAAGGCACTATGCTAATACAGTACAAAGACCAACCTCAGGAAAAAAAGGAATTATATGGATTCTGCGGCTGTTAATCCTAAATAAATAATAAATTCGATGGTATTCAACCAAATTTTATCTTTCCGAAAAAAGGCACAGAAACTTTTAGCCATTTTAATCGACCCCGATAAAGTGACGGTTGAAGACATTTCGGTTTTGACAGAAAAAATAAATCAATCACCGGCAACCCATATTTTCATTGGCGGCAGTTCTTTCGACGGCAATCATCTGTGTGAATTAGTAGCATTGCTGAAGCAAAAAACAACTTTGCCAATACTAATATTCCCGGGAAATCCAACCCAAATTTCCGCTGAAGCTGACGGCATTTTGTTTTTACAATTGCTTTCCGGTAGAAATTCTGATTATTTAATTGAACACCAAATTAATGCCGTTCCTATTTTGGAAAAAACCAATTTGGAAATCATCTCAACCGGCTATATTTTAATTGAAAGCGGGAGCGAAACGGCAGTGCAAAGAGTCAGTAAAACCAAACCTTTAGACAGAAACAATTATGATTACGCAGCCCAAACCGCCAAAGCCGGAGAGTTAATAGGAAACAAATTAATCTACCTTGAAGCCGGAAGTGGTGCGCAAAAAGCGGTTCCATTAAAAATGATTTCAATGGTGGCTAAGAGAATTTCTGTGCCGTTGATTGTTGGTGGCGGTATTCGTTCCAAAAAAGGAATTGAAGACGCATTTAACGCCGGAGCTGATATGGTCGTTATCGGAACGGCTTTTGAAAATGATATAAACTTTTTTGACTAATGCTCGAATTTCTATTTTCCCAATATAAAAACTATCCAACCTATGAAATTGTGTTGGAGTTGGTGGCTATTTTTTTCGGATTAGTGAGCGTTTGGTTTGCCAAAAAAGACAATATTTGGGTTTTCCCAACAGGGATAATCAATACAGCGATTTATGTTTATTTGCTCTTTAAATGGTCTTTGTTGGGCGATATGATGATTAATTTTTACTACGTCGTCATGAGTATTTACGGTTGGTATCACTGGACCAGAAAGAAAGACGATGTAGTCGAGTTTCCTATTTCGAGAATGAATACTGCCGAAAAGAAATGGTCAGTGGTCATATTTACATTAACTATTGCTTTTGTGGTCGTTGTTTACACATTTTTTGATAAATTTACCCACTGGACTACGTACGTCGACACTTTTGTAACCGGAATTTTCTTTGTTGGAATGTGGTTGATGGCTAAACGGAAAATAGAGAATTGGATTTTGTGGATTATTGGCGATATCATTTCTATCCCAATGTATTTTGCCAAAGGCTATTCTTTTACCAGTATTCAGTATTTAATATTTACAATTATTGCCATTTATGGCTATTTAGAATGGAAGAGAATTTTACAAGAAAAGAAAGCTTAGCCAAAAAATACAAACTAACAGAAACCGACTTTGAGCAAATCAAAGCACACGGTATTGCTTTGGATAAAATTGAAGGTGAACTTTTGTTGTTTCAATCCGGAATTCCAAAGATATATTTGGAAAGACCGGCTACGATTGCCGACGGAATTGTAAAATTGACCAGCGAAGAATTTCAAAAACAAGCTGATTTTTTTGACCAAAAGAAATCAAATCTTAAACTTAAAAAGTTTGTTCCTGCATCAGGCGCGGCAAGTAGAATGTTTAAATTCTTGAACGAGTTTTTAATCGATTTTGACCATGAAAACGAAACCATCAACGCTTACATCAACCGAAAGAAAGACAAAAATCTCCCGATTTTCTTGGCCGGAATTGAGAAGTTTCCTTTTTATGGAGAAATAAAATCTAAATTAAAAGAACTTCACCCTAATTACTATTCACTCGAAAGTCACGAAAAAAGTTATCACTTTATCAAATTGATGTTGGCACATGACTATTTTGATTTTGCCAACAAACCCAAAGCGGTTCTCGATTTTCATAAATATGCCAACCATATTGCTACACCGGTTGAAGAACATTTAAATGAATGTGCTTTTTATGCTACATCAAATTCGGTTTCCCATCTGCATTTTACCGTTTCTGAAAACCACGAAGCTTTGTTTCAAAAGATTATCAACGATGTAAAAACTAAAGTAGAAGCAAAATCGAATACCAATTTAAACGTTAGTTACTCTTATCAGGATAAAAGTACCGATACGATTGCCGTAACTAAGAATAACCAACCGTTTCGCAATGAAGAGGGAATGTTGGTCTTCCGTCCCGGCGGACATGGCGCGCTGATTAATAATTTGAATAATTTAGAAGCCGATGTTATTTTTATCAAAAATATAGACAATGTGATTCAAAATCACATTGAAGAAATTACGCTTTACAAAAAAGGACTAGCGGGGGTTTTATTAGAATTACAAGAACAAATATTTCAAATCCTTGAGACGGTTGACAGTAAAGATTTGAAAGAAGAAAATATACCGCCAATCATCGATTTTATGAAGCAAAAGTTGAATATTGATGTGTTTGAAGATTTCTACAAATATACTTTAGAGAATAAAATCGACTTTATCAAAAACAAATTAAACCGACCGATTCGCATTTGCGGTATGGTTAAAAACGAAGGCGAACCTGGAGGCGGACCATTTTGGGTAAGAAGTTTCAAAGGCAATGTTTCGTTGCAAATTGTGGAAAGTTCTCAAGTAGATAACCATAATTCCGAACAAATTGAAATTTTAGCCAAAGCCACCCATTTTAATCCGGTGGATTTGGTTTGTGCCACTAAAAATTATCAAGGACAGAAGTTCGATTTAACCCAATTTGTCGACCCAAGCACCGGTTTTATCGTACACAAAAACAACAAAGGCAAAGATTTAAAAGGCTACGAATTACCAGGCCTTTGGAATGGCGCCATGGCCAAATGGATTACCGTTTTTGTCGAAGTACCTTTGGTTACTTTCAATCCGGTAAAAACAGTGAATGACTTGCTCAAACCTGCTCACCAACCCCAATATGAAAACTGATTTAATGCTCACAGAACTTCAATTTAAAGCGGTGAGAAGTTCGGGTTCCGGCGGTCAAAATGTCAATAAAGTTTCTTCGAAAGTAGTATTGACTTTTGATTTAAAAAATTCTAAAGCACTTGAAGAAGAAGAAAAAGAATTGCTTTCAACCAAATTGGCAACCAGATTAACTTCGGAGCAAATATTAATTTTAAACTGCGACGAAGACCGAAGCCAACTTAAAAACAAAACCATAATCACCAAACGCTTTTTAGAATTAATCAGCAAAGCTTTGATTGTTCCCAAAAAACGAAAAGCCACCAAAACGCCTCGTTCGGTCATTGAAAAAAGAATCAAAGCCAAACGCAATCTCTCGGAAATCAAACAAAATAGGCGTAAACCACATTTTTAATTTTTTGGAATTTGATTTTTTTGAATTTATAGCGCTATCTTTGCCGAGTCTCAAAGGGGTGCTCTAAATAACGAGCTGAGATTATACCCAACGAACCTAGAACAGGTAATGCTGTTTAGGGATTAGACAAGATAAAAGTGCACGTTTGTCCTGTCAAGAGTATCAATTTAATTTTTTAACCAAGAATAATTACCCCTTTTATTCGTAACATTTTACGAATGAAAACTTTATTCAAAACAAGCAAGAAAATATTTCTGCTTTCTGCTTTCTGCTTTCTGCCCTCTGCCTTCTTTGCGCAGCAAAAACAACAAGACACTACTAAAGTCAACCAACTCGACGAAGTGACGGTTTCCGCTGTCAGGGCCAAAGGCAAAAACCCAATCACCTTTACCAATCTTTCCAAGAAAGAAATTGCGCCGCGAAATTTAGGACAAGACATTCCCATTTTACTCAATTATTTACCGTCAGTCGTTACTACAACTGATGCCGGAAATGGTGTTGGCTATACCTACATGAGAGTTCGTGGTGCCGATGGTTCCAGAATCAATGTGACTTTAAACGGCATTCCGTTTAATGACAGCGAAAGCCAAGGTACTTTCTTTGTCAATTTACCCGATTTTGCTTCTTCGTTAGAAAGTATTCAGTTACAACGAGGCGTCGGAACGTCAACGAATGGTGCCGGAGCGTTTGGCGCGAGTTTGAACATGCAAACCAAATCCTATCAGGAAAAATCCTATGCCGAAATCGCCAATTCCGTAGGAAGTTTCGGAACACGCAAACACACTTTAGCTTTTGGAACCGGCTTGCACAACAACTTTGAAATGAATGCCCGTTTTTCCAATATTGCCTCAGATGGTTTTATTGACAGGGCTTCGTCTAATCTTTTCGGGTATTTTTTTAATGCCAACTATGTGACCAAAACGACTTTGATTAAAGCTTTGGCTTTCGGCGGAAAAGAGAAAACCTATCAAGCTTGGTACGGAATAGAAGATCCTGAACAATTGGAAAACGACCGAACTTTCAATCCGGCAGGAATGTATTTTGACGAAAACGGCAACATGCAATTCTACGATGACGAAACGGATAATTATACCCAAAATCATTTCCAATTGCATTGGTCTGAAAAGTGGTCTGAAAAATGGATTTCGAACACGGCGTTGCATTACACCATAGGGAAAGGCTATTTTGAACAATACAGAGAAGATGAAGCGTTGGCCGATTATAATTTGCCCGATTTTCAAGGAAACTCGATTTCCGATTTAGTGCGAAAAAGATGGTTGGACAATGATTTTTTTGGCGCTACTTTTTCTTTGAACTACAAAACCCCTAAAACCGATGTTTTACTTGGCGGAGCGGCAAATCGATATTTGGGCGACCATTTTGGAGAAGTAGTTTGGACACAATATTATGTACCCAATGCCAACCGTTATTATAACAATATTGGCAATAAAGACGACGTGAATTTTTATGCCAAAGTTTCTCAGCAAGTTGGGAAACTCAATGTCTTTGCTGATTTACAATACCGAATGGTTTTTTACGAAGCCACCAGTTTTCGATTTAGTGATGTAAATGATACGTTCCGATTTTTTAATCCTAAAGTAGGTTTGAATTATGATCTGAATAATAAGAACTCATTGTATGGTTATTTCGGTGTGGCCAATAAAGAACCAAGGCGCGATGATTATGAAAGCGGAAGTGTGAAACCGGAGCGTTTATTTGATTATGAATTGGGTTGGAAATACAATTCGAAAAAAGTGAAAATTTCCGCCAATGCTTTTTACATGAACTACCTCAATCAATTGGTTTTGACAGGTGCTTTAAACGATGTAGGTTCTCCAATTTTCACGAACAGCGGTAAAAGTTATCGCATAGGTTTAGAAATAGAATCAGTAATTGTCATTACGGACAAATTGATTTTGAATCCAAATATTACTTTAAGCCAAAATAAAAACCGTGATTTCTACTTTCAAAGAGATGGTGTTTTGCAAAATTTAGGCAGTACCGATATTGCTTTTTCACCTAATGTGGTTTTCGGAAACAGAATCACATTTTTACCTACAAAAGATTTTCAGATTTCTTTGCTGTCTAAATTGGTTGGCGAACAATACATGGGCAATATCGATTCAGACAATTCAAAGCTAGACGCTTATTTTGTCAATGATTTGAATGCTTCTTATGAGTGGAAAATCAACAAAGGATTGAAGTCGATTGTGTTTTCAGCTTTGGTCAATAATTTGTTCGATTTGGAATATGAATCCAATGGTTATTTTTATACTTATGATGATGATTGGAGCAATCCCGGAAGCGTCACAACCCTTGAAGGTGCCGGATTTTATCCGCAAGCCGGAATTAATTTCTTAGCCGGAATGACATTAAAATTTTAAAACAAAAAGCCAGACTAAATTGTCTGGCTTTTTTTAATTGGTTACAATCAATGTATTTCCGTTGATGTCAACGCGATATTGTTTCATTGGATAAGGTTGACCCGGACTTTGACCGGAGAATAAATTATAAACGGTATCATCACAGTCACAAGTTGCTTCAATACCACTAATGGTCATTGGCGAAGTACAAGTGTCAAAAGGTTGGTTTGGACAGGCCAAATCAAAAGCTACGAAACCGCTTCCGGTATTAAAGACTACTATCCCACGAGCACCTGAAGTTGCACCATAATCAACAATATGATTGCTTGGAAACTGTAGATTAGAATAACCCGGCAAATTCATATTGATTTGCAGATAGACAGTATAATTCGGGATATTAGGATTGCGGTTATTGATACTGCCGCCATCACAACCGAAGGCAAAAGGCAATATTAATAATAGAACGATTATCTTTTTCATGTAAATTTATTTGATTACTATAGCGAAACAAATTTAAATTAATTAACTTTGACATGCGTTACTAAACGCTAACAAATTTGAAATAAGTTTTAAAATAATATCTTTGCAAAAAGAAATCCCGTTGCGATGGGATTTTTTCTATTTATATAAATGATGAAATTATGAGTACAGTATCGTATTACACGGCAGATGGATTGAAGAAATTAAAGGACGAATTAGAACAATTAAAGAGTATAGAACGACCAAAAGCTTCTCAAGCCATTGCGGAAGCCAGAGATAAAGGCGATTTGTCTGAGAACGCAGAATATGACGCCGCCAAAGAAGCACAAGGTATGTTGGAGATGAGAATTGCCAAATTGGAAGAAGTATATTCTAACGCCAGATTGATAGATGAATCACAATTAGACGTTTCAAAAGCGTTGGTTTTATCGAATGTGAAAATCAAAAACCAAGCGAATGGTATGGAAATGAAATACACTTTGGTAGCCGAAAGTGAAGCCGATTTAAAAACCGGAAAAATTTCGGTGAGTTCGCCAATCGGGAAAGGGTTATTGGGCAAAAAAGTAGGCGAGATTGCCGAAATCAGTGTGCCAAACGGCAAATTGAATTTTGAAATTTTAGAAATCTCAAGAGACTAATTGATTAGTATTCAGTGTTCAGTTTCTAGTGTTCAGTTATTTTTTAAAACGAAAGAATGAGTTCCATATTCACCAAAATAATCAACGGCGAAATTCCTGCATATAAAATTGCTGAAGACGATAACTATTTGGCTTTTCTGGATGTTAATCCAAATGCAAAAGGACATACGCTTTGTATTCCCAAGCAAGAAATCAATAAGATTTTCGACATGGAAGAAGAGTTATATTTAGGTTTGATGCAATTCTCCCGAAAAATAGCCAAGGCTGTTGAAAAAACAGTTCCCTGTAAGCGTATTGGCGTTGCAGTTGTTGGATTAGAAGTGCCACATGTTCACGTGCATTTGATTCCGCTTCACGATATGGATGACATGCGTTTCCAGCGAAAAGTGTCTTTGACTAAAGAAGAATTTGAAGATTTAGCCAAAGCCATTCAAAGCCATTTGTAATTAAATTTTACTTAAAAAAAAACAGATAACCCTGCGAATTTTAAAATTTTGGCAGGGTTTTTTATGATAAAAAATCATGAAAAACAGTTTTATCCTTTTACTACTCTTTTTAGTCCAATTTTCCATTGGACAAACTACCAATGAGTATTTGACTTTTGATCAAAAGATGGCCCAAGTTCCGGATAGTTTAACCACAACTACTAATGGAATAGTACGTTATATCAATTCAAATTTTAAAACCGAAACCGAAAAAATAAGAGCGGTGTTTTATTGGACAACAACCAATATTAGCTATGATGTGCCGAATATGTTTGAGCCAAACCAACTGGATTCGCCACAGGAAAAAATCGATAAAACATTAAAATCAAGAAAAGGTGTTTGCATTCACTATGCAGAAATTTTCAAGGACATCGCTAATAAATTAGGTCTCAAAACCTATATTATTTCCGGTTATACTAGGCAAGCCGGACAAGTAGCGCCAATTTCTCATGCTTGGTGTGCTTCAAAAATTGATGGAAAATGGTTTTTGTTTGACCCAACTTGGGGCGCGGGTTATGTTGACAAACAAAAATTCGTTAAAAAACGCAATGACAATTACTTCAAAGTAGAGCCCCAAAAAATGATTCACTCACACATGCCTTTTGACTATTTGTGGCAGTTTTTGAGTTCTCCTTGGACCAATCAAGAATTTTATGAGGGTAAAGAAACGGTCAATAAAACGAAAACCAACTTTGATTACCAAACTGAAATTGATAAATACGAAAAATTATCCGAAGGAGAACAAGCTTTTCAAGCCGCGGCAAGAGTAGAGAAAAATGGTTTTAAAAACCCTTTGATTTCTCAATACCATACTTATTTAAAAAACCAATTTACAGCCTTAACCCAGAACAAAAACATTGAAAAGTTGAATGAAGTTGTGGCCAATTACAATGAAGCCATCAGTTATCTTAATGATTTTATGTTTTACAGACAGCGGAATTTTAAACCAACGATTTCTGATGATGAAATGAGAAATATGATGAAAACGATTAAAGACAAATTCAAAAAATGCAATGATGATGTCTATAAAGTGGGTTCAGTAGGGAGTCAAAACAGCGCCATGCTTTCCGGTTTAAAAAAGAATATTAGTCAAACCCTATTGGAAGTTGACAAACAGGAAGCTTATTTGAATGAGTATTTGAACAAGAACAAAATTGGCAGAAAATTGATGTTGTCAAAGCAACGTTAATTTGGTTTTTGCCATTTTTTGAACGAAACTTGCATCGTTGTGCCTTTGTCAATCTCAGAGTGAAGTACTTTTATTTTTCCTTTATGGTATTCTTCTACAATTCTTTTGGTTAAAGATAAACCCAAACCCCAACCACGTCTTTTAGTAGTAAAACCGGGTTCAAAGACACGTTTGAATTGATTTTTCGGAATGCCTTTTCCGGTATCACTAACCATAATTTTTACGAAAGCATTGTCGCTTTCAATCACAACCGATAATTTTCCTCTGCCTTTCATTGCATCGATGGCATTTTTAACCAAGTTTTCGACAGTCCAACTGTGTAAAGCCGGATTGATGGATACCATTATGGGTTTTTTAGGTGCTTTAAAAGAGAACTCAACTTGTTTGGAAAATCTCGACTGCAAATATTCAAAGGATTGTTCGGTTTCTTCTATAATATTTCGTTTTTCAAGAATTGGTTCTGAACCGATTTTTGAAAAACGATCCGTAATGGTTTGCAGCCTTGTGATGTCTTTTTCAATTTCAGAGATTGTTGTGGCATCAACATTATCGGCTTTCATGATTTCGAGCCAACCAATTAAGGAAGACAAAGGTGTTCCGATTTGGTGTGCAGTTTCTTTCGCCATACCCGCCCAAAGTTTGTTTTGAGTGGCCATTTTGGTACTTCTGTAAAAATTGTAGACCAAGCCGCCAAAAAGGAAAATAATCAACAGCAAAGCCACCGGATAGTATTTTAATTTATTGAGCAACGAAGAGTTGCCATAATATAGTTTCCAATATTTTCCGGGATTGTATTCAATGATGATCGGGTCATTCTGCTTTTTCAAGGTTTCCAGATAAGCCTTCAATTTTGTTTCATCGGCAGCAATACTTTCATCGATATTAACGTGATTGATAATTTTATTATTTTCAGTTTGGATAAGCGGTATTGTTTTGTTATTGCTCATGATCAACCCGGGTAATTCAACATCACCGGTTTCCGGGTCGGCATTGATAAATGTCTTTTGAGCATTGGCCCAAAGTTCCATCTTCAAGCGCTCTTCGTTTTTGAAGATTTGAAAAAAGGTATAAGTATTCCAGAGAATCAAAGTCACGATGACAAACGAAGCCATGATGATGATCCAACGGGTGGTGTTTCTTTTCTCGGAAAACTGCATTGACAAATTTTTTATAAATATAGACAAAAGCACCAAAAGGGCAAGACGAATTGTATTTAGCCCTGATAGTAGCGGTATCGTCTTTTGGGACGATAAAGCGAATAGCAGGAAAATGGACTCCAAGAATGCCCAAACCTTTCGCTCCTAAAATCAATAAAAATTGTATTTTTGGGGAAAACAAAAAATATGCTCAGTTTTGAACCTCATACGCTGTCACCTGCGCAATTGCAAGGATATTTGCAAAGTGCGGTAGCGCCACGCCCAATTGCTTTTGCGAGTACAGTCGATAAAAACGGCAAACCTAATTTGTCGCCTTTCAGTTTTTTTAATGTGTTTAGTTCCAATCCGCCAATTTTGGTTTTTTCGCCGGCGCGACGCGTGAGAAACAATACAACCAAGCATACTTTAGAAAACTGCGAAGCCACGAAACAAGTTGTGATTAACGTGGTAAATTATGACATTGTCCAACAGGCATCTTTGTCGAGTACGGAATATGCCGATGGCGTGAACGAATTCCTTAAATCGGGTTTGACGATGTTGCCTTCAGATATGGTAAAGCCGTTTCGCGTGGCTGAAAGTCCGGTGCAAATGGAATGCAAAGTCAACGAAATTATTGCTTTGGGCAATCAAGGCGGCGCAGGCAATTTAATTATTTGCGAAGTGGTCAAAATTCACATCAATGAAAACGTTTTGGATGAGAAAGGCGCAATTGACCAAAGCAAAATTGATTTGGTTTCGCGTTTAGGCGGTAACTGGTATTCACGTTCAAATCAAGGGTTGTTTGAAGTGGAGAAACCTTTGGTAACACTGGGGATAGGAGTGGATTCGATTCCCGATTTTATTAAAAAAAGTCCAATTTTTGACGGTAATGATTTGGGTAAATTAGGAAATGTAGAAGCCTTGCCAACGCAAGAAGAAATTACTATATTTGTACAACAAAATTTTGCGGTGAAAGGTGTTTTGAGTTCGGATGACGAGCAAAAAATACACCAAAAAGCAAAAGAATATTTGAATAATAATGAAGTGCTTTCGGCTTGGAAAGTACTTTTAGCAAAACAATAATTATGGAAGTTACCGGAAAAATTAAAGTGATTAATCCTGAGCAACAAGTGAGTGCCAGTTTTAGAAAAAGAGAATTAGTTGTGGCTACAGAAGAGCAATATCCACAATTTATCAGCATTAATTTTGTGCAAGATAAATGCGATTTATTGAACAACTATAATGTAGGGGAAGCGGTAAAAGTTTCTATCAACTTAAGAGGAAGAGAATGGGTTAATCCACAAGGAGAAACCAAATATTTCAACGATATTCAAGGTTGGAGAGTTGAAAAACTCCAAGCTGAAGCACCAGCAGCTGCCGGAATGGCGCCAATGCCTCCAGCGGAAGCTTTTGCACCGGCTACTAACTTCAACGAAGAAGAGCACGACGATTTACCTTTTTAATACATTCGTCTTAAAGCCAAAAGTCTTAAAGTCAAACGTCATTTTTATTACAATTTTGACATTCGACTTTAAGACTTTTTACATTTGACACTTTCTTATGCATTTTCTAACCAAAGATTTATACTTTCCACCAGTCGATGAAGCTTCCTATGAAGGAGTTCTGGCTGTTGGTGGTGATTTGTCGACTGAGCGATTGTTGTTGGCGTATCGCAATGGGATATTTCCTTGGTTTAATCCGGACGAACCCATTCTTTGGTGGTCACCGCCGGAGCGAATGGTTGTTGTGCCACAATTGTATAAGGTTTCGAAAAGCATACGTAATTTGCTGAACCAAAAAAAGTTTGAAATCACTTTCAACCAAAACTTTGAAGCAGTCATTCGGAATTGCCAACAAATTGTACGCAAAGACCAAGACGGCACTTGGATTACGGAAGACATTATCGAATCCTATACTAAATTACACGAAATGGGTTTTGCGCAATCGGTGGAAGTGTGGCAAAATGGAGCACTCGTTGGTGGTTTATACGGCGTTGATTTAGGACATGTTTTCTGTGGCGAAAGTATGTTTTCCAAAGTGCCGAATGCGAGTAAGATTGCCTTTGTAACTTTGGTGCAACACTTAAAAGATAATAATTATAAACTCTTAGATTGTCAATTGCACAACGACCATTTGGAGAAATTGGGTGCGTTTGAGATTTCTCGGGAGACTTTTATGAAGGTTCTGAAATCTGCCGTCTGAAATCTGCGTTTTGCTTACGGATTCCTTTTCCAACAAGCTGCAACATGATCATTTACCATACCTGTGGCTTGCATGTGCGCGTAAACAACGGTTGAACCTACAAACTTAAATCCTCGTTTCTTTAAATCCTTGCTGATTTCATCGGAAAGTGGCGTTGTTGATTTGATGTCGCTCATTTTTTTGACATTGTTTTCAATCGGTTTTCCGCCGGTGAAATTCCAAATGTATTTCGAAAAACTGCCAAATTCTTCCTGAACTTTCATAAACGCAATCGCATTGGCAATCGTCCCTTTTATTTTTAAGCCGTTGCGAATAATGCCGGCGTCTTGCATTAATTCAAGTACTTTGTCTTCGTTGTATTGTGCTATTTTTTTGTAATCGAATTGGTCAAAAGCGTTGCGAAAGTTGTGTCTTTTTTTCAAAATGGTATACCAACTCAAGCCTGCCTGAAAAGTTTCCAAGACTAAAAACTCGAATAATTTATCGTCTTCATAAACCGGATTTCCCCATTCGTTATCGTGGTAATCTCGATATAAATCGTCTTTTTCGCACCAAGCGCAGCGGATTTTATTTTCCATCTTTGGCAATGTATTTTTCAATTACGGAATGTCCTAAATAAATAAACGGTGTCATCCCAACGGCAATAATTAATTTAACGGTATAGCCTGTTAATCCTGAAATGATATAGGTTTTGGTGTCTATAATTCCGGGCAGCCAAAACGCAATTCCCAAGACAATAAAGCTGTCAAAAAACTGTGAAATTACGGTTGAACCTGTACTTCTGAGCCAAATCATTTTGTTGCCCGTTCGTTTTTTGACAAAATGAAAAACAGTAACATCAATTAGTTGAGAAGCTAAGAATGCAATAATGCTTCCGACGATAATCAATTGGCTTTGCCCAAAAACGGCATTGAATTGTTCGCTGGAAACCGAGCTGATTCCAGTAGCCGGAATTTTCATAGCAAAAAATAAAACGAAAAAAGTATAAGCAATCAATCCGGCGGTAATGAAGGAAAGTCTTTTTACGCCTTTTTCTCCAAAATATTCATTGATTAAATCGGTAGTGACAAATACAATTGGCCACGGTAGAATACCAATGCTCATTACGGCAGAACCAACATCAATCAATTTTCCGCCAATAAGTTCGGCGACGATGGCATTGGTTATAAAAATGCCTGCAAGCACAATATATACCGTGTCTTTTCTAGATTGAAACATGCCTATTCCTCGTAGTTAAAATAGTTTTCTCGGTTTTCTTTTTTTCTAAAACTAGCACCCAAATGATCGGCATTGATGGTTTCTTTCATTATGGCCGGCATTAGTTTTTCCACCGTATTTTCTTCATCAATTTCTTCTAATACCGGAGAAAAGTATGCTTTTGGAACGATTTTACCATTCTCGAGTAAAAAAGCCATTGAGTGAAAAGTTTTAGTGCCAATAATTTTATCATCTTTTGTTTTTTGCGACTGATAAAAGTAAAATACAGCCTGATGACTTCCTTGCTTGATTTCTCTTTTTTCTAAAAACTGTACTTTACTGGTTTCTTTTATTTTGTCAAAATCTCTCATAGCTGCCTCAGCAATGTCATCGTCTGTAATGGTTTCCAAGAAATCAAATGCATCTTTTTCTTTTAATAAAAGAATGGTTTTGAATTTTGTTTTAGGGTTTTCGAGGCCTTTTTTAATGATTTCTTTCGTGGCTTTATTATGGGTAATTTCCAATTTTAATGTCTCCAATTGAATTTCAGGATTGTCCAATTTTTTTATTTTCCCCATCAATTCAGTGGCACTGGTATTTTTTGGTAGGTGCGACAATAAAGAAAGATAGTTTAGGAGATTTGAGTTTGGATTTTCATCTTCTTCATAGTCATAAGCATAATCTTCCTCATAGCCATTGTCTTCCTCTGAAGCCTTTTTTTCTTCACGATTCAATAGTCTTTTGTATTCTAATTTTGAATGCGTTAGAATCAGTTTTTGAAAAGCGGAGATTTTTTTAGCAGAACCTAATTTTTTATCCAATAAAGCATTACAGAAGCTTATGATGGGTTTGTTGTACTCTTCGATACCGTAAAATTGAAAAATGTCGGGAAATAAAACTTTGCTTTCCTCCAGATTTTCTTCGAAGGAATGAAATAATTGATTTATTTCATAAGCATCTTCGGTAACCGGAAGATCAAATTCCATTAATTTCAAAACAAGGCGATAGGCATTTTCAGTGTTTTGTGAAGCCAAGGCATTTAGAATGGCTAACTGTTCTGTTGTTTTTGTGCCTTCGGCTTTGTATTTATTTTCCAAATATGGAATAACTCCTTTGTGTTTTAAATCTCCTAATTTTTGGTACAAACCGGCTTTGCCAGAAGCATCGGAATCCTCGAATTCATGAGTGTCCAAAAAAGTGGTGATGCGCTCAAAATCGGTTTCATTTAAGGTTAAATTATACAAGTTATTATACGCTATTTTGCGAATAGAATCGGTTTCGTTAGTTGCTTCCTCTAAAAACAGTTTTACTTTGTCATCAAAAACACTTCTTTGGTTGGTTTTTTCAGGGATAAATGATGAAAAGGCTTTTTCAGTAAACAAATCGTCGTTTTTATAATTTCTGTCTACCAAAGTCTTGATGGTAACTTTTCGGTTTTCCATAAAGAAGGTCTTAATTTTCAGCGCCTGATCTGAATTTTTAACACTTACCAAAGCATCAGCAACTTCACAACCTAGAGCATCATTATGAGAAAAAGAGTTACTCAAAACTTCGGTCTTTTCAAATTCTTTGAAATACTTATCCCAAGTAGACACAAATGGATCAGGGTTTTCTTTATGAATTCTGTACGAGTCAAAAAGTGTTTTTAATTCTTTATTGTAATCGTTTTTTAATGAATCTAAAGTGGTCACCTGAAGATATCTTGGATAGTTCATTACTTCAACAGCAACTGTCTTTCCGGTATAAGAATCAAATTCTTTAGGTTCAAAATTAATCTCCGGGTTTCTTTGCCATCTTCTAATAGATCTAACTTCATCATTACCGATGCCAAGGATGGTTTGTTCGTTTATTTTTATAGGAATTTCAATGGTATATTTTCCTAAAGTGTCACGGTAAACAGTACTCTCCGAAGTTTTAAAGTCTTCAAAGGTAAAGGAATCGAAGAACTTGTTACTGCTTTGTTCTGAAGCATCAACAGCACCTAAAAGATAAAATTTATTGCCTTTGATTATCGATTTCAATTTTACTTTGCGGTGTTCGTTTGTGGAAGAAGAGACAAAATCCTTAGTAGTTTCTTCAAACTTAGCCGTTTCTTCCATTTCCTGATTCATATAGAATTCATTTTGCATTTGTTGGTGCTGAAAGTTTTTATTGTCGATAAAATTCAGGTCTAAAGAAGTGTTTTCAATCAGAAAATAATAACTTTTTTCTTGTGGGTCATAGGCTTCAAAACTCACATCAGATAAGTTTTTGTCACTATTGCCATATTGGACACAAAACTCGGGCATAGTCACTGAAAAGCCGCCTTTTTGAGGTTGGACTTTTTCCCAAGTGTTTTTGAAACCTTTGATTTTAAACTTATCAAAAATGGCTTGTTCGTATTGTTTTACATAAGTTCCCGTACCAGAAAAGGAAACACTAATGATTTCCAATGGCGTTACATAAAAACGATAATGTTGGAAATTACCGGCTTTGCTTTTGTTTTTTACATCATAACCAATATAAGCTTCGTCTTTGATTTCTTTTTTCTCCAAGATATCTCCGGGAATGAATTCGTACAACAAACTGTCGATACTTTTGTGATTGAAGTATTCGTTTTTCTTTTGCATGTAATTGTGTAACGGAACTCTAACCATACTTAAAACACCGCCGTTAGTAATGTCGAGCGTACTTTTTATTTTTTCAAAGTTGAGGTTTAAATCGAAATCAACGGTTTGAATCATTTGATCAGGTGTAGGCTCGGTCTTGATTTTTGGCGCCGGAAAGTACTCTTCGATGGTTTTTTTATCGGTTTCACCTTTTTTAGTGAGCGGACCAATCACCGGAGTAACTTTGTACCCTTTGTTGATTAATAGCTGTAAAACGCCTTCTTTTCCGCCTAAATGCGCCGCGCCGACAGCACTAAACAAACTGCCTTGATGCACTAAAGAATCAATGCTTTTGACCATGTCATAATTTCGGTCAATAATCATGATTTTGTGCTTCTTTGGGCTTTCTGATAATTTACTCAACGAGTCAAGCATTACGATGTCTTTTTCGCGGTAAAAATCTTTTAAAGTGGTATAGATTGATTTGCCTTTTAGGATTTTGGTAAGTATTGCCTTTTTTTCTTCCTCTTCTTCAGAAACTTCTTTTTCCTCATTTCTGAAATCAACCATTTGTTCGGCCTTACTGAAATTGACGAATGATTTTTTGGCGTCTTCCAATCCAACTGTTTTTTTGTTGTATTTCTTGGCGGTTTGATGGATGAACATATCCAATACGGTGCTTTCGCTGAAATCGGCTTTATTGCCTTCCACGCCGGAAGACATTTGGTTGAAGAAATTATAATTGGTAAACAAAGGCAATAAGTCTTGTTTGTCCACAGGTTTTAACTGAAACTTAGAGTAGAATTTAGTCCTTTGTTGCGGTCTGTAGTTCATGTATAAATCAAACAATTCGCCCCAAGAATCCGGATTACTTTCATTACTTACAATGTCTGCTTCCAGTAAATGCTTGTAAAATGCATCAGAAAGATGATAGGAGATTTTATCATTAACATGGAAAGTGCCATAAACATAGGATTTCTTTGTCAAACCTTTTCCTGAAATTTCCCATAGCAATGTTTTTTCAAATTGGGCATTAACTTGGAAAGTAAAAAGGGCAAAGAACACGATAGAAAAGATCTTTTTCAAGGGATATGAGTTTTGATTACAGACAAATATAATCAAAAAGGTATCCGATGATTGCTATGACTATTGTTAATTTTTATTTTTAAAGGACTTCTTTTTTGGACAAGATTACCCGAGAATCAAGAGTTTTGGATGAGGAGATGATTTAATTTTTACGTACTTTTGGTAAAACAGTTATTCACAATGAAAAAAATCATATTGACTTTGCTTATGAGTGCTCCAATTTTAGGTGCCAACGCCCAATCCAATCCAAATCCTTTTTTGAACAATTGGAGCGGACCTTATGGTGGTGTTCCGGCTTTTAATACTTACCAACTGAAAGATTTGAAACCGGCGATTGAAGCTGCGATTCAGGAAAAATTGAATGAAATTGACCTTATTGCCAACAATTCAAAACCAGCCACTTTTGAAAACACCATAGTCGCTATGGAAAAAGCAGGAAAGAAATTGAGTCAGGTTAAGGCAGTTTTTGACATTTACAGTTCCAACATGAACAGTCCGGAATTTGAACCTATCGAGACAGAACTAACACCGAAGTTTTTTGAAACCAACAATAAAATGTATCAAAACACCAAGCTTTTCAATCGAATAGCTGCGGTTTATAATTCTTCGGAAAAGAACAAATTAACCGCTGAACAGCTACGTTTGGTATGGTATCACTATTCGAATTTTGTTCGTGAAGGCGCTAAAGCGGATGCCAATAGCAAAGCCAAAATTGCCAAAATCAACCAAGAGTTGGCCGGACTTTTTACGAAGTTCAGTCAAAACCAACTGGCAGACGAAACCAATTATTATTTGGAACTAAAAACTGAAGCCGATTTTGATGGGTTGCCTATTGAATTGAAAAATGCGGCTATTGCTGAAGCCAAGGACAGAAAGTTGAATGTTTTAGGATGTATTGCCAATACGCGTTCTTCTATTGAGCCGTTTTTGACTTTTTCTAACCAGAGAAATTTAAGAGAAAAAGCATTCCAAATATTTTCAAGTCGTGGCGATAATGCAAATGCAAATAATAACAATGCGATTTTAGTTCAGATTTTAAAGCTTCGTGCTGAAAAAGCCAAGCTTTTAGGTTTTAAAACGTTTGCCGATTGGAGTTTGTCAAACACCATGGCAAAATCGCCTGAAAAGACTTTAGCATTGATGGAATCGGTTTGGAAACCTGCTGTAAACAAAGTGCATGAAGATGTAGCCGAAATGCAGAAAATGGTTGAGGTTGAAGGCGGAAAGTTTAAAATTGAACCTTGGGATTATCGTTACTATGCTGAAAAGGTTAGAAAAGCCAAATATGATTTAGACCAAAACGATACTAAACCCTATTTGCAATTGGAAAAGTTGAGAGAAGGCATGTTTTGGGTTGCGGGAGAAATGTTTAATTTGAATTTCAAACAGGTTTATAACGTACCGGTTTTTCATGCAGATGTTAGGGTTTGGGAAGTTTCTAATAAAAATACTGGCAAAGTCATTGGTGTTTGGTATTTTGATCCGTATGCTCGTAAAGGCAAACGTTCCGGCGCTTGGATGACCGCTTACAGAGATCAAAGCAGAGTTGATGGAGATGTGATTACGATAGTGTCTAATAACTGTAATTTTATTAAAGGAAACGAGAACGAACCGATTTTAATTTCTTGGGATGATGCAAGTACGTTGTTCCATGAATTCGGGCATGCGTTGCATGGTTTGTGTTCCGATGTGACTTATCCGAGTTTATCGGGAACCAATACACCTAGAGATTATGTGGAGTTTCCGTCTCAAATTTTGGAACGTTGGTTGGCTACACCTGAAGTGCTGAATAAATTCGCTTTGCATTACAAAACCGGAGAACCAATGCCAATGTCTTTGGTGGAAAGAATAGAAAAAGCATCGACTTTTAATGAAGGCTTTTCTACCGTGGAAACCATTTCGAGTGCTTTGGTGGATATGAAATTACACTTGTTGGAAAATCCGGATATCGACCCGAAACAATTTGAAAAACAAACGTTAGACCAACTGAATATGCCGTCGGAAATTGTCATGCGTCACAGAATTCCGCAGTTTGGACATATTTTCTCGGGCGACGATTATGCTTCTGGTTATTACGGTTATTTATGGGCGGATGTGATTAGTGCCGATGCGACCGAAGCTTTTACTGTTGATGGCAAAGGATTATATGATGCAGCAGTTGGAAAACGTTTGTTAGAAAATGTGTTCAGTATAGGTAACACTATTGATCCGGAGATTGCTTACAAGAAGTTCCGCGGTAAAGAAGTGAAAACAGATGCTTTGATGAGAGCGAGAAACTTTCCGATAGAGAAGAAGTAATAATAAGGCCGATTTATTAAATCGGCTTTTTTGTTTCAGTTTATTATCCATGGTTTATTGTTATAAATAAATTATAAAATCATGTAAGGGTTAAATTTACATTAAGCTTAAATTTACAACAGGCTAACGCTAAATCAATGACTATGAAATGGTATCGGAAAGCTCTTATTGGCTTGTGCTCATTGGTGTTGCTTGTAGCCATTCTCAACATTGGTCTAAATCTTTGGATTAAGTCGCAATTGCCTAAAATAATCAATAAGAAAAATGATTCTGTTTATAATATTACCTATAAGAATCTTAAAGTTTCTTTATGGGATGGAGACATTCAGGCTTATGAAATAGTCATTGTTCCAAAAGTGAAACATTTGAATACTATTAATAAAATCGGAATTTATGCAGAGATAAAGTCCCTCAAAGTCGACGATTTTAAAATTTGGAGTATTCTTTTCGGTGATAAAATCAAAGCTCAAAGCATCACGATTGAGCAACCCAAAATCATTTTGTATACCAAGAATGAAAAGGAAAACATTCGCGAATCTGTTGTGTCGTCTTTTGATAAAATTATAGCCGCATCGGATGTTTTTTTGCATCAATGTGAACTCAAAATTGTTCACACTAAAACCAGGAAGACTATTTTAAAGGCACACAACATTAATTTGCAACTCGAGGGGATTTTAATTACAGAACAAACTTTAGACAATAAAATTCCGTTTGAATTTAGAGATTATGCTTTCAGCTGTGATAGTCTCTATTTCTATCCAAATGAATTTTACCACCTTAAAACCAAAAAGATAAAAGGATCAAAAACAGATGTAAATGTCAATCATTTTGAAATGATTCCTGAATTTTCACGTCGTGAATTCGTAGCTAAAATTCCTAAAGAAAAGGATCTGTATACCTTAAAGTGCCAATCTATAAAAGTTAGAAAAATGGATTGGGGTTTTAAGAAGAATGATTTTTTCTTTCATTGCAATGTTATCGATTTAAGTCAGGTAGCAGCCAATATTTATCGGTCAAAAGAGCCAGCGGATGATATAACGAAAAAGTACCTTTACAACAAATTGCTTCGCGATTTGACATTTGATTTAAAAGTAGATACGCTAAAAGTACGCAACTCTATTTTGGAATATGAAGAAGAGAAATCTTTTGATCTAGGCTCCGGAAAATTGAGTTTTAATTCTTTTAATCTTACGGCCAACAGTATTAGTAGTGGTTTCAAGAAGAAAAATCTTCCGGATATTACAATAAAGATTAATTGTCGCTTTATGAAATCATCACCATTGGAGGTCAATTGGAGATTCAATCCCATGGATACAAGTGATGGATTCAACATCAATGGCACTTTGACCAATTTTGATACTGAGAAGATTGTTCCTTTTACCAAGCCTTATTTGAATGTAACTACTAAAGGAATAATGGATGAAATATATTTTGATTTTACAGGAAATGACCAAAAGGCTTCCGGAGAGTTTGCTGTTAAGTATGATGATTTGAAATTTACGATATACAAAAATGATGACCGCAAAAAGAAAAACAAATTGTTGACTTTTGTGGCCAATATTTTTATCAAAAAGGATACAAAAGAAAAAGTCAAAGATACTAATGTTGAACTGGAACGCATCCCTGAAAAATCCTTTTACAATTTGTTGTGGAGAAGTATTTCGGAAGGGTTAAAGAAGATTTTAGTGTGATAATTTTATAGAAAAAAACCCGAACCAAATGGCTCGGGTTTTTTAATTTTTAACCTTTATTGAGTAAGGATTATCCCAGAGAAACTCTTTTGAAACCAGTAATTTCAACGTTGAATCCTTTAACATAATCGCCTACTTTTTTACTGTCATCTTTGATGAAGTTTTGATCTAATAAGGCTTTTTCTTGGTCTAAAGTAGTGTTGTCAGAGATGAAACGTTGTACTTTACCCGGAATAATTTTATCCCAAATTTGTTCTGGTTTACCTTCCGCTTTTAATTCCGCTTTAGCATCTTCTTCCGCTTGTTTTAAAACCTCTTCAGTCAATTGAGAGAAAGAAATATATTTAGGAACATTTTTTAAAGTTTTTCCTAAACGTTTTGCTTCTTCATTTTCTTTTTCGATTACAGCAATACGGGCGGCAAGTTCAGAAGCAACGAAAGCAGGATCAAAATCTTTGTAAGATAAGGTGTCAGCTCCCATAGAAGCTACTTGCATTGAGATGTCTTTAGTTAAAACCTCAGCGTTGTCAATTGGTGCAGAAATTGCAGTTAATGCCGCAATTTTGTTAACGTGAACATAAGATCCAATGAATGCGCCTTCTAAGATTTCAAAACCACCGATTTCGATTTTTTCACCGATAACACCAGTTTGTTCGATTAATTTTTCCGCCACAGTAATTCCGTTGAAATCTGAAGCTAAGAAATCTTCTTTAGAAGAGAAATTGATTGCTTTTTCAACTAATTCTTTAGCTAAAGTTACAAAAGCTTCATTTTTACCTACGAAATCTGTTTCGCAGTTTAAAGTGATGATAGCTCCTTTAGTTTTGTCAGCATTAACAAAAGAAACAGCAGCTCCTTCAGAAGACTCACGGTCAGAACGGTTAGCAGCAACTTTTTGCCCTTTTTCTCTAAGGTTTTGTATAGCTTTATCGAAATCTCCTTCCGCTTCAACTAAAGCTTTTTTACAGTCCATCATTCCGGCACCTGTAGTTTGTCTTAATTTATTTACGTCTGCAGCAGTAATTGTGATTGTTGACATAATATTTTTTAATTTAAAAGTTTAAATTTTTTGTAAAAAGACAAATTCCAATTCTAAAATCCCAAATTCCAACTTTATTAAATCATCAATATTGATAATTCTTTGGAACTTGGAATTTTATTCTTGGAATTTAAATTTGTTTTATTCTTCAGTTTTAGTTTCTTCTGCAGCTTCTACTTCAGGAGTTTCTTCAACAACCGCTACTACTTCTGGAGCAGTTTCGGTAGCTGTAACTTCTTCTGGAGCAGCAACAGTTTCAACAGCAGCAGCTACTTCTTGAGTATCATCACCTTCTTTGTCAGAAGTTCTGTTAGCCAATCCGTCAATAACTGCAGCAGTTACTAAAGATAAAATTTTATCAATTGATTTTGAAGCATCATCATTGGCTGGGATAACGTAATCTACTTCACGTGGATCAGAGTTCGTATCAACCATTGCAAAAACTGGAATGTTTAATTTTTGTGCTTCTTTGATTGCGATGTGTTCCGCTTTGATATCTACTACGAATAAAGCAGCAGGTAATCTTGACATATCAGAGATAGAACCTAAGTTTTTCTCTAATTTGGCACGAAGACGATCAACTTGTAATCTTTCTTTTTTAGACAAAGTCATGAAAGTACCATCTTTTTTCATTTTATCAATAGAGGCCATTTTTTTTACGGCTTTACGGATAGTAACGAAGTTGGTTAACATACCACCAGGCCATCTTTCTGTGATGTAAGGCATGTTACAAGCTAATGCTTTTTCAGATACGATATCTTTTGCTTGTTTTTTGGTAGCTACGAAAAGTATTTTTCTACCAGATGCTGCAATTTTTTTCATGGCTTCATTAGCCTCTTCAATTTTGGCAGCGGTTTTGTATAGGTTGATAATGTGAATTCCATTACGCTCCATATAGATGTAAGGGGCCATGTTTGGATCCCACTTACGAGTCATGTGTCCGAAGTGAACACCTGCTTCTAATAATTCTTTAACGTCAATTTTATTTGCCATTGTGTAATAGTTTACGTTCCGTGTTATAGCAATGCGTCACCTTTTTCGCTTAATAAATTAAGACTTTGTACTGCATTTCGATGCTAAACTAATTCCCTTTTTACAAGGAATATCGACAACTTTGTTTTAAATTCTAATTTAATTGTAAAAAATAATCTGAAAATATATTGCGGTAAATACCGAATATTAACGTTTCGAGAATTGGAATCTCTTTCTCGCTTTTTTCTGACCGAATTTTTTACGTTCTACCATTCTTGGATCTCTTGTTAGTAATCCTTCTGGTTTTAGGATGCTTCTGTTTTCAGCTTCCACTTCACACATAGCTCTAGCAATTGCCATTCTCACAGCTTCTGCTTGGCCAGTTGAACCACCACCGTATACATTTACTTTTACGTCAAAGTTGTCAGCGTTGTTTGTCATAGACATTGGCTGTAATACTTTGTACTGTAAAGTAGCTGTTGGGAAGTAGTTGTTGAATTCTCTTTTGTTAACGGTGATTTTTCCTGTTCCTTCTGAAACATAAACACGTGCCACAGCACATTTTCTTCTACCGATTTTGTGAATAACTCCCATTACTTAAGATCGTTTAGGTTAACTGTTTTAGGTTTTTGTGCACCTTGTTTGTGCTCAGTTCCTACAACAACATTTAGATTTCTGAAAAGTTCTGCTCCTAATTTGTTCTTAGGTAACATTCCTTTCACTGCTTTCTCCACTAGCAAAGCAGGATTTTTTGATTGCAAAACTTTTGCAGTCAAAGTTCTTTGTCCTCCTGGATAACCTGTGTGACGAATGTAAGTCTTGTCGTCAAGTTTGTTACCGGTAAGGTTGATTTTCTCTGCGTTGATAACAATTACGTTATCTCCACAGTCGACGTGAGGTGTATAACTCGGCTTGTATTTACCTCTTAAAAGCATCGCAACTTTTGAAGCAAAACGACCTAAGTTATGACCTTCAGCATCTACGATGATCCACTCTTTTCCAGAAGTGGCCTTGGTAGTAGATTGTGTCTTGTAGCTTAATGCGTCCATAATATTTTTTTAATTAAACATTCCATTCCCAATAAAGGGAGTGCAAAAGTACAATTAATTATTATAAAAGCAAATACCATTTTTCAAATTTTTTTACAAAGCCACTAATTTTGCTTAAAATCCTTTAAATGAATAGACTTAGCGCAGCAAAAACAGCTCGTTTTTAAGGCAATTTGTCTTGAAAATTTTGATGTTTTACAGCTAACTTTCATTCTTCTTTGAGAGGTTGCAGAAGAAATTTTACTATTTTTACACTTTAACCAAGATAAAATGAAATCGAAAGCCACCCTAAAACAAATTGCCAAAGAGTTAGGCGTTTCAGTTTCCACCGTTTCAAAAGCCTTAAACGGAAGTCCGGAAATCAGTGAACCCACCAAGCAACGCGTGCAAGAATATGCCAAGCTAAAAAATTACAAGCCTAATGTTATTGGTCTGAACCTTAAAAACAGAAGAACCAAAACCATTGGTGTGATTATTCCGAACATCTTGAACTCATTTTTTGCTAAAGTGTTTAGCGGTATCGAAAAAGTAGCCGATGAAAAAGGATATAAATTGATTACCTGTATTTCGAATGAATCCTTGGAAAAAGAAATCAATGCTTTAGAAATGTTGAGCAACGGAACCATTGACGGTTTTATCCTTTCGATTGCTGAAGAATCTCAAAAGTTACAAAAGTTTGGGCATTTTACCTCAATTATAAACGAAGGAACGCCCATCGTAATGTTTGACCGAATTGCCGATGAGGTGAATTGTGACAAAGTTATCGTAGACGATTTAGACTCGGCGGTAAACGCGATGGAACATTTGATCAAAACCGGTTGTAAAAAAATTGCTTTGCTTTCCGCTATTGATAATCTGAGTGTTGGAAAATTAAGAGCACAAGGTTTTTATAAAGCGTTGGAGAATCACGGTTTAAAAGTGGATGAAAATTTAGTGATTCTGACCAATAATAACGAAGAATTCAATTCAAAAATTGGAGGCTTTTTTATCAAAAACAAACCCGATGGGGTTTTTGCTCTAGATGAACACGCTTCGGTTACAGCAATGAAACTCGGAATTCAAAATGGTTATAAAATCCCGAAAGATTTATCGATAATAGGTTTTGCAGATGGTGTATGGTCACGAAGAATGACACCAAGTTTGTCAACGGTGAGCCAACACGGCCCGGAAATTGGAGAAGTCGCTGCCCAATTGTTAATTGACAAATTGGAAAGCGAAGAGGAAACTTTCACGTTTACGACGACAACCATCAAAACCGAATTAAGACAAAGGGATTCTACGAAGAAATTGTAATCCTTTAATTTATTTTATCGTTTTTTAGCTTGATTAGTCCCAAAATAACTAATTGCGCTATTGCGCTTCCTGATAGTGCGCCAACTATTCCATAGTCCAAATACAAAAAACAAGCGCTTAAAAGACTATTCAAAACTACTCCGGTTGTGAGTATGAAAACTACCGACGTCTCCTTGTGTCGTTTGAACAGATTGATAATATCCAATCCGTAAACGTAACACGGATATACATAGGCGAAAGCAATGAGATAGAAGTAAAATTCCAAATTTACTTTTAGGTACAATTCAAGGATAAAATAAATAATCAATAACGAAACCGGAACAATGATTAAACCTATATAGGCCAAAATATTTTTTGTTTTATCGACTATTTGGTCAGTGTTGCGATAGAGTAATTTGGTAAAAGGAGCATAAAGCAAAGCCGTAATCGACATGCAAAAGACCAGCAGACTATTGATGATTTGGTATTCGGCTGTAATGGTTTTGCTCTCCAAACTTTCCACTATATACAAATCAATTTTGGAACCCAAAAAGCCGAGAATAGACAAGATGAAAAAAGGCAAAGCCGTTTTAAAAAAATTAATTTCAAAGGAAAGGTTTTTAATTAAGACCCAATTTTTGAACAAAACTAAATACAAAATGCCTTTAAGGAATTGGTACAAACTAAAAATCACCAAAATCCAATAAACAGTGATGCTATTTTTTAATAGGCCAAAAAAAACTGCAAAAAAGCCAAAACTGATCAATTCAATTAGAATAGAGGCATTGAATTTTTTTTCATAAAACAAAAGCACTTCTGTACTATGCATAAAATAGCGGCCTAAAAGCCAAATCAAAATCCAAAACCCAAAAGAAATAGGGAACAAAACCAATCCAATGAGAGAAAAAAGGATAACTAAAGGAAAACGAGTAGCCATGTTTTCAGAAAAGCGAAAGGCGATTTCTCTTGGGTTTTCACTAAATTTTCTCAGCAAGTATTCCTTATTTCCCCAATTAATGACTTGAATGGCGAATAAACAATATAGAAAGAATCCAACAAAAGAACCCCAAATTTCTTTAGAGGAAAAATGAATCACCAAAAACGGAATCACCATGCTAAATACTGAAATCAAAATTTGTCGTAGTGTGTTATTGGTAATTAAACCTAATCTTTTGAGTGATTTGTTTTTCAATTTAAAGTTATTTTTCTTAGCGTATAAAACCCAATGCCTCTATCATAATCCGAAAGATACAGCACAGTTTTGTTATCAATCAGTATTGGTTTCCGCTTATGGCTTTTGTCAAACGTAAGTTGTTGGTTGTTATAAAAAACCTGATTGTTTTTCAATTTCAGCGGATGAAAAGTTTGAATTTTAGTATTCCATAATATTACTTTCTCTCTTCCATCCCAAAAATGACCTATCAAGGAATTATTGTTGATTTCGTAATCATATACCAATGTTGGTCCGTTTTCAAGTAAAATCGTTGATTTTTCAGGTTTTGTGGTTTTAAAAAACAATATTAAAAACAGTGGAAACAATGACAACATTGCAACCGCTTTCCAATTGACTTTTTGCCGAAACTGAAGTAAAAACAAAACAAAAAACAAAAACAATAGCAACATTCTTAAATAAGAAAAAGGGAATTCTTGCCCAATAAAAATCGACAAAGAAAAATTGTTGATTAGAAAAATTATCAGACAGAAAGCAACTTTTTTGGTATTAGATATCTCGCTTTTCAGCAAAGCCAAAAACGGGAATAATAGTAAAATAAAAGTATAAGTGCTTCCATAAGGCGAAAGTAGTATCATTGCCAAAATCCAATAAGAGAAAACAAAAAGTGTATTGGAATTTCTTTTGGAAATGAAATAACCAATGACCAAAACACCAATTTTAAAAGCAACCATCAAGGCGGAAAATAAATTCGGATAATTGTAAAAGGCATTCGGATTTTCAATCGTTTCAAATACAAAACAACGCTTCAAAAACATAAAAACCGATTGATAATTATCGACAAAACCAGTTGCGATTTCGCCGTTAGAAGCTTTTGGCAAAACTTCTTGCAAGTAGAAAATCCAGATGTCAACTCCGGTAAATAAAATAGAAATCCCCAAAAGTAAAAGACAAAACGCAACCCAAAAGGACAATGGTTTCCATTGCTTTCTAAAGATAAAAAGGGCGACCAATAAAACCGGAAATACTTTTAATAAAATAGCCAAACTCCAAAACAAGGACATCGATTTCCATTGTTTTTTTTCATAGGCTAGCCAACCTTCGCTTAGCAAGAAAAACAATAAAAAGTAAACTTGTCCAAAGAGTAAATTGTTTTTTATCGGCACCAAAAACAAAACCGGAATCAGCAAAGCGTAACGCCAATCGATTTTATAATGGTTGAATAATCTGTAAATGCTGAAAAAGAATAAAACAACTGAAAGACTGTTGAAGATTATTTTGGCTACAGCCAGAGAAAAACCGGCAAAGAGTAAGAAGAAAAATGCTAAAAACGGCGTATTCGGGGCATAACTGACAAATATATTTGGGTAACCGGAATCGAAAATCGCTTTATTGAATTCATAGGGGAAATAAATATTAGAACTGAAATTTCCTTTTGCCAAAAACTTTCCGCCAAAATAATAATTGGCAAAATCATGAGCCGGAAAATCAATCGCTTTAAACAAATAAAAACCACAAAGCAAAAGCAAAGCCAACAAGGGATAATATTTTAATAAGGCACTTTTCATAAATTTTTAAAAAGTGAAAACGAGGCGAGTTTGGTTTTCTGAAAAAAGTAAGAAACAGCAACCCTTAAAACCCCTAACCCATAAGTGAGACTTCTTTGAAAGTTAATCGAACTTGCCTCTTCGAAATACTTAGCCGGACAAGATATTTCGCCAATCCGAGCTTTCAAGAAGCAACATTGAGCCAAAATTTCATTGTCAAAAACAAAATCGTCTGAATTGTTTTCGAAGTCAATTTTTTCCAACAGTTTTGTGTCAAAACAGCGATAGCCGGTATGGTATTCCGAGAGTTTTTGGTTCATTAAAACATTTTGGATGAAAGTCAAAATTCGGTTTGAAATGTATTTATAAATAGGCATGCCGCCTTTTAAAGCGCCTTTACTCAAGATGCGTGAACCCAAAACCACATCGTACAAATCATTGGCGACTAAAGTACACATGGCCGGAATTAATTTGGGCGTATATTGATAATCAGGATGTAACATCACAATGATATCCGCATTCAGTTCCAAGGCTTTTTTATAACAGGACTTTTGATTGGCGCCGTATCCTTTGTTTTTATCGTGTATAATAATGTTTTGGATGCCAATTTTTTGAGCTATTTCAATAGTATTGTCCTCACTGAAATCGTCAGTGATAATGATATCGTCAACGATGTCAAAAGGAATCTCTTCAAAGGTTTTTTGAAGTGTTTTGGCCGCATTATAAGCCGGCAGAACAACGATTATTTTTTTGTTATTAATCATTCTGAGGATGTTATTTTGGCTACTTCATAAATATAGTAATACGAATTGCGGACGATGTTTTGGTCATACTTTTTGATAAATCGGATTTTGACTTTTTCGTTGATTGTTTCCCAAGTGTTTTCTTTTAAATTTTTGGTAATAGTATAATTAGAAACATAAATTCCGTAATCGTTTGAAACAATATAATTGGCAAGCATTTCCGTGATGTTTTTATCCGAAATGTTGATTGCACAGTCAAAATTCCAATGACAATAACTCTGATAACTTCCGTCACACAAGAAGTAAACTTTCTTTTCTAAATAAGGACTAATAGCCGTTCCATCGCAGGTAATGGTTATGATTTCATTCAAATTTAACTTTTTTTCTTTTAAATAATCAATGGCTTTTTTAGATGACGTGAATGGATAGTTATAATCCATCGCATAAGCATAAAAACCACTAAATAGATGAATGATTAAAATACTATAGATTATTGGTTTTTTTAGTAAAGTTAGCTTCCATGAACTCAAATAATCCCTTATTTTATAATCTTCAGAAGGATAATACCTTTCTATCCACAATCCGATGATGATGATAAAATAGTTCATTCCGTCGTAACGTGTGGCACTCATTTGGGTTACAAAAAAGAAAATCTGTACACCAATTAATCCGATATAAACAAAGAAAAGCACTTTGCGGTTTTTATAAAATAAAAGCAACGGAATGCAATAGGTCAACAATCCCAAAACTGCCGTAATGGGTTTGCTGAGATTTACTAAAAGATTGGAATTCCAAAAGTGTATTGTAGTAAAATCGGGAATTGTAACGATGGCTTTAAAAAATGAAATAAATCCCTTAATGAATTTCTCACCCAACTGCATGCCTTCTATTCGGTCAAAAAAACGAGTATCATCCGGTGGAATAATTTGGATAATGGTCAATAATAATCCAATACCAAAAACTAAATAACCAATGGTGTAGACTCTTTTAAACAATTCTTTGTTTAGATAATTTTCAGACAAAAGTGTCAAAAACAGAGCAAAAGCAATCACGCTAAACATCAAATGAATATTGGCTGCCAAAGCTAAATAAACACACAACAACACAAACTTTTCTTTTCGCTTCTCAAAAACAGACGCAGCTAAAAACAAAAATAAAACGCCTAAAATATAATTTCGGCTGATTAAATTGTATTCGAAAAGCATAAAGTAACCAAAGATAAAAAGTGTCTTAAATACTAATGATAATGGTGCTTTTCGAAGGAATAGAAAAACTACCGAAGTCGAAATTAAAATGTGTAAATACTGCATCCAAAACGGATTCAGGGTAAATCTGGTTAAACCATAAAGCAATGAATTCCAAAGAATAGGATGACCTTCATATCTCGTGTTTTGAATTAATTCCAAAAAAGAATTGCTGTCGCGCGCCAAAAGATAATGATGCGCTTCGTCTAACCACAATTCATGGTGTAAAATCCCAATCAAACTCACCACAAAATAAATGGCAGTCAGTAAAAGCAAGTATGTGGTTTCTTTTTTCAAAGGATTATTTGCTAATTTTCATCAATCCGGTGGCCATTAGTGATTTAGTCTTCAATTTCAACGCTTTCAAACTCATTTTTGAACTGGCTTTGTGAAACTCGACTTCATTTACCACTTTGCTAACGGCGTATTGGTAATATTTTCTCGAATACGTTCGTTCAAAATCGATGTCTCTGTCGGTTGAGGTTTCCCAATCGGGTTGTTGCGTGATTTTGTGTTCGATTTCGTTGTACAAACTCGTTCCTTTGATAGGATAAGCAACAGTTATCGTATACAAAGTCGGATTTGCATCTTTCAAATACTGAATGGTTTCCGTAATGTCTTTTTCGGTTTCTCCGGGATAACCAAGCATGATAAAGGTTCCGGTTTCTATACCCATCGCATTGGTATCCTGAATCACTTTTTTTACTTGGTTGACATCTACACGTCGGTCCATCGCATCGATAATCGTTTGCGAACCGCTTTCGGCACCAATCCAAATTCGGAAACAACCAACGTCTTTCAATAATTGCAAAATTTCAGCATTCAATCGTTCTGCACGAGTAATGCACTCAAACGGAATCACAGCGTCTTGTTGCAACACTTCTTCTTTGAAAGCTACCAGCCATTTGTGACTTACGGTGAACACATCATCCACAAACCAAAGCGCATCCGGATTGTGTTTTTCTTTCAGCATTTTCATTTCTTCCGCGACTTGATTCGCCGGTCTGCGACGATAACTTTGCCCATAAACTGCCGTACTGCACCATTTGCAGGTATAAGGACAACCACGCTGCGTAGAAATCGTCATCGAACTTTGACCGTGATTGGTTTTCCAAGTGTCCAAATAGTTTTGCATGTTGATGGCATCTCTATTCGGTAGTGGCAATTCGTCGAGTTCTTTGAATTTGGTTCGTGCTGTAGTTTGAATAATTTGATTGTTTTCTAAAAAAGCGATGCCATTTACTTGGTGAAAATCGCCATTTTTGATGATTGCATTATACAATTCAAAAGTCGTTTCTTCGCCTTCGCCAATGATTAAAAAATCGGCTCCGGCTTTGAGATAATTTTCGACATTATAAGTCACATCCGGACCGCCTAGGGCAATTTTCGGAAAATTAAACACTACAGTTTTAAGGATTTTAATCAATTTAATGACTTCAATTTTGGTCATCAAATTGGTGTAAATGCAAATGATTTTGGGTTGTTTTTCTAAAATAAAATCGAGTTGTGTTGATTGCGAAGCAAAGGTTGTGTCGAAAACATCATTGTCAATATTTTTGCTTTTCAAATAAGCAGAAACATAAAGTAACCCTAATGGCGGATAGGGCTTCATGATCTTTTGTTCCTTAGGATCATCCGATAAATAATACGCATGGGTGAATAAAATACTCATCGTTTTTGCAAAATTATAAGGTAATGATCGGCGTATTTTGAAAGCGAGGAAGCATTTTTAATGCCTTGTTCCAATCGGTTTAAAAATCTAAGTATTCCTTTTTTGTTTTTAAAAAATCCATCCAAATATGACGGCGGAACAAAAAAACCTATCGGCTTTACTGTAACAGTTTCAAAATTAGCGTTGGCTAAATTTACAATATCTTTTGGGTTGTAGTAATAAGTCGTTACATTTTCTCCATCAACCTGAGCAATCACGCCTTCTCTTTTTCGTCGGAAAATGTTTTTGAATTGGGCTTTAGCCAAAAAATAAAAGCGTTCCCAAAGCGTATTCTTCGGCATAATCACCAAGGCTAATTGGCCTTTTTCCGAAAGTATCAAATTGATATTAGCAAAGAAATGTGTTAGTTCCGATTTCGATAAACAATTCAAACCGCCAAAATTGGAAAAGAGCAAATCAAATTTTTCGTTTTCAAAAGTGGAAGCAATTGAATTGATATCAGCAGTTTTAAAGTTGAGGTTTGCTTTTCCTTTCGCCACTTCAATCATTTTTGGGGAAATATCAGTCGCAGTTATATTGAAATTTTGTTTGGCGAACCAAATCGCATCTTCGCCGGTGCCACAATTGATTTCGAGTATGTTTTTAACGGAAGTTAGGTGTTTGGAAAGTTCGGTGTAAACTAAATCGCGCTGCATTTTCCCAATTTCGGTATTGGTAAAAGTATCGTCATAATTTGCTGCGGCTTTGTCAAAACTAGCTTCCATTTTGTTGTAGTTTTTTTAGCGAAAGCGTATCAAGGAAAGCGCTCGGAATGTAATAACCCAATTTGGCAATCGATTTTACATTTGCAACTGTAAGTGAAGAAGGTTTAATAAACGCTTGTTTCAAATTATAAAAACCTTGTTGTTTTCTGAATTCTTTATGAACAAATCGTTGCAGTTTTCTATAGTAATTGGATTTATAAGTGCCGTGAAATAGCATCTCAAAATCGTCCGAATCCGTCCAATTGGATTTGAGTTTTAAATCGTCCTTGACTTTGTCATAAAACTTCGTTCCGGGCAAAGGATAAGAAACGGAAATCCCAATGTTATCCGGCATCAGTTCTTTGACCATTGCGATGGTTTTTTGAATGTCTTCCTGATTTTCGGTTAGATAACCAAACTGCAGAAAAAAAGCCACACGTATTTTTTTGTCTTTTAATAGTTTTGTTGCTTCGTAAATTTGTTCTACCGTCGTGCCTTTATCCATCGCATCGAGAATTTTTTGCGAAGCACTTTCGGCACCAACCCAAACTTCTTCCAAACCGGATTCAGCCAAGCAATCAATCGTGTCTTCTTTTAGTAATAAATCAACGCGACTTTGGATATAATAGCTGATTTTTAAGCTTTGTTCTTTTAATTTGGTGTTGAATTCCTGAACCCAATTCGGCTTCAACCCAAAAATATCATCACACATCCAAAAACGAGTGACGCCAAAATTTGCCTTTAAAAACTGAATTTCGGTAACAATATATTCAGGAGAATGCGCATTGTAGCGATTGCCGTAAATCGGTTTCGCACACCAATTGCATTTGTACGGACAACCGCGAGTCGTGGCAACGTTCAAAGTAAATGGTTGACCGCTTTGTTTCCAAATGGCCTTGTAACTTTCGATATCGACTAAATCCCAAGCTGGTAAAGGCAATTCGTCTAAATTTTGAAGCACTTCGCGTTTAGGACTGACTTTAACTTGTCCATTTTTCTTAAAAACTATGCCTTTAATGTCATCCATTACAGTTTCATTTTCCAAAGCTTTAATCAGCTCTAAAAGCGACATTTCACCTTCGCCTTGCAAAATATAATCGGCACCCATTTTAAGGTAATCCGAATAATGGTCAGTGGAATCGGAACTGCAAACGATAATCGTACAATTGTGAGTTTTTCCCAAACGAATCATCTCAAAACAAGCATCTCGCATGTTGGTCAAACACATTTTGGTCAAGTAATTGAAACCATCATCATAAATCACCAAATAATTGGGTTTTGATGATTTTAAAATGGGTTCGATAGTATTTGGACTGTCTAATAAATTGGTGTCAAAAAGCGAAACTTCAAAACCATTTTTCCGCAATAATGAAGCTGCATAAAGCGTTCCCAAAGGTGGAAAAGGTGTTTTGTTTTTCCATTGCTTTGAGTCGAGTTTGTAATAATACGAATGCGAAAAAAGGATGTTAGACATTTTCTTTGGCTAAATTGATGTTGAAGTTATGACCCACTTCTTCAATTCGGTTATTCAAATCCAAAATAACTTTCTTTTGAAAGTGCGATGGATGGTGTTTTGAGATATTTTTCGTTGATTTCAAGGCAATTTTAAAATCTTCTTCGCTCATCATACGGAATTTGGCTCTCCATTTTTTCAGGGTAATTTTTTTGAAACTATCATCAATAAAATTTCCGATATGGTTTCCAAACATAAACTCTACGGATTTTGTTCCGATTGGTTTTTTGAAATCAGGAACCAAAGTCAATTCAGGACTGAATTTATTAAAATAGTTAGTAACCCATTGGTTTTTTTGAAAGAAATCTTCAAAAACGGTTTTGCCTTGCATTGGAATTAATGTTTTCAATTCCGTCGCTGTAAATCGGTTTTTTTCTTCGATTTCCATTTGGCTTGTTGAAACAAAGTAATTGACACAAAAAAACTTACGCGAATTGAGCAGGAATATTTTTTTGTAAAGCATCAAAAAGGTTCGGCAAAGCCAAAGTTTATTGGGTTCGGTAATGACAAAGAAATCGATATCACTTCCGTTGTCATAATAGCCTTTTGACAACGAACCAGAAACGCCAACGCCTTTTACAAAAGGGAATTTGGCAATGAATTTGGCTTTCTTTTGGGCAATTTTGAGCGCTCTGTCAGCATACATATTGCCGCGAAGTCTTTTGATAACCGAATCCAAATCGCTTCCATAGACATAGAAATCGTCCACTTTAATGAGGATTTTTTCGGCAATCAGGTGTTGCAGTTCTTTTTCAGTGTCCGAAATGGATTCATAGTTGGTATAACTATGGATTTCTTCAATTCGCAACGGATATCTGAAGATAGAAAAATAGAGAATTGTTTTTAGTGTTTCCAAAATTCATAGCATTTTTTGGTTATCTAAAAGTAATATTTTTTTTTGACCTGATTCCTGAATTTTGGCGATGTTTACTTATTGTCAACCTGAAAATTAATGCGCTTCCAGCCAATTTTTACCGGTTCCTAACTCAACTTCTAAAGGCACGTCTAGCTTGAACGCATTTTCCATTTCGTGTTTGATTAACGGTTTGATTTTCTCTAATTCGGAGTTGTGCACGTCGAAAACCAATTCGTCATGCACTTGTAACAACATTTTTGACTGCCAATTTTCCGAAGTTAGCTTTTGGTGAATGTTAATCATCGCGATTTTGATGATATCGGCAGCGCTTCCTTGTATTGGTGCGTTTACGGCATTTCGTTCAGCACCGCTTCTAACTACTGCATTCGCTGAATTGATGTCTTTCAAATAACGTCGTCTACCCAAAACAGTTTGCACATAACCATTTTGTCTTGCAAAATCAACTTGTTCTGACATGTACGATTTTAGTTTCGGATAGGTTTTGTAATAAGCGTCAATTAGTGCTGCGCTTTCAGAACGTGACAAAGAAGTTTGGTTACTCAAACCAAAAGCTGAAACACCATAAATAATTCCGAAGTTGACCGTTTTGGCATTGCTTCGTTGTTCTTTGGTGACTTCTTCCAACGCTACGTTGAATACTTTCGCGGCCGTACTTCTGTGAATGTCTTCGTTGTTTTGGAAGGCTTTGATCATATTTTCTTCACCTGATAAAGCGGCAATAATTCTCAATTCTATCTGAGAGTAAT
Organism: Flavobacterium sp. 102; assembly: GCF_003634615.1. Classification (NCBI taxonomy): domain Bacteria; kingdom Pseudomonadati; phylum Bacteroidota; class Flavobacteriia; order Flavobacteriales; family Flavobacteriaceae; genus Flavobacterium; species Flavobacterium sp. 102. Next base: position 457,147 of record NZ_RBKX01000001.1, on the reverse strand, counting down.
CGGCAGAAAGTAAGGTGTAATTTTCATCACGAGCGACAAAGGCTTTTCTAATCAAACGTCCTCGTTCTGTGCGGATCGGAATGTTTTGTAAATTCGGATTGTTGGAACTTAAACGACCGGTTGCGGCAACGGTTTGCATATAATCGGTGTGAACGCGTTGGGTTTTGGCATCGACTTGATTTGGTAACGCATCGATATAAGTACTTTGCAATTTTACCATTTGACGCCAATCCAAAATATCTTTTACGATTTGGTGTTCGTTCGACAAATAACTCAACACTTCTTCACCAGTGGCGTATTGTCCGGTTTTAGTTTTCTTTTGTTTGGCGCCACCGATTTTCATTTTGTCAAAAAGGACTTCTCCGAGTTGTTTTGGGGAAGCCAAATTGAATTTTTCTCCTGCTGTTTCGTAGATTTTTTGCTCAAACAGTGTAATTTCTTTTTGCATATCAACCGACATCGATTTTAAGAAATCAACATCCAAGCGAATACCTTCAGTTTCCATCGCGGCAAGAACCGGAATCAATGGAATTTCGATTTCGTCAAATAGTTTTTTGGTTTCTGCTTTGTCTAAAATCGGGCTGAAAACTTCTTTTAATTGTAACGTGATATCAGCATCTTCGGCAGCATATTCTTTGATGTTTTCCAAAGGAACATCGCGCATGGATAATTGTCCTTTGCCTTTTTTGCCGATTAGCGTTTCGATGGATTTTGGCGAATATTTCAAATACGTTTCACTCAAGACATCCATGTTGTGACGCATATCCGGATTGATTAAATAATGCGCAATCATGGTGTCGAATAATTTTCCTTTGACTTGAATGCCGTAATTGGATAAAATTTTCAAATCATATTTGATGTTTTGCCCAATTTTTTCAATGGTTTCGCTTTCAAAAAACGGTTTGAATTTATCGGCTAAGGTTTGTGCTTCTTCCCGATTTTCTGGGAATGGAACGTAAAAAGCTTTGCCTTTTTCAAACGAAAATGACATTCCTACTAATTCAGCATGGAGTGTGTCAATGCCGGTGGTTTCTGTGTCGAAGCAAACCGAAGTTTGGTTCATCAGGTTTTGCAAAAACAGTTTGGTTCCCAAATCGCCTTGGATAATGGTGTAGTTATGGTCGGTAGTTTCTATAGTGGCGTAATAGGAATTGTGTTTAGGCTCATCACTATTTTCGTCTGAAAAACCGAATAAATCGAATTGGTCTTCGTTAGATTTTTTTGACGGTGCTTTTTTTGCCGCTTGTGGCGTTTGGCCGTTATCGCTGCCATTGCCGTTGGTGTCAATCTCATCGTATTCTTTTCCGGTGCCGAAAAGTTTGTCGAATTGTGCTTTCATTTGACGGAATTCTAGTTCCATGAACAACGCATCAGTTTTTTCTACATCGGGTTTAGACAATTCGAAATCATCGGCATTAAAAGTCACCGGACAATCGAGTAGAATTCGGGCCAGTTTTTTAGACAGAATTCCGAGTTCTTTATTGTTTTCAATTTTGTCTTTTAAAGCGCCTTTTAATTTGTCGGTGTTTTCCAAAAGGTTTTCCATGGTGCCGAATTCCTTCAATAATTTCTTAGCGGTGACTTCACCAACGCCGGGAAACCCGGGAATATTATCGGCTGAATCGCCCATCATTCCGAGGAAATCAATGACTTGTAAAGGATCTTCAATTTCAAATTTGGCTAACACTTCAGGAATACCCCAAATTTCAATATCGTTACCCATTCGGGCTGGTTTGTACATGAAAATATTTTCGGAAACCAATTGGGCAAAATCTTTATCGGGCGTCACCATAAAGACTTGAAAACCTTCTTTTTCGGCTTGTTTGGCCAAAGTTCCAATTAAGTCATCGGCTTCAAAACCGGCTTTTTCCATAATCGGAATATGCATCGCTTTTAATAATTCTTGGATATAAGGCACGGCAATTTTAATGGCTTCCGGCGTTTCGTCACGATGGGCTTTGTATTCTTTATACATTTCGTATCGATAATCGCTTCCGCCTTTGTCGAATGCAACTGCTAAATGATCAGGTTTTTCGCGTTTAATCACATCCATCAAAGAGTTCATAAAACCCATAATGGCCGAAGTATCCATTCCTTTTGAATTGATACGAGGATTTTTGATAAAAGCGTAATAGCCGCGGAAAATTAGGGCGTAAGCATCGAGCAAGAAAAGGCGTTTTTGTTGTGACATTTTTGAAATAAATTATAAAGTGTAAATGTAGCGAAACTTTGAATGTTGAAGAAGAGAAATATTTTAGTTAAATTTAGCTAAATGAAAGATAATAATGCTCTGATTCTTCGTTATTTTGCTGAAAATTTAGGACTCATGCTTCGTTGGATTTTCTTTTTCCTATTTGTTGCTATTATTGAAGTTTATGCTTTTCAAGCCTTTAGAACCATCACGAAGTCAAGATGGATTTTAGTTGCTTATCAAGTAATTTCATTGACAGCCATCATATATATAGTTTACCAATTTTCACAGTTTGACCGCAGGGTTGGGCAAAACAGTAAAACGTTAATCACTTTTGGGTTGTTGTTATTGTTGTTTATACCGAAAATGATTCTAACTTTCTTCATGTTATTAGAAGATGTTTATAGGGTTTTCTCAGGCGTAATTACGCACTTTATGCGTGATAATGACAACGGTACTTTTTTACCTAACAGAAGACGATTTGTTAGTCAAGTAGCTTTAGTTATTGCAGCGATTCCGTTTAGTTCGCTTTTGTATGGAATGACCAAGGGGAAATACAACTTTAGGGTTATCAAACAGACTTTGTTTTTTCCTGATTTGCCTGAAGATTTTGACGGCTTCACCATTACGCAAATTTCCGATGTACATAGCGGTAGTTTTGATGATGCGGAGAAAATACAATATGCGGTTGATTTAATTAATGAACACAAGACCGATATGATGTTGTTTACAGGAGATATCGTAAATACTCATGCGACCGAAATGCATCCATGGATTGATACTTTTAATAAAATTGACAATCATAAATACGGAAAATACGCGGTTTTAGGGAATCATGATTATGGCGAATACATTGATTGGCCATCGAAAGCTGCTAAAGATGAAAATTTTGAAGCGATTAAAAAATTGTATGGCGATATTGGTTTTGATTTGTTGTTGAACCAACACACCAAAATTAAAAAAGGAGAGAGCGAAATTGCTATTGTCGGTGTAGAAAATTGGGGTAAAAATTTTAAGCAAGCCGGCGATTTGCATAAGGCTTCGGAAGGATTGACAGCTGAAGATTTCAAGATATTAATGAGTCATGATCCAAGCCATTGGGAATATGAAGTAAAACACCATGAAAAACATTTTCAATTAACACTTTCCGGTCATACTCATGGATTGCAATTTGGAATAGAAATTCCTGGGATTATTCAATGGAGTCCGGTGCAATATGTTTACAAACAATGGGCTGGATTGTATGAAAATGTTGGTCGTTATATTTATGTAAACCGTGGTTTAGGCTTTCATGCTTATCCCGGCAGAGTTGGAATTTGGCCAGAAATAACTGTTTTTGAACTAAAAAAAGGGGAAAAAGTAGCATAATTAGTTAAAAATGCTACATTTGTGGTTTAATGTTTCTTTTACTTCGGTAATTGAAGGTAAAATTATTTTGGTTTTATGTCAAAATTTGGAGAATTAATCAACGCTCAAGTGCCTGTGTTAATTGACTTTTATACAGAATGGAATGAATCTTCAGTGTCCATGCATCCTGTTATCAGAGATGTAGCAGCTGCGCTTGGTGATAAGGCAAAAGTGATCAAAATTGATGTCGATAAAAATCAGGAGTTAGCCGAGGCTTTGCGTATCAAAGGTTTGCCGACCTTGATGATTTACAAAGATGGTCAAATGGTTTGGAGACAATCAGGTGAATTGGATGCGAATAGTATCATCGCTTTGGTTCAGGATCAACTATAATCCTTCGACATCCTGAAGTTTCGTGACAGGATGACGATTAGGAATTTCGCCTAATTTATTTTTTCACAAACAAATCCATTTTCGTTTAAGAATACTAAAGTTTTTGGTAAAACATATTCCAAGTTTTTCCAAGCTTTTACACTATCGTGAAAAACGATAATACTACCGCTTTCTATATTTTTCAAAACATTGTTTAAACATTCTTCGGGAGAAATGGTTTGGTCAAAATCCATGCTGATGATATCCCACATGATTATTTTGTAGCCTAATTTTCGGAGCGCTTTGGCTTGCGAAGGTTTGATTTTGCCGTAAGGCGGACGGAATAGTTGGCAGTGTTCAGTATTGAGTTGGCAGTTGGTAATGGTTTCTGAGCACTTTTTGGTGTTTTCAATATAATCTTCCAAGGAAGTTTCCCAGCCTTTTAAATGATTGAAAGTATGGTTTCCGATTGCGTGACCATTTTCTATTACTTTTTGGAAAATCTCAGGATGTTTTTGAATGTTATCGCCGATACAAAAGAAAGTCGCTTTGGCGTTGTGTTTTTTTAATTGTGCCAATGTCCATTCGGTTACTTCGGGTATTGGTCCGTCGTCAAAAGTGAGATAAATCTTTTTTTCATTGTTGGGAATGTCCCAAATGTAATTCGGAAAAATTGTTTTGACGAAACGGTTTGTTTTGACCCATAAACTCATAGGCTAAATATAAAAAAAATGTGCCAAAATGAATAGTCAAATTGGCACATCTTCAAGTTTTAATGTTGGTTTACTCTAATTCTCTTCCGAAACGGGCAAATCTTTTAGCCAAAGAATTAAATTCAGTTTTGTTTTTGTTGTAAAATTCTACATCGCCTCGGTCTTTCATTACCATCAATAAACTTCTGTAACGTTCAATGTCGGTAATGATATCGGTCGCAATTCCGTTTTGAATAGAAGGTTGAATTCCGGCGTAATATTTAAGGCTTTGTTTGTATTTGGTCATTAATTTTTCCAATAATTCTCGCGCTTTTGCTTTTTCGCCTAATTCATAATAACCGGATGCAAATGGTTCTACCATAGTGTAATAGCTGTAATAATCCATAGGCATTTTGGTTAAGGCCAATTCAATGACTTTTTTGGCTTTTTCTTTATCGCCTTCATTGATTAATTGTTCCATCAATCGCGCCATATTGGTTCTGTAGGAAATGCTGTTTTTTCTGGTTTCAGGATCGTGATAAATGGTGGTTAATTCACCGTTACCCCAATTCCATTTCATTACCAAATCATACATTTTATCGCTGTCAATTTGGCCCATATCATAAGGGTTTTCTTTGTCGACAGGTGTTTTTATAGGCACTAATTTATAAACTAAACCGTCTAATTGTAAGTAATCTTTCATCCAAAGATAATCGTCATCTCCAAAACTTCCTCCGGTGAAATAGATTGGTCTTTCCCAATTGTTATTGGCCAAGACATCTAACATCATCAAACGATTTTTATACATCGCACTACCTTTGATGTCTAAGTCGATGTAAGGAACAATGGAGTCATTGTAAATTGAATTCACCACTTTGTTTTTGATAATAGTATTTTTATCTACCGGAATTCTGATTTTGTTGGTTGGATAAAAATGGATGGTTTGTCCGTTTTGTAAATCAATCGTTGACCTTGGGTCTTTTATAAAATCGATAAAAGCTTTGATGTCCCAACGCGCGTCAGTTTTTGGGATATGCGCCACATAATCTAACTTATCACCAACGTATTCGTTGTGTGTAAACGAAATAGGTAAGCCGGCCGCATCATAGGTTTTAAACTTCATTTGATCGATATACCAATCGGTCATAAACAGGCTGGTGTTTACAATTTTGATGTCGGTTCGGATGCCTTCTATTTCTTGAGCATACCATAAGGGGAAAGTGTCATTATCGCCAATGGTAAACAGGATGGCGTTCTTCTCGCAGGATTCCAAATAATTTTTGGCCATGGCAATAGCCGTATATTTATTCGAGCGATCGTGATCGTCCCAGTTTTGGGTTGCCATTAAAACCGGAGCTGCTAAGAGGCAAGCTGTAATTACGACCGGTCCAACGATTTTTGATTTTAGGTATTCGGAGATTATTTCGTAGATGGCATAGACGCCAAATCCAATCCAAATAGCGAATACATAGAATGAACCAACTAAAGCATAATCTCTTTCTCTTGGTTCAAAAGGTCTTTCGTTCAAATATATTTTTAAGGCCAAGCCGGTGAACAAGAATAAAATGAGTAATACATAAAAGCTTTTCAAATCTCTTTGTGCGTGGTACATTAATCCTATTAAGCCAATTATAAACGGTAAAAAATAATACAGATTTCGGCCTTTGTTATTCACTACGTCATCGGGAAGATTTTCTTGAGTTCCTTTGCCTAAATGTATTTCGTCAATAAATTTGATTCCGCTCAACCAATTTCCATCAAGGTTGTCATATTTTCCTTGAACATCATTTTGTCTTCCGACGAAATTCCATAACAAATACCTTCCGTACATGTATCCGAATTGGTATTCAATCATAAAACTAATGTTGTCCCAAGTAGATGGTTTTTCTATGATTAGATAATCACTGTATTTTTTCAGGAATGAAATATAGTCATCGTTGTCAATTTGTTTTTGGGCGTATGCAGTCTTGAAGTCGTTAATGTTTTTCTGCATTTCTTCTTTTAACTGACCAACGGCTTGCATTACTTGTTCTTCGCTCAAACTGTCGATGTCAACACCATATTGCGCTAAATCTTCTTCGTAAGGGTAGTTTTGATTTAAAGTAAATTTAGGAATTTCTGTGAATTGAACATAATTATCAATATGGTCAGTACTCCAAAGACGCGGCAGAATTGCTTTGTGATTGTCGTCTGTATTTTGATCGGCATTTTTGTAATTGTTAACAATCACGTATTTGCCGGTTTTATAATCTCTTTCGTAGTTTGGTGCTTTGTCTAAATAAGGTTGGTCTTCATCTAATCCGGCAAAAGTATCCGTGTATTGCGGACCGTAAAACAATGGGTTTACACCATACTGTTCACGATTGTAATACGCTAAAACTTCGGCAGCATCAGAAGGTTTGTTTTCATTGATAACCACATTGGCATTGGCACGAATAGGTAGCATCATCCAGGTAGAAAAACCAATCAATACAAAAAGAATACACAATAAAGCGGTGTTGTAAAAAGGATGTCCTTTTTCGCGAGTATATTTTAATCCGAAATAGAAAAAAGCGATAATCAACAAGGTGGAGAAAATCGTCCCTGAATTAAAAGGTAACCCAATGCTATTTACCATAAAGATTTCCATTTTCCCAAAAAACGCTAATGTATATGGCAATAATAATTTGAAAATAAACAATAGAACAGCCACAATAATTACATTGGCAATAAGGAAACTTTTTAAGGAAACTGTTTTGTAATTTTTGAAATAGTATAAAAACCCAATCGCCGGTATGGCCAATAATGCCATAAAGTGAACTCCAAAAGAAAGCCCGACAATTAAGGAAATGAGCAACAGCCAACGATTTCCTTTTGGTGTGTGCATTTCTTCTTCCCAGCGTAATCCAAGCCAGAACAATAGCGCAATCAAGAATGACGCCATAGCATATACTTCGGCTTCTACAGCATTGAACCAAAAACTATCAGAGAAAGTTAAAGCCAACGAGCCAACCATTGAACTGCCTAAAATAACTACCGCTTTGTTTTTGTCCATTTCAGTATAAGAAGAAACAATTTTTCTCAACAGTATAGAAGAAGACCAAAACATAAACAGTATGGTAAATGCGCTTGAGAATACCGACATCATATTGACCATCAAGGCAACGGTTTCTTTACTTGTAGCAAACATAGCAAAGAAAGCCCCAAGGATTTGGTAAAGCGGTGCTCCGGGCGGATGACCTACTTCCAGTTTAGCAGCCGTTGAAATGTATTCTCCACAATCCCAAAAACTCATGGTAGGTTCTACAGTTAGCGAAAAAGTAATTAAAGAAATAGCAAAGGCTGTCCATCCTAAAATGGTATTCCACTTGTTGAAGTTAAAATTCATCATATAAGTATGAAATGAAGGGGTTTTATTTATGGATACAAAGAAACTATTTTTTTTAACGCAATTAAACTTCGATTAACAAAAAAATCTCAAACCTATAATGAATTAATTACAAGTTTATTATGGTCTGATATGACGGTTTTGCAAATGAAGTATTTAATTTTTTCTTATAATTGTTTGCGTAAAATAAAATTTGTTCTAAATTTGCACTCGCATTAAGCAAAACGAAGTTTCTCTGAACTCCGTTGATTATATTGCTTAGTGAAGTAATGCTGGTCTATGGTGTAATGGTAACACAACTGTTTTTGGTGCAGTCTTTCAAGGTTCGAGTCCTTGTAGACCAACGGAAAAAGCCTCTCAATTTGAGAGGCTTTTTTGTTTTTGTATGGCTTTGGTTTTTAAATTTTAAAAGTAACTACCGGTCTAGCAGCATGATTTACCAGATCTTCACTAATACTTCCGTTGAAGAAATGCGCAAGCCCTTTTCTACCGTGCGTACTCATTCCGATTAAATCAGCATCAATAAAATTGGTAAAATTTAAAACACCACTTTCAACATTGACATCATTATAAATGTGTGTTGAATATTTGTTGATGCTAAAGTTGGAAATAAAATCTTTCATGATTTCCTGAGCTACATGAGTTGGTTTGAAGCTACTAGGGGTATTAATCATCACAAGGTATAATTCAGCGTCAAACTTGTTTGCGAAATCAACAACTTTGCTAAATGGCTTTTTGATTTCGTCTGAAAAGTCAGAGGCGAATACAAATTTAGTAACATCAAAATCACCGGCTTCTTTTTTGATGATTAAAACCGGGATATCAGAATTACGAACTACTTTTTCTGCATTGGAACCAATAAACATTTCTTTAAATCCGCTAGCGCCGTGTGAGCCCATTACAATTAAATCAACGTTGTTCTTTTTACTAATATTCATGATTCCTTCAAATGCTAATTCGAATTGTATGATTTCGGAAACTTTCAATCCATCAAGGCATTCGTCATCCATTAAATCTTCTAATCTGTTGATAGCGGCATTTTTGAAAAGCATTATTTCAGGTAAATCATGACCGCTTCCAATGGCGTCACCCGCTTGGTGAGGTAACTCTAGCATGTGAAGAAGGAATATTTCTCCACCGTTTTTTTTAGCGATTTGAGCGGCAACTTTTAAGGCGTATTTTGCGTGGTCTGAAAAGTCTGTTGGGACTAAAATTTTTTTCATAATGTAAAAAAGTAAGTTTTGGATTGGATATTTTAACACAATAAAGGTATTATTTTTTTTTGATTCAGCAATGATTTTTGATTTATAAAAAAATAACTATATTTGCACCGTTATTTACCATTCAAACTAAATAATGAGGGAAGCAATGCTTCCCTCTTTTTATACAACTATGACATTTAAAGAGAAAGTTACGAAGTTATTAGAAGAAGGATTACTGGAAAAACCTTCGTTGTTTCTGGTAGATTTAAGTATTTCAGAGAGTTATAAGATTACCGTGACTTTGGATGGTGATAATGGTGTAAATTTGCAGGATTGTATCGATGTTAGTCGAGTAATCGAAAATAATTTAGACCGTGAAGAACAAGATTTTTCATTAGAAGTAGCTTCGGCCGGCGTTTCAACACCATTGAAATTGGTGAGACAATACAAAAAAAATATTGGCAGAACGTTGAAAGTAAAAACCGCTACCGAAACAATAGAAGCAAAACTGGAAGCAGCTTCAGAAGAAAGTATAACGCTTTCGTGGACTGCAAGAGAACCAAAAAAAGTGGGTAAAGGAAAAGAAACAGTAGAACACAAACGTGAAATTTCTTATTCAGAAATAAAAGAAGCAATTGTTATTATAATATTTAATTAAAATTTGGCATGGAAAATATTGCATTAATCGAATCATTCTCAGAGTTTAAAGATGATAAACTCATTGATCGAGTAACGCTTATGGCGATTTTGGAGGATGTATTTAGAAACGCATTAAAAAAGAAATACGGTTCTGATGATAATTTTGACATCATTATCAATCCTGATAAAGGTGATATGGAGATTTGGAGAAGAAGAATTGTTGTTGCTGATGACGATTTAGATTTAGAAAACGAAGAAATCACTTTAACTGATGCCAGAAAAATTGAACCTGATTTTGAAATCGGGGAAGAAGTTTCTGAAGAAGTGAAATTGATAGATTTAGGAAGAAGAGCGATTTTGGCTTTGCGTCAAAACTTGATTTCTAAAATCCATGAACACGATAACACCAATCTTTACAAACAATTTAAAGATTTAATTGGCGAAATTTACACTGCCGAAGTACACCATGTTCGCCCAAGAGTTGTGATTTTGGTCGATGATGAAGGAAACGAAATCGTGTTGCCCAAAGAAAAACAAATCCCGTCTGACTTTTTCCGTAAAGGAGATAACGTTCGCGGTATCATTGAAAGTGTTGAATTGAAAGGGAATAAACCACAAATTATCATGTCGAGAACGGCAGATAAATTTTTGGAGAAATTATTCGAACAAGAAATTCCGGAAGTTTTTGATGGTTTGATTATGATTAAAAAAGTAGTGAGAATTCCGGGCGAAAAAGCAAAAGTAGCCGTGGATTCTTATGATGATAGAATTGATCCGGTTGGTGCTTGTGTTGGGATGAAAGGTTCTCGTATTCACGGAATTGTTCGTGAGTTAGGAAACGAAAACATTGACGTAATCAACTACACCAGTAACTTACAGTTGTACATCACCAGAGCCTTAAGTCCTGCCAAAGTATCTTCGGTTAAAATTGACGAAGAGAAAAAAAGAGCCGAAGTGTTCTTGAAATTAGAAGAAGTTTCTAAAGCGATTGGTCGCGGTGGTCACAACATCAAATTGGCCGGATTGTTGACAGGCTATGAATTAGATGTAATCAGAGAAGGAAGCGCTATCGAAGAAGATGATGTGGAATTAACAGAGTTCTCAGATGAAATCGATGGATGGGTAATCGACGAATTTGCTAAAATCGGATTGGATACTGCCAGAAGTATTTTGAATCAAGATGTGGCTGATTTAGTGAGAAGAACCGATTTAGAGGAGGAAACCATTTTAGAAGTAATAAGAATACTGAAAGAAGAGTTTGAGGACTAATTCTTTCGCCAAAATAGATAAACATTAAAAAGATTTTATGTCTGAAGGAAATATTAGAATTAATAAAGTTTTAAGGGAATTAAATATTTCTTTGGAAAGAGCTGTGGATTATCTTAAGGATAAAGGCATTGCTATTGAAGCAAGTCCAAACACAAAAATTTCCGATGATGTATACAATATTCTTTGTGGTCAATTTGCCGGAGACAAAGGAAACAAAGAAGCTTCTAAAGGCGTAAGTGAAGAAATCAGAAAAGAAAAAGAAGCGCTTCGACTCGAAAGAGAAAAAGAAATCGAAGACAAACGCAAAGCAGACGAAGAGCGTCAAAGGTTAGAAGTGGTCAAAGCCAAAGCGGTAATCAGTGCTCCAAAACAAATTGGAAAAATTGATTTAGATCCAAAACCTGCAGCTCCGGTTGCTCCTGCAGCTCCAGCAGAATCTCCGAAAATTGCTGTTGAAAAGCCAAAAGAAATCGTTAAAAAAGAAGAAGCTCCGGTAGTTGAGGTCCCTCAAGAAAAACCGACTAAAGTAGCTGAAGTTGAAAAACCTATAGTAGCTCAACCTTCAGAGGAAGCTCCGGTTGACGAAACGATTACAACACAATACCAAAAATTATCAGGTGCCACTCTTACCGGTCAAGTAATTGATTTATCTCAATTCAACAAACCAAAAAAGAAAAAAGAAGAGTTCAAAAAGGACGCCAATAAGCCTGCAACTCCGGGTGCCGGACAAACGGCAGCACAAGCGGCCCAAAATGCAGCTAATAAAAATAAAAGAAAAAGAATTCCGGGTAAACCAGGAGAAACCGGGAAGCCTGCTATTACCAGTGGTGGTGGTGGAAATGCTTTCGGACCAAATAAAACCGGCAACAAACCGGGCGGTGGCGGATTCCAAAAAGGAAATCGTCCTGCTATAGTTCAAAAAGTAGAGCCAACGGAAGAGGAAGTAAAAAACCAAATCAAAGAAACTTTAGAACGTCTTCAAGGAAAAGGAAACAAATCTAAAGCAGCCAAATACAGAAGAGATAAACGTGATACGCACCGTCAAAGAAATGAAGACGAGATGCAAGCGCTCGAAGAAGGAAGCAAAACCATCAAAGTTACTGAGTTTGTAACTGTAGGTGAAATTGCAACCATGATGGATGTGCCGATTACCAAAGTGATTGGAACGTGTATGTCATTGGGAATCATGGTAACTATGAACCAAAGATTGGATGCGGAAACCTTATCCATCGTGGCAGATGAGTTTGGTTATGAAGTAGAATTCATTACAACCGACATCGAAGAAACAATGGAAGTAGTTGAAGACCGTCCCGAAGATTTAGTGACTCGTGCACCAATCGTAACCGTAATGGGACACGTGGATCACGGTAAAACTTCCTTACTGGATTATATCCGGAATGAAAACGTAATAGCCGGAGAATCGGGTGGAATTACACAGCACATTGGTGCTTATGCGGTTACATTAGAAGGCGGACAAAAAATCACTTTCTTGGATACACCGGGTCACGAAGCGTTTACTGCGATGCGTGCTCGTGGAGCTCAAGTTACCGATATCGCCATTATTGTAGTGGCGGCGGATGATGATATCATGCCACAAACCAAAGAGGCCATCAGTCACGCACAAGCAGCCGGAGTTCCGATGATATTTGCTATTAACAAAATTGATAAGCAAGGCGCGAATCCTGAAAAAATTAAAGAGAAATTAGCAGCCATGAATTTATTGGTAGAAGATTGGGGTGGAAAATACCAATCACACGATATCTCTGCTAAAAAAGGAACCGGTGTTAAAGAATTATTAGAAAAAGTATTGCTTGAAGCTGAAGTTTTAGACTTAAAAGCAAACCCAAATAAATTAGCCGTTGGAACTGTAGTTGAAGCACAATTAGACAAAGGAAGAGGATATGTATCAACGATATTGGTGCAATCAGGAACTTTGAAAGTAGGTGATTACGTTTTGGCCGGAAAAAATCACGGTAAGGTGAAAGCCATGCATGATGAAAGAGGGCATAGTATTAAAGAAGCGGGACCATCAATACCAATCTCTATTTTAGGTTTGGATGGTGCGTCAACGGCAGGTGATAAATTCAACGTGTTTGAAGACGAAAGAGAAGCCAAACAAATTGCTGCTAAACGTACACAGTTAATGCGTGAACAATCGGTGAGAACACAACGCCATATTACCTTGGCAGAGATTGGTCGTCGTATTGCTTTAGGTCAATTTAAAGAATTGAACATTATCCTTAAAGGTGACGTGGACGGTTCTGTGGAAGCACTTTCGAGTGAGTTCTCTAAATTATCTACTGAAGAAATTCAAATCAATATTATCCACAAAGGCGTTGGTGCGATTACAGAAACTGATGTGATGTTGGCTTCTGCTTCAGATGCGATTATTATCGGATTTAACGTTCGTCCTGCAGGAAATGCTCGTCAATTGGCTCAAAAAGAGGAAATCGACATCAGAAGTTATTCAATTATCTACGATGCGATTAACGACTTGAAAGACGCAATGGAAGGCATGCTGTCACCGGAAATGAAAGAAGAAATTACCGGTACTGCTGAAATTCGTGAGATATTCAAAGTATCTAAGGTCGGTTCAATTGCCGGATGTATGGTTACGGATGGTAAAATATTCAGAAACTCTAAAATTCGTTTGATTCGTGAAGGGGTTGTTATTTTCACAGGTGAATTAGCCACGTTAAAACGTTTCAAAGACGATGTGAAAGAAGTAGCCAAAGGATATGATTGTGGTATTCAAATTAAGAATTACAACGATATTGAACAACTGGATTTAATCGAAGCTTTCCAAGAAGTAGAAGTGAAGAAAAAGTTGAAATAATACTAAAGAAAAGTCTCGAGCAATCGGGACTTTTTTTATTTTAGCCTCAAATAGACTAACTCATGAAAAAAATTGCAATTGGTTTTTGTTTCTTCTTCTGCGCTATTTCTTTTGCCCAAGAAAAGAAAGTTCATTTGATTTCTTTGGCTAATGAAAAGAACACCGCTATTGATTGTGATTTTTATATTGAAAAGATATATGACGGCCGACAAGTGAAAGAAAATATCGGAACCGTTTATGTGTCACTTTTCAACAGTAAAGTTTCTGCCAATTTTGAAAAACCTTTGACAGATGAACTTCAATCGTTGTTGGCTGTTTTGTATCCAAAAAAGGAAAGCAAACGTGCCATCTCCATTAGAATTAACGAGCTATATGTAACAGAGAGTAGCGCAGATACCGATAATAATTTTAAAAAAATGCAAACCGGTTCTGCGACAATAGTTTTGGATATCATAGAAAAGAAGGAAGATGGGCTAGAATACATCACTGGGACGTTTTTTTCTTCTAAAGAAGATTCACGTTCCGATGTCACTAAAAAGCACGCGCAGTTAATTACGACGGCTATTAAAAACAGTTTCGCAAATTACATGAATACCCAAAACACCTATAAAATTGCCATTCCGTTTGTTTCTGAAGAATCCGTTAATCTTGACAGTATCAATACAGAAATAAAAGCCGGTGTCTATTTGAATTACAAAGATGTTTTTAATGGAAAGTTCCTCAGTTTAGAGGATTATACCATAACGAAATACAAAGAAGGTTTTTGTCTCTTGAACAATGCTACGGGTAGGGTTGAGAACGGGTTTTATGGCTTTAGTGACGGAAATAATTTTTATATTAATCTTTTCCAATTTTCAACCGTGAAGTTTTACCTAAAAACCGAAATACTAGGGGTTAATTATTTTATTAATGAAGTAGAAGAGCGTAATTTGGATTTCAATAGTTTTTATTTAGCCTATGGCGGAATGGTAGCGATGGGCGGTGGATTACTTCCGGTGCTGATTTTTAGTGGAAGTGGTAGTTCAGAACCTCAAAGAATTCCCTTAGTGATAGAAAGAACAACCGGAATGCCGACTTTTTTAACGGACAAGTATGTTATAAATATGCTCGAATCTAATCCCGTTTTACTCAAAGAATACAAGAAGACAAAACGAACTCCGGCCGATAAAAAAATGATTTACAAGAAGTTTTATAATTTATAAAAAAAAGCCCTGATTTATCAGGGCTTTTTTTATTTGTTTGGTTTGATTAAAAACGCATTCGGGAATTTCTTTTTGAGTAGTTCTAAGTTCTTTTCAGCTTCGATTCGGGTTTTAAAATTGCCAACCCAAACTTTATAGGCTGGTGTGCTGAAGACTATAGTAGCGTCGAGATTTTTGTTTTCTTTTTTGAAATCCATCAACGTTTTTCTGGAGTTTTCGCTATCTCCGTTGAATATCTGGATTTTATAGCGGTCGTTGATGGTAATAGAGCTGTTTATTCTTCTTTTTTCATTGAGTAGTTGCTCAAACTTTGGATCTTGACTTACAGCTACTTTTGCTTCCTGACCAAAGCTTTTTTGTGTTAAAAAGAAAAGAAATGAAGCACTTAAAATGAGCTTAGTTTTATAGAAATCTTTCATAATGATTTGATTTTTATGCAAATGTAAAACTTAAAAAATTAAACAAAATAGTATTTGTTATTTAGAATTAGTATAAATTGGTATTTAAGATATATTTAAGGTTTTGAGAATAGTTCATAAGTCGTATTTTTGTGCAAGTTTTTAACAAGGCGTGGCATATTAACCGAAAACAGGTTTAGAAAAAACCATGCCAACATTAGTCGATAATCATTATATTATATGAAAAAAATGGGTAACCATAATTCGATTTCAAGGAAAATAGTCTTCAGTTTAGCTTTGATGCTAACAGTCTCCTTCACTTCATTTTCACAAGCAACACCGCCGGCGACCGACGCAGCAGCACCGGCTACTGCAACAGCAGCGCCTATGGCAACTGCCGGAGGAGATCCGGTAGCAGGTAAGGCTTTGTTTAACGCCAATTGTGCGGCATGTCACGCTCTTGATAAAAAGATGACAGGTCCGGCATTAAGGGGAGTTTCTGCAAAGTATGACATGGCTTGGATTTACAAATGGGTAAACAATAGTTCTGCTATGGTTAAATCCGGAGACGCTAAAGCGGTTAAGATTTTTGAGGAATACAACAAGTCAGTGATGACTTCGTTTCCAAATTTATCAACAGCTGATGTAGATAATATCATTGCATATACCAATGAGAAAAAAGCAGAACCGCCAGTAGTTGCAGCTGTTCCCGGAACAGGTGGTGAAGAGAGCGGAATTTCTAACAATGTAATTCTTGGAGCTTTAGCTTTAGTGATGTTTATGTTGGTGGTTATGTTGTTCTTTGTGAACAATGTATTAGCCAAGGTGGCCAAAGCTAACGGAATTGAAGCAGTATCAAAGGAAGCTTCATTGCCAATTTGGAAAGCTTTTGCTAAAAATCAATTTTTAGTATTAGTTGCTTCAATCTTCTTGTTGTTGTCTAGTGGTTATTTTGTTTATGGATGGATGATGCAAGTAGGTGTTGATCAAGATTACGCGCCAATCCAGCCAATTCATTATTCGCACAGAATTCATGCAGGAAGTAATGGTATCGACTGTAAATACTGTCACTCTGCAGCGAGAGTTAGTAAAAACGCGGGTATTCCTTCATTGAATGTTTGTATGAACTGTCACAAAAATATTTCGGAAGTTGCTGATACTACTGCAACGCCAGAATACACAAAAGCATTCTATGATGGTGAAATCCAAAAATTATATGATGCTGTAGGTTGGGATAAATCTACTCAAAAATACACCGGTAAAACAAAACCTGTTAAATGGGTTCGTATTCACAACTTACCTGACTTTGCCTATTTCAATCACTCACAACACGTAACTGTTGCCGGTATTGAATGTCAAAAATGTCACGGTCCGGTTCAAGAGTATGAAATCCAAAAACAATTTGCGCCATTAACCATGGGTTGGTGTATTAAGTGTCACCGCGAAACGGATGTTAAGATGGAAGGCAATGCTTACTATACTAAAATTCACGAAGAACTTTCTAAAAAATATGGTGTAGACAAATTGACTGCAGCACAAATGGGAGGTTTAGAATGTGGTAAGTGCCACTATTAATTTGTTGATTTCTGGATTCGGTTATTTGTTAGCCGAATTGACGAATAACCAAATTATCGAACAAACAAAAATAAATTAAGAAGCTAATATTTATATACGATGTCATCGAACAAAAAATACTGGAAAAGTGTTGAGGAACTAAACGAAAATAGTTCTATTGTTGAGACGCTTAGAAATAATGAATTTGTGGAAGCAATTCCAACAGATGAATTCTTGTCAGACAAAGATTCATTATCTTCTTCTTCAACAACTCGTCGTGATTTCTTGAAATACGTTGGATTTAGTACTGCCGCCGCTTCATTGGCTGCCTGTGAAGGACCAGTACATAAATCTATTCCTTACGTTTTACAACCGGAACAAATTATTCCCGGTGTTGCCGATTATTTTGCAACATCTATGTTTGATGGTTTTGATTTTGCTAATTTATTAGTAAAAACACGTGAAGGTCGTCCAATTAAAATTGAAAATAATACAATAGCAGGGGCTAAGTTTTCCGCCAATGCTAGAGTGCATGCTTCTGTATTGTCGTTATATGACAGTATGCGTCTTAAAGTGACTAAGGTTGCTCAAAAAGATGCTACTTGGGCAGAAGCTGATTTAAAAATCAAAGCCAGTTTAGCAGAAGCTAAAGCTAAAGGTGGACAAGTTGTTTTGTTGACCAATACTTTAGCAAGTCCTTCTACTGAAAAATTAATCGCTGAATTTATTGCTCAAAACCCAACAGCTAAGCACGTAGTTTATGATTCAGTTTCTGAATCAGCCGCTTTAGATGCTTTCGAAGCTGTTTATGGTGAAAGAGCTTTGGTTGATTATGATTTTTCAAAAGCCAACACTATCGTTTCTATCGGTGCAGATTTCTTAGGAGATTGGCAAGGTGGAGGATTTGATAGTGGTTACGCACAAGGTAGAGTTCCTCAAAAAGGCAAAATGTCGAAACATTTTCAGTTTGAAGCGAACATGACTTTGTCAGGTGCCGCTGCTGATAAACGTGTTCCGATGAAAATTGCGGATCAAAAATTAGCTTTAGTTAAAATATACAATGTAATTACAGGTTCATCGGTTTCTACCGGTAAATTAGCCAACGAAGAGGCAATTACTAATGCAGCACAACAATTGAAAGCGGCAAAAAGTAAAGGTGTTTTGGTTTGTGGCATTCAAGATAAAAATGCTCAATTATTAGTTTTAGCGATTAACCAAGCCTTAACCAGTGAAGCTTTTTCAACTGTTGGAACGCGTCAAATCAGAAAAGGTTCTGATGCAAAAGTAGCCCAGTTATTAGCTGATATGAATGCGGGAAGTGTTCATACTTTAATTATGAGCGGTGTGAATCCTGTTTACACTTTGGCCAACGGAAAATCTTTTGCTGAAGGATTGAAAAAAGTAAAATTATCTGCAGCGTTCTCTTTGAAAGAAGACGAAACTGCTTCAGTAACTAATATCGCAATTCCGGCTACTCATTATTTGGAGTCATGGAATGATTTAATGTTGACTAAAGGAACCTATTCTTTGGTACAACCAACTATTCGTCCGTTATTCAGTTCAAAACAATTCCAAGAAGGATTGTTGTCATGGAACGGTAATAGTGCAGCTTACTATGATTACATCAAAGCCAATTCTGCTGCCTACTTAAATGGCCTGACTTGGAACAAAGCAGTTCATGATGGTGTTGTTGCCGGTGTAGCTTCGGCTGCTGTTGGTGGTTCAGCGGATTATTCTGCTGCAGCCAATGCTTTGGCACAATCAAAACCATTGGCTAATTTCGAATTAGTATTGTATACTAAAACAGGTTTAGGTGATGGTCAACAAGCCAATAACCCTTGGTTACAAGAATTTCCGGATCCAATTACAAGAGTTTCTTGGGATAACTATATTACCGTTTCGAAAGCTGACGCTGATAAAAAGGACTTAATGAATGAAATCGTTGCCAATGGTGGTCTTAACGGAAGTTATGCTACTGTAAAAGTTGGTGATACTTCAATCACTGCTCCGGTAATCGTTCAGCCTGGTCAAGCTGTTGGAACTATTGGTTTGGCTTTAGGATATGGTAAAAAAGCCGCTTTAAAAGAAGAAATGCAAGTAGGTGTTAACGCTTACGCTTTATATAATAACTTTAATAACGTTCAATCAGCCACTTTAACTAAAGCTGATGGTGAGCATGAGTTTGCTTGTGTTCAGTCCCAAAAAACTTTGATGGGAAGAGGTGATATTATTAAAGAAACCACTTTAACTGTTTTTACTGCAAAATTTGATGAGCCGGAAGTTTGGAATCCATCACCGATGGTTTCTTTGGATCACAAAGAAGTAAAAGCAACTTCAGTTGATTTATGGGAATCATTTGATCGTTCAGTTGGTCATCACTTCAATCTTTCTATCGACTTAAACTCATGTACCGGTTGTGGTGCCTGTGTTATAGCTTGTCATGCAGAAAACAACGTTCCTGTTGTTGGAAAATCTGAAGTTAGAAGAAGTCGTGATATGCATTGGTTGCGTATTGACCGATATTATTCTTCTGAAGAAACTTTCGCAGGGGACAACAAGAAGAAAAAAGAATTCGATGGTTTATTTGGTGATAAAGGGTCATTAGGCGGATTTGGAGACATGGAAAGTCCTGCGGATAATCCACAAGTTGTTTTCCAACCGGTAATGTGTCAACACTGTAATCACGCACCATGTGAAACAGTTTGTCCTGTGGCAGCCACTTCTCACGGTCGTCAAGGTCAAAACCAAATGGCTTATAACAGATGTGTTGGTACTCGTTACTGTGCGAACAACTGTCCTTATAAAGTACGCCGTTTCAACTGGTTCTTATATAGTAACAACGAAGAATTTGATTTCCATATGAATGATGATTTAGGTCGTATGGTATTAAATCCGGATGTAAACGTTCGTTCTCGTGGTGTTATGGAAAAATGTTCTATGTGTATTCAAATGACACAAAAAACAATCCTAACTGCCAAACGCGAAGGAAGAGAAGTAGGTGTGGAAGAATTCCAAACCGCTTGTTCTGCCGCTTGTTCTTCAGGTTCTATGGTTTTTGGAGATGTTAACAACAAAGAAAGTAAAGTGGCTAAGTTAGTCGAAGATAAGAGAATGTACCACTTGTTAGAAAGTGTTGGAACAAAACCAAACGTTTTCTATCACGTTAAAGTTAGAAATACCTAGTATCAAAAAATAATTAATTAAGAAACAATATAAAGGATTATGTCGTCTCACTACGAAGCACCCATTAGAAAACCTTTAGTTATAGGTGATAAATCTTATCACGATGTAACAGTAGATGTCGCTGCGCCTGTTGAAGGTAGAGCCAACAAACAATGGTGGACAGTATTTTCAATTGCATTAGCCGCTTTCCTTTGGGGAATAGGTTGTATTGTCTATACTATCTCTACCGGAATTGGAACCTGGGGATTAAATAAAACCGTTGGTTGGGCTTGGGATATCACTAACTTCGTTTGGTGGGTTGGTATCGGTCACGCCGGAACTCTTATCTCTGCCGTATTATTATTATTCCGTCAAAGATGGAGAATGGCTATTAACCGTTCTGCGGAAGCGATGACCATCTTCTCGGTAATCCAAGCAGGTTTATTTCCAATCATTCACATGGGTCGTCCATGGTTAGCTTACTGGGTTGTGCCAATTCCAAACCAATTCGGTTCGTTATGGGTTAACTTTAATTCACCATTGCTTTGGGACGTATTTGCGATTTCGACTTATCTTTCTGTATCACTTGTATTCTGGTGGACAGGTTTATTGCCGGATTTCGCGATGTTAAGAGACAGAGCAGTAACTCCTTTCACTAAAAGAATTTATTCTATTCTATCTTTCGGATGGAGTGGAAGAGCAAAAGACTGGCAACGTTTCGAAGAAGTATCTTTGGTTTTGGCAGGTTTAGCAACGCCTTTAGTACTTTCTGTACACACAATTGTATCCTTTGACTTTGCTACTTCGGTAATTCCGGGATGGCATACCACAATCTTCCCTCCGTACTTCGTTGCGGGAGCGGTATTCTCTGGATTCGCGATGGTAAACACGTTGTTGATTATCATGAGAAAAGTATCAAATCTTGAAGCTTATATCACTATCCAACATATCGAATTGATGAACATCGTAATTATGATTACTGGTTCTATTGTTGGGGTTGCCTACATCACTGAGTTATTTGTGGCTTGGTATTCAGGAGTAGAATATGAGCAATATGCTTTCTTGAACAGAGCAACCGGTCCTTACGCTTGGGCATACTGGGCGATGATGACTTGTAACGTGTTCTCTCCACAGTTCATGTGGTTCAAGAAATTAAGAACCAGTATTATGTTCTCTTTCATCATCTCTATTGTGGTAAATATCGGTATGTGGTTTGAGCGTTTCGTAATTATCGTTACCTCATTACACAGAGATTATCTTCCATCATCATGGACGATGTTCCAACCAACATTTGTAGATATTGGTATCTTCATCGGTACAATTGGTTTCTTCTTTGTATTGTTCCTTTTATATGCGAGAACATTCCCTGTGATTGCTCAAGCAGAGGTTAAAACAATTTTGAAATCATCAGGTGAGAATTATAAGAAACAAAGAGAAGCAGAAGGTCATAATCATTCAGATAAACATTAATATTTGCTATGAGTAGTAATAAAGTTATACACGCAATATACAATGATGATGATGTATTAATGGATGCGGTTCACAAAACCAGAGCAGCCCATCATCATATTGAGGAAATTTTCACTCCTTTCCCTGTTCACGGTTTAGATAAAGCTATGGGATTGGCACCAACACGTTTAGCCATTTGTGCATTCATCTATGGATGTATTGGTTTAACAGTGGCAACGGTTATGATGAATTACATCATGATTACCGATTGGCCGCAAGACATTGGTGGAAAACCGAGTTTTAGTTATATTCAAAACATGCCGGCTTTTGTACCGGTAATGTTTGAGATGACTGTGTTTTTTGCAGCTCACTTAATGGTTATCACTTTTTATATGAGAAGTAGATTGTGGCCATTTAAAGAAGCAGAAAATCCGGATGTAAGAACTACCGATGACCACTTCTTAATGGAAGTAGCTGTTCATGACAATGAAGCAGAATTGGTAAAATTCTTCGAAGGAACAGGAGCAGTAGAAGTAAAAGTAATTGATAAGCATTAATAATAGATATGAAAAGTTTACTTAAAATAGCATTTGTATTGGGTAGCATTGTTTCTCTGTCTTCTTGTAAAGATGATTTGAAACCAAACTATCAATACATGCCTAATATGTACGAATCTGTGGCTTATGAAACCAATGCTGAGTCAGATGCTTTCAATTCGCCAACAGGTGAGAAAGGTAAAGTAGGACAATCACCTGCAGATGGTTCAATAAAAAGAGGTTTCGTTCCTTATGAATATCCAAATACTCCTGAAGCTTTAGCAGCAATAAAAGCTTTAAATCCAAAATCACCGCTTGATTCAACTCAAGTGGATATGAAAAAGGCAGAAGAGCTTTACGGAATTTACTGTGCTATCTGTCATGGTGGCGAAGGAAATGGAAAAGGGAAGTTGGTTACTCAAGAGAAATTCTTGGGAGTTCCAAGTTATGCCGACAGAGTTATCAATGAAGGTAGTGTTTTCCATGTTGTGACTTATGGTTTGAACTCAATGGGTTCTCATGCTAATCAGTTAAGTCAAGAAGAGCGTTGGTTGGTTGCCGCTTATGTAATGCAACTTAAAAGCAAATTATAATTGTAGAACAAACAGATTGTTATAGATATGTATACATTTTCAAGTAAACTAAAAACCTTTTCTTTTGTCCTAATGATCGTGGGTATTCTTGGGATAGGTTATGGTTTTTTAACTGCACCAAAAGATATTCATGAGGTTGAGGCTATTTTAAAAGCTGAAGAAGCAGAACATCACGGTGGTGGACACGAAGCTGCTCCCGTTCATGAAGCCAAAACTGAGTCAGCAACGCATGAAGCGCATACTGAACCTGTAGCTGCGGTTACTCCGAGTGAAACACCTGTTGATTCTGTAGCACATGACACAGCTGCGGCTGTAGCACATACTGCACCAGCAACACATGCTGAAACAGCCCGACACGACGCGAAAGCTAGCGCTGGACATGATGAGCATAAGGAACATGCAGAACACGTGCTACACCAATTACAAAACAAACCTTGGGCAGCATTGTATGTAGCTTGTTTATTTTTTATGTTAATTGCTTTAGGAGCTTTGGCTTTCTATGCAATCCAACAAGTAGCACAAGCTGGTTGGTCTCCGGTATTATTCAGAGTAATGCAAGGAATCACGGCTTATTTATTACCGGGTTCTATTATTTTCTTCATTTTATTATTATTATCAGGTTTCCATTTCAATCATTTATTTGTATGGATGAACGATGGTGTAACAGAAGTAGGACACGAAAATTATGATGCGTTAATCGCCGGTAAATCAGGTTATTTAAACTTCCCATTCTGGATTATAAGAGCAGCTATCTTCATAGCGGGATGGAATTTATACAGACATTTATCTAGAAAAAACTGTTTGGCGCAAGATGAAGCTACAGACAATTCTTTCTACAAAAAGAATTTCAAAATGTCAGCAGCATTCTTAGTATTCTTTATCGTAACAGAATCTATTATGTCATGGGATTGGATTATGTCAGTTGATCCACACTGGTTCAGTACTTTATTTGGATGGTATGTATTTGCTAGTTTCTTTGTTAGTGGAATTACCACTATCTCTATGGTGACTTTATACTTGAAATCTAAAGGTTATTTAGAAAATGTAAATTCAAGCCACATACACGATTTATCAAAATTCATGTTTGGTATTAGTGTATTCTGGACCTACTTATGGTTCTCTCAATTCATGTTGATTTGGTATTCAAATATTCCTGAAGAGGTAACTTATTTCAAAACAAGAATTGAAGATTTCAACTTGCCATTCTTTGGAGCGGTAGCTATGAACTTTGTATTCCCAATATTGTTGTTAATCAATACCGATTTCAAACGTGTTTCTTGGATTATCGTGACTGCAGGTGTTGTTATTTTATTCGGACACTATGTTGATTTCTTCAATATGATTATGCCGGCAACAGTAGGTGACAGATGGTTCATTGGAATACCTGAAATTGCAGCAATTTTATTCTTCCTTGGATTATTCATTTTTGTAGTATTCAGTGCCTTGACTAAAGCACCATTGGTTCCAAAACGCAATCCTTTCATCGAAGAAAGTAAACATTTTCATTATTAATATTTAAAGTAAATTACAAATGACAACTCTTTTGATACTTATAGTTGTAGTTTTATTGGCAGTTGCCCTATGGCAGTTAACTAAAATATTTGACTTAACTCAAGTTGGTGGAAATGTGAATGACACTCAAGTGGCTAACGATAACGATAACAAAGTTAACGGTTACTTGATGTTTGGTTTCTTAGGATTTATTTACCTAACTACAATCTACTGTCTTTTAAATTACAGCCAATTTCCTTTGATGAGCGATGCTGCTTCGGAACATGGTCCACAAGTAGACAACCTGATGATGATTTCGATGGTTTTAATCTTTTTTGTACAAACCGTTACTCAAGCATTGCTTCACTATTTTGCTTTTAAATACAGAGGAAAACAAGGGCAAAAGGCACTTTATTTTGCTGACAATAACAAATTAGAATTTATTTGGAGTGTTATTCCGGCGATTGTTTTAGCAGGATTAATTCTTTATGGATTATATGCTTGGACGAACATTATGTTTGTGGATGAAGAAGATGCTGATGACGCTATCGTTATCGAACTTTACGCGCAACAATTTAAATGGGAAGCGAGATACGCCGGTGCAGATAATGTTTTAGGAAAAGCAAATGTTAGATATATAGAAGGCGTTAATAACCTTGGTGTTGATTTGTCTGACCCAAATGCTCAAGATGATTTTAGCTCAGCTGAATTGCATATCCCAAAAGGAACGAGAGTAATTTTCAAAATGCGTTCTCAAGATGTATTGCACTCAGCTTATATGCCTCACTTTAGAGCACAAATGAACTGTGTTCCGGGTATGGTAACTCAATTTTCTTTTGTTCCAACTTTGACTACTGCTGAGATGAGAGATAAACCGGCAATGATTGAAAAAGTGGCAAATATCAATGCCATAAGAGCAAAGAAAAGTGAAAAATTAATTGCAGAAGGACAACCCGCACTTGACCCATATACTTTTGATTACTTATTGTTATGTAACAAAATTTGTGGTGCTTCTCACTACAACATGCAAATGAAAATTGTAGTGGATACTCCGGAAGAATACAAAAATTGGTTAAAAGAAAACTCCGCAAAAACTATTGTTCAAGCAGTGAAAACTGCAGCGGCTGAAGCTAAAGCTTCTGAAACTCCTGCAACACCAACTAAAGATTCAACCTCTTCAAACAGCAAAGACACAACAGTAGTTGCTCAAGCAGAAACGAAACATTAATAAAATTTAAAAGTTTACCTATATGTCAGCAGAAGCTCACAATCACGATCACGGTCACGACGAACACGAACACCACCATAAAGACACGTTCATTACTAAATATATTTTTAGTATTGATCATAAAATGATATCCAAACAGTATTTGATTACCGGTATCATTATGGGAGTAATTGGTGTTGGTATGTCAATGTTATTCAGAATGCAATTGGCATGGCCCGAAGAATCTTTTAAAATTTTTAGTTTTTTCCTTGGGGAAAGAATGGCTCCGGGAGGCGTTATGAATAACGAAACTTATTTAGCTTTAGTTACCATACACGGAACGATAATGGTTTTCTTTGTTTTGACTGCCGGTCTAAGTGGAACTTTTAGTAACTTATTGATTCCATTGCAAATTGGAGCAAGAGATATGGCCTCAGGATTCTTAAACATGATTTCCTACTGGTTATTCTTCTTATCAAGTGTTGTAATGGTGATATCATTATTTGTAGAATCCGGTCCGGCTTCTGCAGGATGGACTATTTATCCACCTTTAAGTGCTTTGCCACAATCTATGTCCGGTTCTGGAGCAGGGATGACTTTATGGTTGGTTTCTATGGCTATTTTTATCGCTTCATCATTATTAGGTTCATTGAATTATATCGTTACGGTAATCAATTTAAGAACTAAAGGGATGTCAATGACAAGATTGCCACTTACTATTTGGGCTTTCTTTATCACTGCTATCATTGGGGTTATTTCATTCCCAGTATTATTATCTGCAGCTTTGATGTTAATCATGGACAGAAGTTTCGGGACATCATTCTTCTTGTCTGATATTTATATAGCCGGAGAGGTTTTACATTACCAAGGTGGTTCACCGGTATTGTTCGAACACTTATTCTGGTTCTTAGGTCACCCTGAAGTATATATCGTATTATTACCGGCTTTGGGTATTACCTCTGAAATTATTGCGACCAACTCTCGTAAGCCTATTTTTGGTTACAGAGCGATGATTATGTCCATTATTGCGATTGCATTCCTATCAACTATCGTTTGGGGTCACCATATGTTTATCTCGGGAATGAATCCATTTTTAGGCTCGGTATTTACATTCACCACCTTATTGATTGCAATTCCATCAGCAGTAAAAGCATTCAACTATATTACAACCTTATGGAAAGGTAACTTGCAGTTAAACCCTGCGATGTTATTCTCTATCGGATTGGTTTCTACCTTTATCACAGGAGGTTTAACAGGAATCATTTTAGGAGATAGTACTTTAGATATTAACGTTCACGATACTTACTTCGTAGTGGCTCACTTCCACTTGGTAATGGGTATCTCAGCATTGTATGGAATGTTCGCCGGTATTTACCACTGGTTCCCTAAAATGTTCGGAAGAATGTTAAACAAAAACTTAGGATATGTGCACTTCTGGGTAACGGCAGTTTGTGCTTATGGCGTATTCTTCCCAATGCACTTCATCGGAATGGCAGGTTTACCAAGAAGATATTATACAAACACTAATTTCCCATTGTTTGACGACTTACAAAACGTAAACGTGATTATTACAGTTTTTGCTTTAGTAGGTGGTGCTTTCCAATTGGTCTTCTTGTACAACTTCTTTAGCAGCATTTTCTACGGAAAAAGAGCAGTTCAAAATCCTTGGAAATCAAATACATTGGAATGGACTGCGCCTGTTGAACACATTCACGGAAACTGGCCTGGAGCAATTCCTGAAGTTCACAGATGGCCTTACGATTACAGTAAGCCAGGTCATGATGATGATTTTGTTCCTCAAAATGTACCTATGAAACCGGGAGAAGAAGTTTTACATCACTAATTCTTACTTTAAATATAACAAATGCCTTTCCTAATCGAAAGGCATTTTTATTTGCAACCAACTTTGTTATATATTTGTGAAATGAACGAGAATTTAGATCCAACCAACAATAATTTTAATCCGGAAGAGCTTGATTTAGAGAAAAAATTAAGGCCTTTGAGTTTTGATGATTTTACCGGTCAAGAACAAGTGCTAGATAACTTAAAAGTATTTGTAGAAGCCGCCAATCAAAGAGATGAAGCACTCGATCACACCCTTTTTCACGGACCACCGGGTTTAGGAAAAACCACTTTGGCTAATATTTTGGCCAATGAGTTAGGAGTTGGTATTAAAATTACTTCCGGACCTGTTTTAGATAAACCCGGAGATTTAGCTGGATTACTTACAAATCTCGAGGAAAGAGATGTTTTGTTCATAGACGAAATCCATCGTTTGAGTCCGATAGTGGAAGAATATTTGTATTCCGCCATGGAAGATTTCAAAATCGATATCATGATTGAATCCGGACCGAATGCCAGAACAGTGCAAATCAATTTGAATCCGTTTACCTTAGTTGGAGCCACTACGCGTTCAGGATTGCTTACTGCTCCAATGAGAGCTCGTTTCGGAATTCAAAGTCGTTTACAATATTATAACACCGAACTTTTAACTACCATTGTGCAACGTAGTTCGACTATTCTCAAAATGCCGATCACTATGGAAGCCGCAATAGAAATTGCAGGGCGAAGCCGAGGAACACCTCGTATTGCCAACGCTTTATTGCGCCGTGTTCGAGATTTTGCACAAATCAAAGGCAACGGGAAAATTGACATTGAAATTGCACGTTATTCTCTAAAAGCATTACACGTAGATGCTCATGGGCTTGACGAAATGGACAATAAAATCCTAACCACTATTATCGATAAATTCAAAGGCGGACCGGTAGGCCTATCCACTTTGGCGACAGCTGTTTCTGAAAGCGGAGAAACCATCGAAGAAGTGTACGAGCCATTCTTAATACAAGAAGGTTTTATTATCAGAACGCCAAGAGGAAGAGAAGTAACCGAAAAAGCGTATAAGCATTTAGGAAAAATCAATACGAATATTCAAGGAGGATTATTTTGATCAACAATAAAGAAAAATATACGCAATTCATCAAAGCCGAAGCCAAACGCCTCGGTTTTTTGTCTTGTGGGATTTCCAAAGCAGGATTTTTAGAAGAAGAAGCGCCTCGATTGGAGCATTGGCTCAAACAAAATTGTCATGGAGAAATGTCTTATATGGAAGAACATTTTGACAAACGTTTGAACCCAACTTTGTTGGTCAGCGATTCTAAAAGTGTCATTTCGATGTTAATTAATTATTTTCCTTCTGAAGAGCAAAATCAAGACAGTTATAAGATTTCAAAATATGCTTATGGTAAAGACTATCACAATGTCATTAAGAAGAAAGTGGTAAAATTATTAAAGTCAATCAAAAGAGAAATCGGAGACGTAAACGGGCGCGCTTTTGTTGATATTGCACCTATAATGGACAAAGCCTGGGCTGCCAAAAGCGGTTTAGGTTGGATTGGTAAAAACAGTAATTTGCTAACACGTCAAGTAGGTTCTTTTTATTTTATCGCCCAATTGGTGATTGATTTAGATTTAGAATATGACCATGCTACAACAGACCATTGTGGCTCTTGTACCGCTTGTATTGATGCTTGTCCAACGCAAGCTATAGTGGCACCTTATGTTGTGGATGGAAGCAAATGTATTTCTTATTTCACCATTGAACTCAAAGAAAATATTCCTCAGGAAATGAAAGGCAAACTAGACGACTGGATGTTTGGCTGTGATGTCTGCCAAGACGTTTGCCCATGGAATAAATTTTCCAAGCCACATAGCGAACCCTTGTTTTCTCCTTATCCTGAACTTCTATCTTATACCAAAAAGGACTGGGAAGAAATCACAGAAGAAACTTTTAAAGCAGTTTTTACCAATTCTCCATTAAAGCGAACTCAATGGGAAGGATTGAAACGAAATATTGATTTTTTGAAGTAAAACATTGCAAAAGAAACTCTCAAATGTTTCCCTATTTCAGTAAGTCTTCTACCTTTGTAAGTCAGAATAAAACAAACCAAAATGAATAAATACAGTAAGCGAAGAGAAGCACTTTTATACCACGCCAAACCTACGCCAGGGAAAATCCAAGTAGTGCCGACCAAAAAATATGCGACGCAAAGAGACTTGTCTCTCGCCTATTCTCCGGGTGTTGCTGAACCTTGTTTAGAAATTGCCAAAGACGTTAACAACGTTTATAAATATACCGCCAAAGGAAATTTAGTAGCCGTAATCACCAATGGAACTGCCGTTTTAGGATTAGGAGATATCGGTCCCGAAGCTTCAAAACCTGTAATGGAAGGAAAAGCTTTGCTCTTTAAGATTTTTGCCGGAATTGATGTTTTCGACATCGAAGTCGGAACTAAAGACATCGATGCGTTTATCGAAACCGTTAAAAATATTGCGCCAACTTTCGGTGGAATCAACTTAGAAGACATCAAAGCGCCGGAGTCATTCGAAATCGAAAGACGTTTGGTCGAAGAATTGAATATTCCCGTAATGCATGATGACCAACACGGAACGGCAATTATCTCGTCAGCCGCGTTGTTGAATGCTTTAGAAATTGCCAAAAAGAAAACTACCGAAGTTAAAATCGTAGTTTCCGGAGCCGGTTCTGCGGCTTTGGCTTGTGCCAATTTGTATATTTTATTAGGCGTAAAAGCTGAAAATATTATCATGTTCGATAAAGACGGTGTGCTTTCTTCAGAGCGCAGTGATTTGTCCGATTTGCAAAAAAGATACGCACATGGAAAAGCAGGAACGACTTTGGCGGAAGCTTTAGTTGGTGCCGATGTTTTCCTCGGATTATCAGCCGGAAATATCATGTCAGCGGAAATGCTTTTGGGCATGGCCAAAAATCCAATTGTATTCGCTATGGCCAATCCGATTCCGGAGATTGACTACGATTTGGCCGTTGCCACACGAAAAGATATCATCATGGCAACCGGTCGTTCCGATCATCCTAATCAGGTGAATAACGTATTGGGTTTTCCTTATATTTTTCGTGGCGCTTTAGATGTTAGAGCGACGAAAATTAATGAAGAAATGAAAATGGCGGCGGTTCATGCTTTAGCTGATTTGGCAAAAGAACCCGTGCCTGAACAAGTAAATATCGCTTATGGCGAAACCCGTTTGAATTTTGGAAAAGAGTATATCATTCCAAAACCATTTGACCCGAGACTAATCACACAAGTAGCGCCGGCTGTGGCCAAAGCCGCCATGAATTCAGGTGTGGCGTTGCATCCGATTACGGATTGGGAAAAATATGAAGAAGAATTGTTAGAACGTTTAGGTTCCGATAATAAAATGGTTCGTTTGTTGACCAATAGAGCCAAGACCGATCCAAAACGCGTAGTTTTTGCGGAAGCAGATCATTTAGACGTATTGAAAGCAGCCCAAATTGCTTACGAAGAAGGTATCGCTCATCCCATTTTATTAGGAAACAAAGAATTGATTTTAGAACTTAAAGAAGAATTAGGTTTCGATGCCGAAGTGCCTATTTTTGATCCTAAAACCAAAGAAGAAGACCAACGCAGAATGAAGTATGCCGACATCTTTTGGCAGTCAAGGCAACGTCGTGGGATTTCATTATTGGATGCCCAAAAATGGATGCGCGAGCGTAATTATTTTGCCGCTATGATGGTTAATGAAGGCGATGCTGATGCGATGGTTTCGGGTTATTCAAGAAGTTATCCGTCAACGGTGAAACCTTTGATGCAATTAATTGGGAAAGCACCGGGAATTACCTTGATTGCCACAACTAATATGATGATGACCAATCGTGGACCGATGTTTTTGTCAGACACGGCAATCAATCCAAATCCTACAGCAGATGAATTAGCTAAAATTGCATTGATGACGGCAAAAACCGTTAGAATGTTCGGAATGGAACCGGTAATTGCGATGGTTTCGTTTTCGAATTTTGGTTCGTCATCCTATGAAAGTGCTACCAAAGTTAGAGAAGCAGTAGCTTATTTGCATAAGTATTATCCTGATTTAGTTGTGGATGGAGAAATCCAAACCGACTTTGCGCTGAATCCTGAAATGTTGAAAAATAAATTTCCTTTCTCTAAATTGGCAGGTAAAAAAGTCAATACTTTGGTATTCCCAAATTTGGAAGCAGCAAATATCAATTACAAACTTTTGAAAGAGTTGTACAAAGTAGATTCTATCGGACCAATTATGTTAGGTATGGAAAAAGCCGTACACATTTTCCAATTAGGCGCCAGCGTAGAAGAAATGGTCAATATGGTGGCTGTGTCAGTAGTTGATGCGCAAGAAAAAGAGAAGAGAAAAAAGATGACGTCTAAATAGATTTTGTAATATTGTTCAGATATTGCTAAGAGATGATGTCAGTTGAAGAATTTTGTTATATTTGGAATAGATTTTAATTAAAATGATTGCACATATTCAAGGGAAATTAGTAGAAAAAACACCAACAGAAGTCGTAATCGACTGCAATGGAGTGGGTTATCATGTTAATATTTCTTTGCATACTTTTTCATTACTTCCCAATACCGATTTCATCAAATTATTTACCCATCTGCAAATCAAAGAAGATGCTCATTCTTTGTTTGGTTTTGTCGAAAAATCTGAAAGAGAACTCTTTAAATTATTGTTGTCCGTATCGGGAATTGGAGCCAGTATTGCCAGAACAATGTTGTCATCATTAGACCCAAAACAAATTATACAGGCCATAGGAAGTGGTGACGTCGGAACAATACAATCCATCAAGGGAATTGGAAGCAAAACAGCCCAAAGAGTTATCTTGGATTTAAAAGAAAAAGTGTTAAAAATCTACAACTTAGACGAAATTTCAGTATCACAACACAATATTAACAGAGAAGAGTCGTTATCTGCTTTGGAGGTTTTGGGTTATGTTAGGAAAAATGCAGAAAAAGTGGTGGATAAAATCATCAAAGAAAATCCTGAAGCCACAGTAGAAACGATAATCAAACAAGCATTAAAAAATTTATAATTCTTGGAAACAATATACGCAACGAAATCATTCTTTAACTTGAAAAAAATCCTTCTGGGAGCGATTTTGCTTATTGGAGTAAATGCATTTTCTCAAGTAACGCCGGTACCAACGCCTGCTCAAGATTCAACAGGGTACAACACCGGAAGAATTGAAATTAAAAATCCGAGGAGTATTGTCAATTCCTATACGTACGATCCGATCACCAATCGGTATATTTATTCAAGTACGTTTGACGGATTTAATATCAATTACCCACTTATTTTAACGCCAAAAGAATACCAAGAATTAGTGCTTCGCGAATCTATGCGTGAGTATTTTAAGAAGAAATCAGATGCGATTGACGGCAAAAAAGAGGGAAGCGAAGCGGATAAAAAAGATTTATTGCCAAGATATTATGTCAATTCAGGCTTTTTTGAAACGATTTTTGGCGGCAATACCATCGATGTAAAACCAACCGGTTCTGTCGAAATGGATTTAGGTGTTCGTTACACCAAACAAGATAATCCGGCACTGTCACCAAGAAACAGAGCGCAAACTACCTTCGATTTCGACCAAAGAATCAGCATGAGTTTGATGGGAAAAGTAGGAACGCGTTTAAACGTAAATGCCAATTACGACACCGAATCGACTTTTGCTTTTCAAAATTTAATCAAATTAGAATACACGCCGACTGAAGACGATATCATTCAGAAAATTGAAGTCGGAAATGTGAGTATGCCGTTGACCAATTCATTAATTCGCGGTGCCCAAAGTTTATTTGGGGTCAAAGCCCAATTGCAATTTGGTAAAACTACGATTACCGGAGTTTTCTCTGAGCAAAAGTCCCAAACGAGATCGGTTACTGCTCAAGGTGGCGGAACCATTCAGGATTTCGAAATTTTTGGGTTGGATTATGATGCGGACAGACACTTTTTCTTGTCGCAATATTTCAGAAATAAGTACGATGCCGCATTGGTGGATTATCCTTTAATCAGTAGTCGAGTTCAAATTACCCGTATTGAAGTTTGGGTAACCAATAGACAAAACCGAGTTAGTACTACCAACAATAACCTAAGAAATATCATCGCGCTTCAAGATTTAGGAGAAGCAAGATTGGCTGGTTTTGATGACGACCAAATTGTAGCACTGAATCAAACTGATATCAACAATAACTTCTTTACAGTGCCTGTTCCGACAGATGATATTCCATCGGATAACAGCAACAACAAGTACGATCCGGCTCAAATTAGTGCGGGAACCGGTTTGTTAAACAATAACATTCGTGACATTGTAACTTCTAGTGCAGGATTCAATAACTTAGTTGTGGTTGATGAAGGAACAGATTATTCTAAGTTGGAAAACGCCCGAAAGTTGATGCCGAATGAGTTTACTTTTCACCCGCAATTAGGATATGTATCTTTGCAACAACGATTGGCTAACGATGAAGTTTTAGCAGTAGCTTACCAATATACCATTGGGGATCAAGTTTATCAAGTAGGGGAATTTGGAACAGATGGTGTTGATGCCACTGTAGTAGATCAAACCGATCCGGCAAATCAAACCGTGTCTTCCCAAAGTTTGATTTTGAAAATGCTGAAAAGTAATTTGACTAATGTTGATAAACCAATTTGGAACTTGATGATGAAAAACATCTACCAAATTCCGGGCGCCTTTCAATTGCAACAAGAAGATTTCAGGTTAAATATTTTATATACTGATCCGTCACCGATAAACTATATATCGCCGGTACCGGGAACTCCTTTCCCACCAACAACCAATCCGGATATGTTAGTGGCCGAAACACCATTGATAAAAGTATTTAATGTAGACCGATTGAACTACAACAATGACCCGCAAGCCGGAGGAGATGGTTTCTTCGATTTCTTGCCGGGACTAACGATTGACCAACAAAACGGACGCATTATATTCACTACAGTAGAACCTTTTGGTAAATTAATTTTTGATAAATTAAAATTGGGAACTGAAGATTATTATACCGAAAGTACTTATAATGGGAATCAGCAAAAATATGTTTTCAAAAGCATGTATGCCAGTACACAAGCCGGTGCTTTGCAAGATGCAGAAAAGAATAAGTTCCAATTAAAAGGAAGATTTAAATCCGCCGGTGGCGATGGAATTCCAATCGGTGCCTATAATGTGCCAAGAGGTTCGGTGGTAGTTACTGCCGGAGGAAGATTGCTGCAAGAAGGAATCGACTATAGTGTGAATTACCAAGCCGGTAGAGTTCAAATTTTAGATCCTTCGCTACAAGCTTCTAGTACACCAATTGAAGTTTCGGTGGAGAACAATGCTACTTTTGGGCAACAAACCAGAAGATTCATGGGGATAAATGTGGAGCACAAATTTTCTGATAAGTTGATGTTAGGTGGTACATTCATCAAAATGACCGAAAGACCCTTTACCCAAAAATCAAATTACGGACAAGAGTCGGTAAACAATACCATTTTTGGTTTTAACGCCAACTATTCTACTGAAGTCCCATTTTTAACACGTTTAGCCAACAAGTTGCCAAATATTGATACAGATGTTCCTTCTAATTTATCCGTTAGAGGTGAAATTGCCTTTTTGCAACCCGATACGCCAACAGCCGATCAGTTTCAAGGTGAAGCTACCGTTTATGTAGATGATTTTGAAGGCTCTCAAACCACTATTGATATGCGTTCTCCATTGTCATGGAATTTATCCAGTGTTCCAAAATGGCAAGCAGGAGTGGATTATCCTGATTTTGGTTCCGCTTTAGTCGGTTTAGATTATGGTCATAAAAGAGCTCAATTAAATTGGTACACTATTGACCCAACTATTTATGTGCAAACACCAGGAGAAATTGGTCCGGACGGAATTTCCTTAAATAGTACTCGTAGAATCTTCAGCCGAGAGTTGTTTCCGAATTTGGAACTTAACATTGGCCAGACCACAGTAATCAACACTTTAGATTTAACGTATTATCCGCAAGAAAGAGGACCGTATAATTATAATCCGGAAGCACTGAATCCATCAGGTTTTTCAGCTCCTGAAGATAATTTCGGTGGAATTACAAGAGCAATTAATTCTACCAATTTCGAACAAAGTAATGTGGAGTATATCCAGTTTTGGGTATTAGATCCTTATTTTGACCCTACGAATCCTTCTGCTGTAGCGAATCCTTCTAACGTAGGACAATTGTATTTCAACTTAGGAGAAATCTCAGAAGATGTTTTGAAAGACGAACGCAAACAATATGAAAACGGTTTGCCTTCAAATAGTAGTTCTCAATCGCTAACCAGTACAACCGTTTGGGGAAGAGTTCCTTCATCTCAATCGCTTATTTATGCTTTTGATGTGGATGGTGCTAATAGGGCGGCGCAGGATGTTGGTTTTGACGGAATCAACGATGACGCGGAGAGAAACTTAGCGGGCATAGGCGGTTATTCTACTTTAGATGACCCGGCGGCGGATAATTATCAATACTTTTTAAATGCAACCGGTCCGACGGTTTTTCAACGCTACAAGAAATATAATGGTGTAGAAGGCAATTCACCTGTTGGAGTGTCTGAAAACAATAGAGGTTCAACAACCATTCCCGATGTTGAAGACATCAACCGTGACAATACCATGAATACGGTGAACGCTTATTATGAGTATAAAATTGACATGCAGCCTAACATGCAAGTAGGTCAAAACTTTATTACAGATGTAAGAGAAACAGTGGTGCAGGATTTGCCAAATGGAACGACAACCACTGCTCGTTGGTACCAATTTAAAATTCCGGTAGCCCAACCTACTACTACAGTCGGTAGCATTTCAGATTTCCGCTCTATCCGTTTTATGAGAATGTTCATGACCGGATTTACAGAACCGGTTACGTTGCGTTTCGGAGCTTTAGACTTAGTTCGTGGCGAATGGAGAAGATATGAACAAACCTTCCAACCGGGAGATGATCCTGCTGCTGATGATACTAACTTTGATGTTTTAGCAGTAAATATTCAGGAAAATGCTTCAAGATTGCCAATTCCTTATGTAACACCTCCTGGCGTTGTTCGTGAAGAATTGCCAAGTGGTGGACAACAAGTCATCAGTCAAAATGAGC
Organism: Flavobacterium sp. 102; assembly: GCF_003634615.1. NCBI lineage: Bacteria > Pseudomonadati > Bacteroidota > Flavobacteriia > Flavobacteriales > Flavobacteriaceae > Flavobacterium > Flavobacterium sp. 102. Next base: position 420,667 of record NZ_RBKX01000001.1, on the reverse strand, counting down.
AATCGTTGTCGTTGAGAGTATCCGGAGATGGTTTGGAAGTGGGTGATTCAAGAGCCGTATTCAAAAACGTAAATGTAGATATGCGTCAGTTCAACAAACTGAGAATGTTTTTACACGCAGAAGCTTTACCAACGGATGCTTCACCACTTTTAGACAATCAAATGGTAGCGTTTATTCGTTTCGGAAATGACTTTACCAATAACTTTTACCAAGTGGAAATTCCATTAAAAGTGACGCCTGCAACAGCAACCCTAGCAGATGTTATTTGGCCGGAAGTAAACGAAATCAATTTGGCGATGAACTTATTGACCAAGATGAAAGTGCGAACGATAGGAAACACAGGATTGCCTTTAGATGCTGAAGGTATTTATTATCCTGATAATGATCCGCTGTTACCAAATGGGGATGATGATGATGTATTAAAATTAGGAATAAAAGGAAATCCAAACTTTGGTTTGGTAAGAACTTTAATGATTGGGGTTAAAAACAATCATACCGATGAAGTTCGAGGAGAAGTTTGGTTCAACGAATTGCGTATTGCCGATATGAACAATAAAGGTGGAATGGCAGCTGTTTTAAATGTTGATACCAACATGGCCGACTTTGCGACTCTTTCTGCTACGGGTAGAATGAGTACGATTGGTTTTGGTGCTTTGGAAGAAGGACCAAACGAAAGAAGCAGAGAAGATGTGCAACAATATAATATTGTAACCAACTTTAGCTTAGGTAAATTATTGCCTAAAAAATGGGGAATTAATTTGCCATTCAATTATGCTATCGGAGAAGAAATTATCACGCCGGAGTACGATCCGTTTAATCAAGATATCAGATTAGAGCAATTGATCAGTAATACTACTGATGCTGCGGAAAGAAACAATATTAGAGCGCGCGCTATTGATTATACCAAAAGAACAAGCATCAACTTTATTGGGGTAAAAAAAGAAAGAGCACCGGAACAAAAACAACGCATTTATGATCCGGAGAATTTAACGCTTTCTTATTCGTATAATGAAGTGGAAAAACACAATTACGAAATCGAAAATTACATCGACCAACAAGTGACTACTTCGGTTGATTATACTTATGCGTTCAAGCCAAAAACGATCGAGCCTTTCAAGCAAAACAAGTTTTTCAAGAAAAGCAGTTATTGGAAAATGTTGAGTGATTTCAACTTGAATTATCTTCCGACCAGTATATCTTTTAGCTCTAATATTATCAGACAATACAACAAACAACAGTTTAGACAAGTTGATGTGGAAGGAATTCCTATAGAGCCTTTATTTAGAAGAAACTATATGTTCAATTACCAATATGGTTTCAACTACAATTTGACCAAATCGTTAAAAATTAATTTTACAGCGGCATCTCATAATATTGTTCGTTCTTACTTGGATGAAAATAACGTTCCGGATAACAGCTATACGATTTGGACAGATTTCTGGAACATTGGAACGCCAAACCAACACAACCAGCAAATTGTACTCAATTATGATTTGCCTCTGAACAAATTGCCATTCTTAGCCTTTGTGAAGTCTACTTATTCTTATACCGGGGATTACAGTTGGCAGCGTTCTTCTTTGGCATTGTCATCAGTTACATTAGATGGTAGAGATTACGACTTAGGAAATACGATTCAAAATGCAGGTTCGCACCGATTGAATACGGCATTCAATATGGAGACGTTCTATAAATATATCGGATTGGGTAAAAAACCTGCAACTGCTCCTGCAAAACCGGCTGCGTTGCCAAAACCGGGAGAAAAAATTACCAACACCAGACCACAACCTGCGGCTAATACCAATGTCTTTTTAGACGGCTTGAAAGGGGTGTTGACTAGTGTGAAAAATGTCCAAATTAACTATGTTCAAAATGAAGGAACACTGCTTCCCGGATTTTTACCAAGTTTAGGTTTCTTTGGTTCGGCTAAACCTTCGTTCGGATTTGTTTTCGGAGCGCAAGATGACGTTCGATACGAAGCGGCGAAAAGAGGTTGGTTAACCGTTTATCCTGATTTCAACCAAAACTATACGCGAACCATTACCAAAACCTTGGAAATGACAGCTAATATAGATTTGTTCCCGGATTTTAAAATCGATTTGACCGCCAACAGAACTTATGCTGATAATTATTCAGAACAATATGATGTTACGGAAGCTACCGGAATGTACAATTCACTTTCACCATACAATTTTGGAAATTTCTCCATCTCAACGGTAATGATTGCGACTTCATTTGGTAAAAGCGATGAAAATGGTTCAGCGGCGTTTGATGAGTTTAGAGATAATCGTTTGATGATTGCAGACAGATTAGCAGCACAAAATGGCACTATTGGTTTGGGACGATATGGTGATAGTGCCAATCCAATTCCTGATCAGACTTTAGAACCAGAAAAATATGCGTTTTATACTGCTAATCAAGGATATCCTATAGGATTTGGAAAAAACAACCAATCGGTTTTGATTCCATCTTTCTTAGCGGCTTATACCGGTACATCAGCTGATGGGGTTTCTTTGGGTATTTTCCGCAGTATACCTATTCCGAACTGGAACATGAAATACAGTGGTTTGATGCGCTATAAATTTTTCAAAGACCGATTCAAAAGATTCTCTATCCAACATGCTTATAGGGCTTCGTATACGATTAACTCTTTCCGTTCTAATTTTGATTATGATCAAAATCCTGGCGGTCAGTACAATGATTACGGTAATTTTCATAACAAAACAATTGTCGCCAACATCAACTTGGTGGAACAATTCAATCCTTTGGTAAGGGTTGATTTTGAAATGAAAAACTCTTTCAAAATTTTGGCCGAAATGAAAAAAGACCGAAGTCTATCCATGAGTTTTGACAACAATTTGTTGACCGAAGTACAAGGACACGAATACATCATAGGATTAGGTTACCGATTCAAAGACGTTATTTTCTCGTCACAATTGGCTGACAATCCAACCGGTATTATTAAAAGCGATATCAATGTCAAAGTGGATTTCTCCTATAGAAATAACAAAACGATTGTTCGTTACTTAGATTATGACAACAACCAATTAGGTGGTGGACAAAATATTTGGTCAGCCAAATTAACCGCGGATTATTCGTTTAGTAAAAACCTAACGGCGATTTTCTTCTATGATCATTCATTCTCTAAACCGGTGATTTCAACCTCATTCCCGTTGACCAACATCAGAACCGGATTTACGATGCGTTATAATTTCGGAAATTAATCAGTTAAAGATTTTAATAATCTGTAGAGAAATTATACTTTTGGAGAAAATTTTAAAACACAACTTTTAACAAACTAACTAATGAATATACCAAGTAATTTAAAGTATACCAAAGACCACGAATGGGTTTTGATTGATGGCGATGTAGCAACAGTAGGAATTACCGATTTTGCCCAAAAAGAATTAGGCGACATCGTTTATGTAGAAGTAGAAACTTTAGACCAAACTCTTGACAAAGATGAAGTGTTCGGAACTGTTGAAGCGGTGAAAACTGTTTCTGATTTGTTCTTACCGCTTTCAGGAGAAATCACCGAATTCAACGAAGACTTGGAAGTAACTCCTGAACATGTAAATTCAGATCCTTACGGAAAAGGTTGGATGATAAAATTAAAAATCAGTAACCAAGAGGAAATCGGAGATTTGCTGTCAAGTGAAGATTATAAAGCCTTAATCGGTGCTTAAAAAAACAATACTAAGTCTGGCCATTGGCTGGACTTTTTTAATATTGGTACTTTGTTTGGTTAATTTCAATGATTTGCCAAAGGTTAAAGTTTCCGGCGCTGACAAGTATGGGCACTTTACTTTCCATTTGGTTTTTACGTTACTTTGGAGCTGTTACTTTTGGTTGAAACAAAATCATATTGCCTTAAGAATGTTGTTTTATGTTGTTTTGACTTCTCTTTGTTTCGGAATTTTAATCGAGTTTTTGCAAGGCGCTTTTACCAAAACAAGACAAGCCGATTGTTTAGATGTACTGGCCAATTTTGGCGGAGCTATGACTGCTTTTCTGGTTTTTGTTTTAATTAAAATAGCAAAGAAAGCCTAAAACCAATAATCCATCTAACTTACCATAAATGTCCCGTCCCGAAGTCTCGGGATTCGGGATTTTTTTTTACTTTTATAGCATGAAATCGCCATTGACAAGAAGTTTGTTGCAAGCAAATATCAATTAACAAAAGGCGATACCCTATATAACCACTGACAAATAGATTTTACATCATATGAATATAAAACAGTATCTCGATTCTACTTATTTAAAAACAGCAAGCCAAGCAGGTTTATCTGAGAAGGAAAATGACCTGATTGTTCAAGGTTTTATTCAAGAAGCTATTGAAGAAGGTTTTAAATTGATTATGATCAGACCTGATAAAGTCAAAATGGCCAAAGAAATGATTTCCAAAGCCAAATCGAAATTGCTTATCGGAACGGTAATCTCTTTTCCGGAAGGAACTGATTCTCTTGAAGAAAAATTAGCCGAAGCCCAAAAAGCCATTGAAGACGGAGTAGATGAATTGGATTATGTTTGTAATTACGAAGCCTTTAAAAATGGGGAATTCGACTTAGTAAAAACCGAAGTCTTAAAAGGAACCAAACTCGCTTTTGATAACCATAAAGTAGCCAAGTGGATTATAGAAGTTGCGGCATTAACCGATGCTCAAATTATTCAAATTTCGGCTTTGATCAAAAATGTAGTGATTCCTAATTTCAAAGAAGATTATTATTTCAATGTGTTCGTGAAATCGTCAACCGGTTTTTACAAGACAGAAAACAATTTGCCCAATGGCGCTACTTTTCCAACCATAATTATGATGCTCGAAAATGCTTCGCCTTTACCGGTTAAAGCCGCTGGCGGTGTTCGGACTTATCAAGAAGCAGAAGAAATGATTCGATTAGGTGTGAAAAGAATTGGTACTTCTGCCGCCAAAACTATTGCTCATGGCCAAACTGCCTCGGGCAATTATTAATATTATTATTCCGAAATATGAAAAATATATTTTCCTTTTTATTCCTGTTTTCCTTATTGTCTAATGCGCAAGTAGCACAAAAAGCTACAGAACGATTTCCGGTATTTCCGGCTTGTGAAGGTCAGGAATTTAGTGCTTTAGAAACTTGTTTTTATAACGAAGTGCAAAATTTTGTGTACAATAATTTCAAAGTGCCCAATAATTTGAAAGAAAGTAATTTTAAAGGAAATGTTATTGTGCTTTTTGAAGTAGATGATAAAGGAAGTTTTAAAGTGATTTATGTCGACGCCGTAGATGAAACTTTGGTCACCGAAAGCAAAAGAGTTTTTGGGCAAATGCCAAAAATCAGTCCGGCAACGTATAACGGAAATCCGACTTATGCCAAATACACTATAAAAATTGCCATTCCGTTGCAAAGTGTAGCCGAAAGAGAAGCGCAAAAGGAAGCTGAAAAAGGGGCGGAAGCAAAATCTAATTTTTACAAACCTAACCACAAACCCTTAACCGAGTTAGATAGCATTAAGTACACAAAATTTGACAATCCACAATTCCAAAGTCATTTGAATATTCCGTTTTCGCATAGTTATTATGCGCAATTTGATGACGAAATGAACCAAGTTGGGGCGAATAATCATACTGCTTCCAAGCCCTTTTCTTATGCGGATGTTTCCAAGTATTACGATTTGACCGCCGAAAATAAAAAGTTAGCCAAGAACAAACAAGGTTGGTGGGGCAAAAAGTTTTGGAATGAAAATTTGGTTCAAATCCAAGGCGAAGACTATTGGTTTACGCTAAACCCAATTTTGGATTTACAATTTGGGAAAAGCGATCCGAGTGTTTCCAGTTATACTTATGTCAATACGCGTGGAATTCAGTTTAACGGTGGTTTGGGCGCAACAATCAATTTTACCACAACGGTTTATGAAAGTCAAGGACGTTTTGCTGATTATTTCAATCGCTATGCGGAATCATTGGCTCCGGCTGGTGGAAATCCGGCGATTATTCCCGGAATCGGAATTGCGAAAGGGTTTAAATCTGATGCGTATGATTTTCCTTTAGCCGAAGCTAATTTGGCGTATACACCAAGTAAGTTTCTGAATATGAATTTGGGTTATGGTCGCAATTTTATTGGTGATGGTTATCGTTCGCTATTGTTGGGTGATGGCGCTAGTCCGTATCCGTATTTTAAATTGAATACGTCTTTTTGGAAAATCAAATACACCAACATTTACACTTGGTTAAAAGATGTTCGTCCGGACGTTACGGTAGATCGAACTTATGCGACGAAGTTTGCGGCCAGTCATTATTTAAGTTTGAATGTCACCAACCGATGGAATATTGGTTTGTTTGAGTCGGTGGTTTGGACCAATAAAAACAATCGTGGTTTTGATATGAGTTTTGCGAATCCAATTATATTCTATCGTTCGGTGGAGTTTGCTTCTTCGGCACGTAGTGGAAATGCTTTATTGGGATTGACTTCAAAATTCAAGTTCAATAACCAAATTCAGTTTTACGGACAATTTTTGTTAGATGAATTCTCGTTAAATGATATCAAAGCCGGAGAAAAAAGTTGGAAGAATAAATTTGGGTACCAATTGGGAGCCAAATATTTCAACGCTTTTAATATTAAAAACCTTTTACTGCAAGGAGAATACAATGTGGTTCGACCGTATGTTTATGCGCATAGCGAAGCCATTACCAATTATGGTCACAACAACCAAAGTTTGGGTCACCAATGGGGCGGAAATTTCAGAGAGTTGATTGCCATTGCGCGCTACCATAATGGTCGCTATTTTGCTGATGCCAAAGTTACCATTGGAACAAGAGGTTTAGATTTCAACAATGCAACAGATACTTTTAACTACGGGAGCGATATTTACCGGGATTATGATTTAGACCGGCCTTTTGATACCGGAGTTGTCGTTGGACAAGGCAATAAAACCAATGTTTTTATCGCCGATTTACAAGCCGGTTATTTGATTAATCCGATGACGAATATGAAGTTGTATGGGAGTTTAATTTACAGAAATTTTACGCCTGCCACTGAAACGGCGCTTGCCGTAAAAGAAAGCACCACTTGGTTTTCTATCGGATTGAGATGTGATATTTTTAACTGGTATTTTGATTACTAGACGTTGATTTGTATTTTTTACTGGTTACCAAGAATTAAAACGGCTTCCTTTTAGCCCCGACAGTAGTGGCACCTTGTATAACGGATGGCGGGAAAATGGATTACTGACACACAATGACCATTCGCTTCTAATACTTAAAAATCGTTCAATATATCTTCAATATTTTTTTGTCAAATCGTTTTCTATAAAGTACCTTTGCAGCAGTTCTGAGAATTCGGAATAAAACTACGGATGAACGCTACTGCTACTACATTTTCTCTTAAACAAATTGCGATTGATTTCAAGGAAATCACCAAAGCAGGTTTAGCTATCAGCGTAGTATTTTCTTCTATTGCCGGTTATTTGCTTGGTGTGGTGGATTTTCAAGATTTAAAAGTGTCTACTTTATTGATGTTGGCCGTTGGCGGTTACTGTATGGTTGGTGCTTCTAATGCGTTTAACCAAGTCATCGAGAAAGATCTTGACGCTTTAATGGACAGAACAAAAAACCGTCCGGTGGCTTCGGGTAGAATGTCTCCGAATCACGCTTTGTTTGTGGCTAGTTTGTTGACCATCATCGGTTTGGTTTTATTGTATTTGATTAATCCTAAATCAGCCATGTTTGGTGCGATTTCCATCTTTTTATATACGAGTATTTACACGCCCTTAAAGGTTCATACGCCGCTTTCGGTTTTTGTGGGTGCCTTTCCTGGTGCGATTCCTTTTATGTTAGGCTGGGTTGCCGCAACAAACCATTTTGGAATTGAAGCGGGAACTTTGTTTTTAATACAGTTTTTTTGGCAATTTCCTCATTTTTGGGCGATAGGTTGGTTTTTATATGAAGACTACGAAAAAGCAGGTTTCTTTATGTTGCCAACGGGTAAAAAAGACACTTCAACAGCTTTACAGACGATTTTATATTCGGTTTGGTTGTTAGTTGCCTCTTTATTGCCAAGTTTAGGGTATACCGGACGATTATTTATTTCGCCAATTGCGGCAGGAATTGTATTTTTGCTCGGGCTTTGGATGATTTTTTACGCTGTAAAGTTGTATCAACTCAGAACTGCTAAAGCTGCCAGAACACTTATGTTAGTAAGTGTTTCTTATATTACTTTGTTACAAATAGTTTATATTACCGATAAATTTTTAAGATAGTTATGGCACCAACAACAATGACCGCCGAGGAACATAAATCAAGAACTGCAAGATCATACAAATTGCTGTTGTGGTTTGCTATGGCCAGTATGACCATGATGTTTGCCGGAATTACCAGTGCTTTTGTAGTAAGTAAGTCAAGAGAAGATTGGATTAAAGATTTTCAAATGCCGACTTCTTTTTACTTTAGTACTTTGGCAATCATATTATGTAGTGTAACTTTTCATTTGGCCAAGAAAGCCATTCAAAAAGACGACAGAAAAGCAACTACAAGTTTTCTTTTACTGACTTTAGGTTTCGGAATTACCTTCGTGTTTTTACAGTTTAATGGCTTTGAGCAATTGATAAAACAAGGCTATTATTTTACCGGACCGGAGAGCAATATTGCGACAACTTTTCTCTACGTAATTGCCGTAGTACACTTGGCTCACCTCGCCGGAGGAATTATTTCGCTTTTAATCATAATTTATAATCATTTTAAACAAAAATACAATTCAAGTCAAACACTTGGAATTGAGCTAGGTGCAATGTACTGGCACTTTCTTGATTTCTTGTGGATTTGTTTGTTTTTCTTTTTATATTTCTTTAAATAAGAAAAAAAATCTAAATTTGGGAACTTTTTAACTATATAACTTTTATGGGAGCTACAGTTACTACTGCAAATACAAACGAAAATACTTGGGGTGGCGGAAATGAGCCAATGGGTGCCAGTTATGGCAAATTGATGATGTGGTTTTTTATCGTATCGGATGCCTTGACCTTCTCGGGTTTCCTTGCGGCATACGGATTTTCAAGATTTAAATTTATTGATAATTGGCCAATTGCCGATGAGGTGTTTACGCACTTCCCGTTTTTACATGGCGTTCCTGCACCAATGTATTACGTAGCGTTGATGACTTTTATTTTGATTTTCTCCTCTGTAACAATGGTATTGGCTGTTGATGCCGGTCACCAAATGAAACAAAAGAAAGTGGCTTTCTATATGTTGTTAACCATTATCGGAGGTTTGATTTTCGTTGGTTCGCAAGCTTGGGAATGGAAAAACTTCATCAAAGGGGAATACGGTGCTATTGAAACTAAAGGTGGAAGTATCATTCAATTCGTTGATAATACAGGTAAAAGAGTTAAATTAGAAGACTTTGCGGTACAACTTCCGGAAACAAGAGAACAACACAAACGCAGTAATGGAGTTTGGTTTTCTGATGAAGCGGCTTTGCCTACTTATTCAGTTGCCGAAATACAAGCCGGTTTCAAAGCCCATCCTGAATTGTTGGTTAGAACCGAAAAAATCTACAGAGATACCAAAGAAGACAAAGCCAATAAAACTTTACAACCTGGTTTAAATAAAAACAAACACAGAGAAATTCTAAACAGAGCCGAATCAGAAGTAATGATTGGAAACGCTCATTTAGTAGTTGAAGGAGCTAACTTGGAAAGAAACGAATACGGTAGCAAATTGTTTGCTGATTTCTTTTTCTTCATTACAGGATTCCACGGATTCCACGTGTTCTCGGGAGTAATTATCAATATCATCATCTATTTCAATGTTCTTTTAGGAACTTATGAAAAGAGAAGAAGTTATGAAATGGTAGAGAAAGTGGGACTTTATTGGCACTTTGTTGATTTAGTTTGGGTATTCGTATTTACATTCTTCTACTTAGTTTAATTATAGAAAACTTACAATATTATGTCACACGCACACGAACATGTATCAAATACATCAAGAATCTGGAAAGTTTTTATCCTTTTATCTGTCGTAACTATCGTTGAGGTTGCTTTAGGGATTGTTAGACCGGATGCTTTATTTATGAATAACTTTTTAAGCATGAATTTGCTTAACTGGGTTTTCATTGTCTTAACCTTGTACAAAGCTTACTATATTGTTTGGGCTTTTATGCACATGGAAGGTGAAAGAAATAGCTTGAAATGGGCAGTTGTTGCCACCGTTATTTTCCTTGTATTATATTTACTTTTTATATTATTGGTCGAAGCAGATTATATCTACGGGATTTTTAAAGATTCTACTATTAAATGGAATTTTTAACAATATATTAATTCAAAAAAAAGTCCCGATTCAGTCGGGATTTTTTTATTTTTGTACCACTGATTTTCACTATCCTAATGAAAAAAAATCTTGTCCTTTTCATCTTGTTTGTTTTACCCATCGTAGCCTATCTTTTCTTTGCTTCGGGTGTAAATAGTTTTATCACTTTGCCAACCATTACGCCAACGATTCCAAATGTTGATGCCCAATGGAAAACCCTCAATGATAAAAAAGTTACTTTAGATGCTAAAATAACAATACTCGGTTTTGCCGGAGAGAATATCATGGCGAATAGCGGTAATTTTTTCACGCTCAATCAAAAGATATACAACAAATACAGAGAATTTAAAGATTTTCAATTTGTATTTATAGCACCGGAAGGAACCGAGGCACAAGCCCAAAGACTTTTAAAGGAATTAGATGCGTTAACCGATGTTTCGGGTTATCATTTTGTTTTTGCCAAACCGGAAGCCATTCAAGCGTATCATGCCCAATTAAAGTTATTAGGCAAGTTAGACGATAACTTTGGAACGCCTTACGTTTATATAGTCGACAAGAAAAGAAATCTTCGCGGGCGAAAAGGGAAAAGCGATCAAGGTAAACCGGAATACAAAGAAGGTTACAACACGACATCAGCAGCCGATTTGCATAATGATATGATGGATGATGTAAAAATTATTTTGGCCGAATACCGTTTGGCTTTAAAACGAAACAACGCAGACAGAAAAATTTAGATTTAGCCATATGAAAAATAAATCATACATCGGATTATCCTTTATCATTTTGGTCTTTGGAATTATTTTTATTCCCAAAATCATCAATAGAGTAAAAAACGGCACAGTTGTTCAAGGGGATAGAATTGATGCAGTTTCCAATAATAAAAAAGCTGAAAACGGTTTGTTAACGATTGGACCGGCACCAAGTTTTGAACTCACCAATCAGAACAATGAAAAAATCACCAACGAATCTTATAAAGGGAAAGTATATGTATTAGAGTTTTTCTTCTCGACTTGTCCTTCTATTTGTCCCATCATGAATAAAAATATGGTGGACATTCAAAATGAGTTCTTTGGCAATCCTAATTTCGGAATAGCGTCAATCACTATTAATCCGGAATATGATACTGCCAAGGTTTTAAAAGAACACGCGGAACTTATCGGAGCAAAATCTTCCAATTGGCATTTTTTAACCGGTGACAAAGAGTATATTTATGGTATTTCTAATAAAGGATTTAATATTTATGCCGGAGAAGATAAAAAAGCAGCAGGTGGCTTCGAACACTCAGGGCTTTTCGCTTTGATTGACAAAGAAGGTAATATCAGATGTAGAAAAGATAAATTTGGCAATCCTATTTTGTATTATGACGGATTGGATAAAAAAGGAGTAAAAGCGATAATTGAAGACATTAAAAAGTTATTAAATGAATAATCAGGAGAATAAAACCTTGGAAAGAAAATTTAGAGGTTCCATTATTGCGGTTTCTATAATTATCCCGATAGCGGTAGCTGTTTTGTTTACCGTAAAGCTAAAAGATTTCGGAATCAATATAGAGCCCTTAAGCTTTTTGCCGCCAATTTATGCATCAATCAATGCGGTGACGGCCTTGCTTTTAATTATGGGCGTATTGGCTATTAAAAACGGGAATAGAAAGGTGCATGAAAGGATTATGACTTTAGCTATTGCCTGTTCTGTGGTTTTTCTAGTTATGTATGTCGCTTATCACATGTCGGCTGATTCTACGAAATACGGAGATATCAATGCGGACGGACTTTTAGATGACAAAGAATTGGCCAATGCCGGTTCGATGCGTAGCGTATACTTTTTCATTTTGATTTCACATATTCTTTTGTCAATAGCGATTATTCCAATGGTGTTGTTTACTTATGTGAGGGCTTTAGCCGAACGTTTTGACAGACATAAAAAACTAGCCAAAATTACTTTTCCTATTTGGTTGTATGTTGCCGTAACCGGCGTAGTGGTTTATTTGATGATTTCGCCTTATTATGCTAACTAAAGCCAAAAGCCAAAAGCCAAAAGTCAAAAGTGTCAGTGGTAAGGTCTTATTACTTATTGCCTATTGCCTAATGCCTATTGCCTCAACTGCGCAATGCGCTATGTGCAGAGCAGCACTAGAAAGTTCCGGAAATAATGCCAAAGTAGAAGCTGTAAACGACGGAATCGTTTTCCTAATGGCCATTCCTTATATTATAGTGGCCGGAATTGGTTTCGTGGTCTATAAAATGTATTACAAAAAGAAATAGGTTGTCATTTCATTCTATTGGAAACTGAACACTGCCAACTGAACACTGAGAACTGACTTTACTCCATTCCGTCAATTTTCACACTCATTTTTCCGGTAGTTGTAATAAAGGCGATAATGGCTTTATCTGTAACTTCTACTTTTTCAAATTCAAAATCATTCATGGTTCCGTTTACGAAAACTCCTTTCATGGGGGAATAATTGTTCAAGTAAGGCAGTAGACTTTTTTTACCTTCTTCTAAATTCGCTTTGATGGAATAGCGACAATTTTCTTGAATTTTTCTCAAAATTACCCCTTGCAATAACCAATTGGCGGTTCTGGTTAAAATGCCTTTTGAGTTCAGCACATAATCCATTTGGTCAAAATAAATTTCTTTGGTAATCGCATTGTAATTTGGAATTCCCGACAAATAAATACTGCCGTTGATGCTCCCACTCATGTCTAAAGCAATGATAATTTTGCCGTCTTTTTGCCACATGGCTACATTTTCAATCGTTATTTTTCGACTGCCGGAAGCAAATTCCTTGCCTTTGAAATTGGCCGTAATAATTTTCGAAGCACTTTCATAAGTAGAAATGGCGGCCACATTAGCCGAAACAGTGGTTGGTATTTTAGTCACGGCTTTAAATTGAATGGCCTCTCGGTCAAAAGTGTTTTTGGGTTTCAAACCTACCATAGTTTGCATATTGCATTTCAATCCTAAATCCATTTTAATCTCACTTTTGCTTAAAACAGCATCGGTAACATAAACTTCTATCGGAATCAACTTGAACCAAGTTTGGTATTGTTCACTGGTTACAAACGGCGTGCTCATGTTTTCCAAGACATCCAATACATAAGGTTTGAAATCACAGGACTTTTCGATGGCTTCGTCTATTTTTTTGGCTACTTTTGATTTAAAGATGGAAAGTGTCGGATTGATGATATAAGTAATTGGCACATATTTTCCGGAAACCAATATCGTCGGACTTTCAGACCATTCAAAATCTTCGATTTTAGAAGTAGTTGATAATTTCCAATTGGATAGTTTTACATCGCTAACCATCGTAATGGTTCCGTTTAAATTGATTTCGCGAGTGTCGTTTAAGCCCATGAAATCAGTTCCGTATTTTATTTTGGCCCAAATTTTCAAAGGCATTGTAGTTTGAATTTTACCGTTTTTTTCTACCAATTTGATTGGAGCGGTTTTCCAAATTTTCATTTCGGTTTTATCATCAGCTAAATTTGAATCGTCATATATAAGACCATTCATGGTTTTGTTCAATTGATTCTCTATTTCTTTCAAAGATATTTCCAAAGGCATATTAACAAAGGAGGTCTTCGTTTTATAAACCATTGGTGCGTCATTTGATGGGAGTGGTTTTAAAGCCTCGATTCTTTGAGTAGTAGCGCAGCTGTTTATCAGAATTGAAAAGAGAAGCAGAAAGAGAATTGATTTAATGGCTGACATAAATAAAAATATTTTTGTCAAAAATAAATGTAAATATCGTAACCGACTGTAACATTATTAAAAAAAAAGTGTCTAAAACATTGAGTCTTTAATTAAGAAATAAAAGCCAAAAATAATATCTTTGTTTATTCAAGGAATTTGGGTTTGATTACCTGTTTTAATATGAAAATAATAAAAATTCACCTCTTACTTACTTTTGTCTTGTTGTTGGGATTTAGTTCATTGGCACAAACAAAAAAATGGACTATTGAAGAGTGCGTAGCTTATGCTATGAAAAACAATATTTCCATCAAGCAATCGGAACTCGATGTAAGATTAGCGGACATTGACAAAAAAGCGGCTGTGGGCAACTTTTTTCCGAGCTTAAATGCCAGCAGTCAACATTCTTGGAGCATTGGAGCTAACATCAACCCGGTGACTAACGCACGTGAAAATCAAACTACTCAATTTACCCAAATGAGTTTAAGTTCAAGTGTTGATCTTTACAATGGTTTGCAAAATCAAAACCGACTGCGAAGAGCCAAATTAGCACAATTGGCTTCTCAATACCAATTGACCAAAATGCAAGATGATATTTCACTATTTGTCGCCAATGCTTATTTGGATATTTTATTTAACAGAGAAAACTTAAAAGTACAGCAAAGCCAATTAACCAATGATGAAAAACAGTTGATTCGCGCACAAGAGTTAGTTGATGCCGGAATGGTGCCTCGTGGAGACTTATTAGATATGAGAGCTACGGTCGCTTCAGATAAACAAAAAGTTGTTGTGGCAGAAAATGCTTTACTTATTTCGCGATTGAGCTTAGCCCAATTACTTCGCCTGGAAGATTTTGCCTCTTTTGATATAGCCGATGTTGATATTGAGCCTACACCAAGTCCGGTGATGGCAGAGTCGCCGGAAGCTATTGTAGCCAAAGCCAATGAAGTTCGTGTAGAAATTAAAATTGCGAAAGCCAATCTTGATTTAGCCGAACGCGATATAAAAATTGCCAAAGGCGCTTTACAACCGAGCCTTTCTTTTGGGTATAATTTTGGAACCAACGCCAGTTACTCCGACAGAATAATTGGAGTCGACTCTAATGGTGTGCCGATAATCGCCGGACCACTCCCTGTTTTTGACCAGTTTAGTGATAACAAAGGGCACAACTTCGGACTCCAACTGAATGTGCCAATATTCAATGGTTTTTCAGCAAAGAATAATGTAGATCGATCTAAAATAGCTTATGAAAGGTCTAAAAATACTTTTGATCAGGCAAAAATAGATTTGGAAACCAATGTCTATAAAGCCATAACCGATACCAAAGGCGCACTCAATACTTATGAAGCTTCTATTGCTACTTTGGAAGCCAGACAAGAAGCGTTTAATTATGCGAAAGAAAAATATGCAGTTGGAATGATGAATGCCTTTGACTACAATCAATCGCAAACGTTATACATCAATTCCCAATCGGATGTGATTCGTGCCAAATACGATTACATCTTTAAAACGAAAGTCGTAGAACTCTATTTTGGAATCCCAATCATTCAAAAACAATAAAACATGTCAAAAAAGAAAATATATTGGTTAGTAGGAATAATCGCGTTGCTTTTAATAGTATTAGTGATTTTAAAGAAAAATGGAGTAATCGGTGCAGATGATGGTATCATTGAGGTAGAAACTGCTAAAGCCGATGAAATTACAATTATCGAAACGGTTTCGGCTACCGGTAAAATTCAACCGGAAATTGAGGTAAAAATCTCTTCTGAGGTTTCGGGAGAAATTATCGATTTGCCCATCAAAGAAGGACAAGTGGTTAAAAAAGGACAACTTTTAGTCAAAATCAATCCCGATTTATATACTTCAGGCTACAACAGAACGATTTCTAACTTGTCTGGAACCAAAGCCGGTTTGAGTCAGGCCGACGCTACATTTAAAGAAGCAAAAGCCAGTTACGACAGAAGCAAAACGCTTTTTGACAAAGGCATCATTTCCAAATCAGAATGGGACAAAGCAACCGCTACTTTTGAAGGTGCTAAAGCCAACAAAGAATCCGCTTATTACAATGTACAAAGTGCTAACGCCACGGTAAGAGAAGCTAAAGACAACTTAGGAAGAACCACCATTTATTCTCCGGCAGACGGAACAATTTCTTCTCTTGGTGTCGAATTAGGCGAAAGAGTTTTGGGAACCCAACAAATGACCGGAACGGAAATTCTTCGTGTAGCCAATTTGGACAACATGGAAGTGGAAGTAGATGTAAACGAAAATGACATCGTTAAAATCAGTATTGGTGACAGTACCAATATTAGTGTTGATGCTTATTTGAAAAAGGAATTCAAAGGCATAGTAACCAGCATTTCTAATTCTGCGAGTACAGCAACTACCGCTGATCAAGTGACTAATTTTAAGGTAAAAGTTAGAATTCTAAAAGAATCTTATCAAGATTTATTAGAAGGTAAATCGGCTAATTTTTCGCCGTTCAGACCGGGAATGACTGCAACGGTTGACATAATCACGACAAGAAAAGAAAAAGTAATTGGTGTGCCAATCAGCTCTGTTTTGGTGAAATCAGATACCACGGCTACGAAATCCTATATGGTTAAGGAAGAGCCGGAAGAGAAAAAAGTGACGGCCAAAAGCGATAAAAAATTTGAATGTGTATTTGTGAAAGTTGGTGACAAAGCCAAAATCAGAGTCATTAAAACAGGCATTCAAGATGATACTAATATTGAAGTGGTTTCAGGTTTGAAAAAAGGGGATGTTGTGATTATCGGACCTTATACTACGGTGACCAAAGACCTGAATTCGGGTGATAAAGTAAAATTGAAAAACAGTACAGACAAAGAAAAAGCCAAATAAATTTTGACCTACATTCTTAACATTGAAACCGCAACTAAAAATTGCTCAGTATCTTTAGCCAAAGACGGAAAAACAATATTGCTTAAAGAAATAGCCGAACAAGGTTATTCTCATGCTGAAAAATTGCATGTTTTTATAGAAGATATTTTAAAAGAAGCAGGAATTACAGTCCGTGATTTGAAAGCGATTGCCATCAGCAAAGGTCCTGGATCTTATACGGGTTTGCGCATCGGTGTTTCGGCGGCAAAAGGTTTGTGCTATGCGTTGCAAATTCCATTAATTTCAGTGGACACTTTACAAGTTTTGGCCCAAAAAGTAACCCAAAATGACGGCTTAATTATTCCGATGATTGACGCGCGGAGAATGGAAGTTTATAGTGCTGTTTTCGACCCTAATTATCAAAAAATAGTAGAAGTCCAAGCAGAAGTTTTAACCGAAGTCAGTTATGCTGATAGGACAGAAACCATCTATATTGTAGGCGATTGTCAGGAAAAATGCCAATCAGTTTTGACCGCAGTCAACTTCGTATTTCTATCGGAAATTGTATTTCCTTCTGCTAATGAGATGAGTCCAATTAGCTATAAAAAATTCATTCAAAATGAGTTTGAAGATGTGGCTTACTTTGAGCCTTTTTACTTGAAAGATTTTATGTTGACTAAAAAAACATAAATTATCCTTTCGAGGTCTCAAGCACAAATGGTTGAATTGAAATTCCGGCCGCTTCAAAAGCTTCTTTACAGTTTTCCAAAATATCAGAAGACATATCACTAAAATCGATATTGGTCGCCCAAGGTCGGATTGACAATTGTACAGCCGAATCGGTTAAACCTCTCACAGCAACTGTTGGCGCAGGATTTTTTAAAACTTTAGGATGGTTTTGCATCACTTTCATGACGATGTCTTTGGCGGTTTTAATATTGGTATCATAGGAAAGGGAAAACAACAAATCTGCTCTGCGGTTGCCTTGCATCGAATAATTAATGATTACATTATTCGATAGAATTCCGTTTGGGATAAAAATAGTTTGGTTGTTTCCGGTAATTAATTTGGTTACAAAAATCTGTATTTCCAACACAGTTCCAATAACGCCCTGTGCTTCAATGGTGTCGCCAACTCTGAAAGGTTTGAATAAAATAATCAACATTCCGCCGGCAAAATTGGACAAAGAGCCTTGAAGTGACAAACCAATCGCCAAACCAGCCGCACCGAGAATTGCCACAAATGAAGAAGTTTCTATGCCTAATTTGGAAATAAAACTCACAAACAACAATATGCGTAATGCCCAAAGTAAACTATCGGCTAAGAATTTGGATAAAGTTGGATCAAATTCTCTTTTTACCATGATTTTTCTAACCAAACGATTGATAAATCGAATGACATATAATCCGATGAAAAGAATGATTAGCGCCGAAATCAACTTCGGCGAATAATCGATTAGTAACGTGGTAAATTGTTCAACGTATTCTGCAAAGGAGTGAATCGAAAGCGAGCTGTTCATAGTCATATTGTAAAAAAAATCCCGCCCCGAAGTCTCGGGAGTCGGGGCGAGATAATTATTGAGCAAAAATAATAATTTTTAAAATTAATCTGCGTCTTCTTCTACACGATTTACCGCATCACTAGCTTTTTCTTCAGCTGCATCAACAGCGTCGTTAGCATCGTTGGTAAATGAATTTATTTTTTCTTTGGCAGTTTCAGCCAACTCATTTATTTTTTCTCTGGCGTTGTCGACTACATTGTCTATAGTTTCAGACGCTTGTGGTACATATTCGCTTATTTTTTCTTTAGCGGTTTCCACAAATTCTTCTACTTTATCCACTACCGGATCAGCTATTTCTTTAGCTTTTTCAATGGCGTCATCAGCAAAATTACTAGCTTGTTCTCCGGCTTTACCTTTAGAGCCTCCGAACAAATTTTTAAAAAAATCTCCAAATCCCATATCAGTTGTTTTTATTGGTTAATAATAACAATATTACAATTTTTTCTAAGAATTTGGTGTTATTTTATTGATAATTTCTTGTAAATCAATGGTTGGTGTATCGCAAGTTTTGTTCTGGCACAAATACAATAACGTTTGACTTTCCACAAATCTATTTTCTAAAAATGGCAGAGCGGAATCAACTTTGGCTCCGGCAAGAATGAGGTTAGGCATATACTGTTGGTTGATTTGGGTCAAATAATCCAAAGCTCTTTCACCACAAATCGCCAATTCTTTGTTTTGTTCCGAATAATTTAAAAGCACATTCAGCCAATTTGAGAAAGCCGATGGATAATCAATCGTAGGAATAATATTTTGCACCATTTGTTCGGCTATCGATTCGTAATAACTATGGTTGAAGTAAACACTCAATCGAAATAAATTACTCGCCATAACTGAATTCGCGGCCGGAATCACATTGTCCTCGACTTCAAAATGTGCTGTAATTAAGGCTTCGTCATTTTGAGAAGTAAAAGAAAAAAACTGTTCTTTTTCGTTATAGAAAAAATCAAAACAATAATCTGTTAATTGCTTGGCATTTTGCAGCCATTGTTCGTCCAAAGTCGCTTCATACAAACCAATAAATCCTTGAATCACCTGAGCATAATCTTCCAAATAAGCATTGATGGTGGCTTTAGCTACGCTCTGTTCGGCTCCGCCTCGAGTGCCGTTTTTATACGTTCTAAATAAATTGCCATCTGAAGACCAAAGATTTTTAGTGATGAAATGGGCATTTTGCAAAGCGATGTTTAAATATTTTGGGCTGCCTAAAGCTTTAAAAGCGTCAACAAAGCCTTTAAGCATTATGGCGTTCCAAGAAGTCAGGCATTTGTCATCGAGTCTGGGTTTGCTGCGTTTTTCTCTTTCAGTATACAGTTTTTGTTCCCATGATTCTTTTTTTTGTGCCAATGTTTCCACAGACATATTTTGCTTTTCAGCGATTTGTGCCAAAGATTGATTTTGAATCAAAACATAATTACCGTGTTCCCAATGACCAAATTCATTGATATTGAAAACTTTGGAAAACAAGTCGAAATCTTCACCAATAAATTCTTGTAATTCTTCTTTCGTCCAAACATAAAATGCACCTTCTTCTAAATGATTTTCGGCATTCAAACTGTCGGCGTCGAGTGCAGAATAGAAACTTCCTTCCGAAGTCAGCCATTCTTTTTCGACGAAAGTCAAAGTCTTTTCGATGACTTCTTTGTATAATGGATTGCGGGTTAATTTATAAGCATTCGCGTAAAGCGAAACCAACTGACCGTTATCATATAACATTTTTTCAAAATGCGGCACATGCCATTTCATATCGACAGAATAACGTGAAAATCCGCCATCGAGTGTGTCGAATAAACCGCCGTAAGCCATTTTGGTTAATGTAAGATTGGTGAAATCGAGTAAACTTTGATTTTGGGTTTGGTAACCGTATCGCAATAGAAATTCATAATTGGTTGGCATCATAAATTTTGGAGCTCTTGCCATACCGCCAAATTCCCAATCAAAACTTTTCTGCCATTTTTTCACCAGTTTTTCTAAGTTGTCTAAATTGTGGTCAATGGGCGAATCGATTTTTGGAATGACGCTTAGCGATTGCAAACCTTCGTGCAGTTGTTGTGCATACTCAAAAATGGTTTCCGGGTTTTGAGTATAAATTTCTTGAAGTTTTTCTAAGGAATTGATCCACTCATTTTTTTTGAAATACGTTCCGCCCCAAATAGGTCTGCCATCAGGCAAAGTGACCACGTTCATGGGCCAACCACCATGACCGGTCATGACTTGAACTGCTTTCATATAAACAGCGTCGATATCCGGACGTTCTTCGCGGTCGATTTTGATGTTGACAAAATGGGCGTTCATTACGGTGGCAACATCGTCGTTTTCAAAACTTTCGTGTTCCATTACGTGACACCAGTGACAGGCAGAATAACCTATGCTGATGATGATGAGTTTGTTTGCTGTCTTGGCTTGTGCCAAAGACTTTTCGTTCCAAGCTTTCCAATGCACGGGATTGTTGGCGTGTTGGAGTAGGTATGGGCTGGTTTCCAGATGTAGTTCGTTCATGATTTATTTTTTAGCCCTGATTGCAGCAAGTATCCTTTTTTTTAATAGAGTGTCTTGATTGCGCCCGGTGTGATAAAAAAAGATACTGCGGAAAGCGGGAAACAGCTCCTAAAATTTAATTAAAAAAAGCTTCCGATTTGGACGCTTAAAGGTAGTTTTTTATTTTGAAATACGGCTTATCCATTAATGGCTTCCACCACAATGTCTTTATCATTCAACATGTCTTTCAGCATATTTTCGATACCGTTTTTTAGGGTGAAAGTCGAAGAAGGGCAACCGTTGCAAGAACCTTGCAATACGACTTTTACTCTTTTTTCGGTTTCGTCATAAGAGTCGAAAAGAATATTTCCACCATCGGCAGCGACCGCCGGTTTTACATATTCTTCTAGAATATTGATGATTTGTTGTGACGTTGTATCAAGGTTGTCAAAATTTTTGATTTGTTGTTTTTCTTGCTTTTCGTCATTTACTATCATGGTTTCATCTAACACAGTTCCGCCGTTTTCGATGAATTGTTTGATGAACGTTCGCAATTCTAAAGTGATTTCGTCCCAAGAAGTGCTTTCGTATTTGGTAACCGAGATATAATTTTCGGTGATAAAAATTTCTTTTACGAAGTGGAATTTGAACAATTCTTGCGCTAACGGAGAAGCTTTGGCTTCGTCAATATTTTTGAATTCGACAGCGGTTTTGGTCAAGGCTTTATTGACTACAAATTTCAGCGAAGCCGGATTAGGTGTGGTTTCTCCGTAAACAGTTATGGCTTGTTTTCGGGTTGGGTTTTCGGTTTGTAATACAATAACGCCGCCATTGTTGACAAAACTTTCGATTTGTTCAGCCACTGCGTCTTGAACATCTGACCATTCTACAATGCTAAAACGTTCGATAGCAATAAAATTACCGGAAATGTAGACGGTTTTTACAAATGGCAAGTAAAATAATTGTTGGGCTAAAGGTGAATTTTTGGCTTCGTCAATGTTTTTAAACTCGAAGTTCTCATTTTGAGTAATGAAATCCGGAAATTCAAATTTAATTATTGTTGGGTTTTGGGTTTCTTTTATGGTGATTTTCATCGATTTTATTTATTTTTCTGCAAATTTAACAAAGTTATTTTCGATGATTAACTATATTTGAACAATTAATCAATAATTAACACAATCAAGTGGTTTTAATAAAATAGGACTACTAAAACATTTTTTATTTGATGCAGAAAAAAATACTCATAATTCTCTTTTTGGCGATTAGCTTTTCGTCATATTCCCAATTAATAGTCAATAATACTCAATCGCCTGCGCAATTAGTGCAAAACGTGCTCTTAGGGCAAGGAGTTGCGGCTACCAATATTACTTTTAACGGTACTGCGGCTAATGCCAGTGTTATAAGTGATCAGGTTGGTCATTTTTTAAATGGTTCGTCAACCAATATTGGTCTGGAAGAAGGGATTATTTTGTCAACAGGGAAAGGAATAGTGGCGATTGGGCCGAATAATTCTGGAGGGACAACTAATGCTACGGATAATCCTACTGAAGGAGATGCTGATTTAGACCAATTGACTACCAATACGGTTATGAACATAGCAATTCTTGAATTTGATTTTGTGCCGAATGGACAAACATTGAGTTTTGACTTTGTTTTTGCTTCGGAAGAATACCCTGAATGGGCCAATTCAAGTTTTAATGATGTTTTTGGTTTTTTCTTGAGCGGTCCCGGTATCGCAGGTCCTTATACTAATGGTGCCATTAATATTGCTTTGATTCCTTCGACTACAGTTCCGATTACAATTAACAATTTAAATAACGGAACTACAAATAACGGACCCTGTGAATACTGTTCGTTTTACGTTAATAATGGGACTGGAAGTACTCCTGCAGTTAACAGTACCATACAGTATGATGGTTTTACTTTAGTTATTCCGGCTACAGCCAATGTTCAGTGTGGACAAACGTATCATATTAAATTAGCCATTGCCAATGTCGGAGATAATTCATTGGATTCAGCGGTTTTTCTAAAGGCTAATAGTTTTGCTTCTGCGCCGATAGATTTTCCTAATGATTATTTAGTTTCAAATGGTTTTGCACCTTGTTTTGGGAGTTCTACAGTTATTTGTACTGGTTTGGCAACTACAGTTCCTCATGTTTGGACTCTTGATGGTGGTGTCATTCCGGGTGAAACAGGTCCTTGTTTGACGGTTACTGAGCCCGGCGAATATTGCGCAACTGCATTCCCTTTTGGTCCGGCATGTCCTGTTACAGATTGTTTGATTGTAGAGTTTCTAGATGAAATAATGATAGGTGATCCTAATGATTTAACGGAATGCGATGTGATTTTCAATTTGACACAAAACACACCAATCATCGCCAATAATCTTGATGTTACAATTACTTATCATACCACACTTTCTAACGCAGAACAATTGATAGGCGCTATTCCAAACCCAACAAATTATACAGGTTTTGATGGGCAAATTATTTATGCTGCGATAGAAGATAATACGGTAGGTTGTTTAACAACTACTCAATTTGAGCTGAATGTTATTGTATGTACAACCAACCCGATTCCGACTCAACCACCTAATTTAGCGTTGTGTGAAAGTAGTTTTGGAAGTGGTACGGCCACTTTTAATTTTGTGCCTCAAACACCTATTGTCTTGGGGACATATTCGGCTGCAGATTATACCGTTACTTATCATTTAACACAGAATAATGCGGATAATGATGTAAGTCCTATTGGACCAACAAATGTTGTTGGAACTAATGGTCAAACAATATATGTAAGATTGGAAGAAAATGCTGATCCAACCCATTTTAGCACAATCTCTTTTCAATTGATTGTTAATCCGATACCTATCGCAACAATTTCTATTGCTCCGTCAGTTGTTTGTGCGAATGAAGACAGTACAGTAACTTTTAACGGAACGCCAAATGCAGTTGTAACTTATAATGTTGATGGGAATCCAAATCAAAATATAACTTTGAATGCTGCAGGCAATGCAACAATAGTACTAACATCATTAACAGTTCCATCAACCTACAATTTGGTGAGTATTGCTAATCCAACGACTACTTGTTCACAGTTAATTGCAGGTTCGGCTTCAGTGACAGTTAATCCATTGCCAACGGCCGGTATTTCCGGTACTACGTCAATTTGTGCGGGCAATACAGCAGTTGTGCTATTTAGTGGTACTCCAAATGCTGAGATTACTTATAATATTGACTCAAATCCAAATCAATTAATTGTTTTGGATGCTACAGGTAATGCGTCAGTTACAACACCAGTTTTAAACATTTCTTCTACTTACAATTTAGTCAGTGTTGAAAATCCAGTTACCAATTGTTCTCAATTACAGTCAGGTTCTGCTGTTATAACTGTTAATCCATTACCAACCGTTACAATATCAGGAACGACAGCAATTTGTTTTGGGGATACTGCCACAATTACATTTAATGGTACTCCAAATGCTGAAGTTACTTATAATATAGATTCTAATCCGAACCAAACGATTGTTTTAAATGGATTAGGTAATGAAACCATAGTAACAACTCCTTTAACAGCATCAACTATTTACAATTTAGTTAGTGTCGAAAATACAGCTACTACCTGTTCGCAAACTCAAAGTGGTTCTGCAGTTATTACGGTTAACACTACTCCGGTTATTAGTCAGCCTACTGATTATGTAGTTTGTGATGACAATAATGATGGAATATCTTGTTTGTTTGATTTAGGGACAAAAATCATCGAAGTTAATGGAGGCAATCCCAATATTATTGTAGAATTTTACGAAACCGACACCAGTGGTTCGCCGATTCCTTTGAATGTGAATTATTGTAGTATTGCGCCAGGAATTCAAACCATTTATGTGCGAGCTTACAATGTTGGTTCTCCTGACTGTTATTCTACCACTACATTTGATTTAATCGTCAACCCCTTGCCGGCTCCCAATCCTATAATTTCAGATTACGAATTGTGTGATTACAATTCAACGGGTGATGAGATTGAGGTATTTACTTTAAATAGTATGGATACTGAGATTGCCAATGGTCAAACTAATGTAACAATCAGTTATTACTTGACCCAAAGTGATGCTCAAACGCAAACCGGTCCACTACCGAATTCCTATCCTAACATCAGCAATCCACAACAAATTTGGATTAATATTAGTGATAATGTTACAGGTTGTGATGCGGTGAGTTCTTTTAATTTGGTGGTGAATCCATTGCCAATTGCTACTACACCTGAACCTATATTCCAATGTAGTAATGGTGCGACGACTCAGGCGGAGTTTGATTTAACTATCAATGAAGGGGTTGTAACAGCAGGTAATACTTCACTAGTTACGGGGACTTATTACACTACTTTACTTGCTGCTCAAAATGCGACAAGCCCGATAACTACTCCGGATACTTACATTGGCACGGATAACGAAATTGTTTACATCAGAGTAGAGGATAATGTTACAGGTTGTTATGCTACGACCACGCAATTGCTTAGAGTTACTCAAGGACCAATTGCCATCACACCACAAGCACTTCACTATTGCGATCCTAACAACGATGGATTTGGATTCTTTGATTTAGAATCTGCCTCGACAGAGATAGCCGGAGGCATATGGCCACTACTAGGTGTTTCTATTACTTATCATGAAACTGAGACTGATGCGCTGCTTGGCGCTAATCC
Source organism: Flavobacterium sp. 102 (assembly GCF_003634615.1). Lineage (NCBI taxonomy): Bacteria > Pseudomonadati > Bacteroidota > Flavobacteriia > Flavobacteriales > Flavobacteriaceae > Flavobacterium > Flavobacterium sp. 102. The sequence continues at coordinate 395,126 of NZ_RBKX01000001.1, read as the reverse complement.
AAAACCTAGCCCATACGAGAATATCAATCCATGGACGCAAACTATTTATGTGCGTGTATTTTATACCCTAACTGGTTGTGCTAATTATGTACAATTACAGTTAATTGTTGATCCAACGCCAGAGGCTACAGAACCTGATGATTATGAATTGTGTGATTACACGGGACAAATAGGTTATGAGGCTTTTGACTTGACAACGACTGAGCCGCAGATATTAGGGACTATTGACCCATCATTAGTGAATGTAACTTTCCATCCAACTTTTGTAGATGCACAGAACGAGACAGCTACTATCACTGGTGTGACGAATTACATCAACCAAACCCAATGGAGCCAAACTTTATTTGTACGAGTAGAGTTTATAGCGACAGGTTGTTATGATATTGTTGAGTTAGATTTGATTGTAAATCCATTACCCAATGCTACCCAGCCGAATTATCCGCAGTATACTTTGTGTGATTACAACGGCGCGATAGGTTTTGAGACCTTTGATTTACTTTCCCAAGTTGATCCGATATTATTGGGACAACAAGGCATGAGTGTTACTTTCTATCCAAGTTTGGCTGCTGCTCAGGCGCAAGTGCCGGGTACTTCGATTAATGAGACACACCCTGATTTGCAGTATCCTAACCAAATTATCTATGTTCAGACTTTAGGCGTGGTGATTACCAATACTCTTACCGGTTGTTATAGTATCTCTACGATAGATATTAGAGTAGTACCATTACCAACACCGATTCCACCAACAGCACCTTACACGATTTGTGATGAGAATCAGGATGGCTTTTCGAGTTTTGATTTAGCGACTTTGACCGCAGATATTTTACAAGGCGCCAATTACATATTGACTTTCTATGAAACCCTAAGCGATGCTGAGCTAGGCAATCTTGTGACGGCAATTGACATTACTCAGTTGTATGATAATATCAATCCGTTTACCCAAATCTTGTATGTGAGAGCTGAGGATCCACTTACAGGTTGTTGGAGTGTTATCCCAATTGTATTGAATGTAAACCCAAGTCCTATAGCCCCAATTAATTTGGATGATATTGTGGTTTGTGATACAGACAACAACAATCAAAGTGCTAGTACAATAGTTGATTTAACGGTAAGAACCCCTGATGTTTTAGCCCAACAACCACTAGCAGCCAGTAATTATACAATCACTTATCATACCACATTGCTACGCGCACAAAATGATATTCCAATCATCCCTGCGACTAGTTATTTGGCTACGACCAATCAAACGATTTGGGTGAGAGTAGAGGACAACACTACAGGATGTTTTAATATTGGCGAATTTGATATTATTGTTAATATTCCATTATTACTCATCACCCCAACACCACTGAGTTTGTGTGATGATGATGCGAATCCGAATGACCAATTCCACAGCTTTGACTTGACGATAAGAGATGTGATGATTACCCAAAGTTTATCAGGTTATACCGTAACCTATTATCCAAGTTATGCTTTGGCGCAGGCAGGCAATCCAGCCAATGCTATTGCTACACCAACGGCTTATACCAATACCTCACCGGCAGTTCAAACATTAGGAGTTGTGGTAACTAGTGCCGCGGGTTGTTCCAGTGTAACGACTTTAGACATCAGAGTCTTACCTATCCCAACGCCAAACACGAATCCACCGAGCTTAGGAGCGAAGTGTGATGACAACAATCCCGGCGATATGATGGAGGTATTTGACTTAACGGTTAATGCGGCTTATATCTTAAATGGCGACCCTAATTTAACGCTACATTATTACCACAGCCAAGCCGATGCTTTAGTACCACAAAACGAAATCTTAACTCCAACAGCAGCTTTAGTAGGAGATGTTGATCCAAATGAGCAAAGTGTTTGGATAAGAGTAGAGAACAACAGAATAGATTCTTTTGGCAATCATTGTTTTGTACTGGTGGAGCAACCTTTAACGGTTAATCCTTTACCAACAGTAGTGCAGCCACTGGCACCTTACAGGGTATGTGATAATGATACTGATGGACTGGCAGCATTTGATTTGACCAATCCAATCTTAGCAACCGCTATTTTGGGAGCTACTCAAAACCCGGCTGATTTTACCATTACGTATTACTTAACACAAGCAGGGGCAAATCCGCTGACTAATACCGGAGAAACTCCGCTACCAAACAATTACACCAACACGACGCCGGACAGCCAAAACATCTACATCAGAGTAGTGAACAATGCTACAGGTTGTGTTAATGCCACCGGAGTACTTACTTTAGCAGTAGAGGAATATGCTCAGGCTACAGGACCACAGAGCTTCTCGAGTTGTGATACTTACACCGATCCTTATGATGGAGTGTTCCAATTGGATTTAACCCAATACGAGACTGCGATATTAAACGGACAAGACCCATTGGTGTTCTTGATTAGTTACTATCACACCCAAGCCGATGCAGAACAAGGCATCAATGCCATCACATTAGCAGAAGCACAAGCTTACATTACCCAACCCGATACTGACCAAATTTGGGTTAAGGTTGAGAACAGTAGCAATAGCATTACCCCATTCTGTTATGCGCTTACTACAATCGATATTGAGATAGAGCGTTACCCGAATCCAATTATCACTACACCAAATGGCGTGACGACGATTTGTGTTGACTTTGCGAGCGGTAATGTTGTAAGACCACTGACACTAAACAGCAATATTCCAAATCCGGCGGATTATACCTTTGAGTGGTATGAGGGCACGACGTTAATACCGGGAGCAACAGGTTCAACTTATACCGTTGACACGGCTTCACCAACAGGAGCCACGAGAAGTTATACTGTTAGAGTGATTAGCATTAGTCCGCTAGCGTGTGAGACTACTTCATTAGGTTTTGATGTGATACAATCAGGACCGGCTAGTATTCCGACAGGTACGGCAGGATATACAGTGACCAATGCGTTTACCAATAGTCAAATCATCACCGTGACTGTGGAAGGCTGGGGCACTTATGAATACAGTTTGGATGACGGACCAAGACAGACGAGTAATATCTTTGAAGGTGTGTCGTTAGGGAATCATGTGATCCATGTTTGGGATACTGAAGGCGGAATCGCTTTTAGTTGTGAGGAATTAATCATCAATGATGTTCAGGTGATTGATTATCCACATTACTTTACGCCAAACGGAGATGGTATTCATGATACTTGGAATGTAGTAGGATTATTTAATTATGCAGATCAAACAAAAATTTATATATTTGACCGCTACGGAAAATTATTGAAACAAATCAGTTCGGCAGGAGATGGATGGGACGGAACCTACAACGGACAACCGTTACCATCAACAGATTACTGGTTTACGGTAGATTATCCGGAGCAAAACACAACGAAACAATTTAGAGCCCATTTCTCATTAAAAAGATAAATTAAAATGAATTTTAGAAAACTTTGTCTACTAGCTATACTTTTTGTATCTCAGCTTTCAAATTCTCAAGAAGGATTACCTGTTTATTCTGATTATTTATCAGACAATTATTATCTGTTACATCCTTCTATGGCAGGCGCGGCAAATTGTGCTAAGCTTAGACTAACGGCAAGACAGCAATGGTTTGGACAAGAAGATGCTCCGGCCTTACAAACGTTAAGTTTTAACGGTTCGCTGGGAGAAAGATCGGGCGGAGGTATTATTGTTTTTAATGACAAGAATGGATACCACTCACAAACCGGAATGAAATTGACCTATGCGCATCATTTATTATTTTCTAGAGATAAAGTTGACTTAAATCAACTTTCATTTGGTATGAGTGCCGGCTTTGTTCAAAGTAGTCTAGATCAAAGTACGTTTTATACTAATGATCCGTCGTATGATCCAATAATCTTTAATTCGATTCAAAGAGCCTCTTACTTTAATGTTGATATTGGAGCTTCTTATAACTTCCTAGATTTTTACGTACATGCTACTGTAAAAAATGCTTTGGCAAGTGATAGAAAGTTATATTCAGATAGAGAACCGGTTAACTTGAGAAGATTTATTTTGAACTCAGGTTATACTTTTGGAGAAGAAGAAGGTATTCTTTGGGAACCATCGTTCATGTTCCAATTGGTTACCCAAACTCAAGAGAAAACAGTTGATTTGAATATTAAAGCCTATAAAGAATTAGAGTTCGGAAGATTATGGGGTGGAATCTCTTATAGAAGAAGTCTTGATGGGGCACAGTTTGTAGAAGGAAATGCCGTTTCTGATCAAAAAATGCAATACATAACACCTATTTTAGGGGTGAACTTTAAAAATTATGTGTTCTCTTATACGTATTCTCACTTGTTGGGTAACGTAAATTTTGATACCGGCGGTTTTCACCAAATTACTTTAGGGATTAATTTATTCTGTTCACCGGAGAAATACCACTGTAATTGTCCAGCGATTAACTAATTTAAATATAAGTCCCGAGATTCTCGGGACTATTTTTTTTATGGTAATAAAGTCAGTAAATGGGAAACATCCCCAAATTCCAAGCGATTGTTATGTAGCGGAAAATGCGACTATCGTAGGCGATGTTGTATTAGGCAGTTCTTGTAGCGTATGGTTTAATGCAGTTATCAGAGGCGATGTTCATTATATTAAAATAGGGAATAAGGTCAATATCCAAGATGGTGCGATTATCCACTGTACTTATCAAAAACATCCAACCGAAATAGGAAACAATGTTTCTATCGGTCATAATGCAATTGTACACGGTTGTAAAATTCACGACAATGTATTGATTGGAATGGGTTCGATAATTATGGATAATTGTGTGGTAGAAAGCAATTCGATTATTGCTGCCGGTGCTGTAGTTACTCAAAACACAGTGGTTGAATCGGGGACAATATATGCCGGTGTTCCTGCGAAAAAAGTAAAAGACATTGACCAATCGGATTTTGCCGGAGAAATTGAACGTATTTCGAATAACTATGTGATGTATTCGAGTTGGTTTAAGGAAAGTTGAAATTAAAACGTGGACTTTCGGAGGCAGTCAGGTATTTTTTCTAAGAAAACAAAACGTTTAGCTAGCCCCGATAGCAGTGGAAATCCTTTTGTTTTGTAATAGGGCTTCGACTCCCGAAGCGTAGGCACAGCCTGACAAAATGCGTGACAAAACAAAAGATTGTAGCGCATAGCGGGACAACGGTTCAAAGAAAACCCAATGTCGTGCTCCTAAAAATCTTTACTTTTTACTTCGTATTTATTATTGAGAATGTCATTCAAGACCTTTGGATTGGCGTTGGTGTAAAAAAGCGTTTTTCCTTTTTTGGTGTTATTACTTAAGCCAACACTTTCAGCCAGTAATTTCTTTGTTTGACGTGCGACAGCTTCACCCGAGTCGATGATTTTAATGTGATTTGGGAGTATTTTTTTGATTTGCGGAATCAAGTAAGGATAATGACTGCAACCGAGCACCAGATAATCGATATTGGCTTCAATCATGGGTTCCAGATAGGCGTGAAGTAGACGGTTCATTTCTGGTGAATTAATTTCTCCGTTTTCGATTAATGTTACTAAACCCAGACCAATTTGTTCAATGATTTTGGTGTCTTGATATTTTTCAACCGTTTGATGGAAAAGATCACTGTTTAAAGTGCCTTTAGTGGCCAAAATACCAATGACATGCTTTTCAGAATTTAGTGCTGCCGGTTTAATTGCCGGTTCAATTCCGATAAATGGAACATCGTATTTGGCTCGTAATTCTTTGATGGCATTGGTCGTTGCCGTATTACAAGCTACTACTATTATTTTGGCATTTTGGTTAAGAAGATAGTCGGTATTTTTAATACTTAATTCGACAATCTCTTCTTTTGACTTTTGTCCGTAAGGCGCATTTTTACTATCGGCAAGATAAATAGTGTCTTCGTTTGGGAGCAAATCATGAATTTCTCTCCAAATAGAAGTGCCGCCTACACCGGAATCAAAAAGGCCTATGGGATTGTTATTTGTCATAGTAACAAAAGTAAAAAAAAACTGCTCAATCCTGAAGCTTCAGGTGAGCAGTTTTTTAAGTATATATTTTTGATTTTAGAAACCTAAATCTTTTTTGATATCAGCCGTTAAATCCGGACCGTCAGCTAAAAGTAAATCGGCTACGTTTAAAACGTATTGGTATCCTTTAGCTTTACCAATTTTAGTGATAGAAGCTTTGATTTTATCCATTAAAGGTTTAACTAAATCCGCTTCTTTCTTTTGTAATTCTTTTTGAGCGTTATCTCTGTAATCCGTGATACGTTTTACTAAGTCTTGTACTTCAGTTTGACGAGTTGCGTTAACAGCATCTCCAACAGTAGAAGCTTCTTGGTCGTATTTTTTTATCTTATTTTGATATTCTTCTGCCATTGTTTTGTATTCCGCATCATAAGTGGCGCTCAATTTTTCCAATTGCTTTTGAGCATCTAACATCGCCGGCATTTTAGAAATAATTTCATTTACATCTACGTGTGCAGTTTTAGCTTGAGCATTGATGGTATAACTTGTTCCTAAAAACAATACAGTAGCTATTAGTAATGATTTCAATCGTTTCATTTTTAAAGGTATTAATTAATTATTATTGTTTATTCTTCTTTTTTCGGTTCCCCGGTTTTTTCTTCTTTAGCTTTTTTAGCTGCTTCTCTGTCGGCTAATGCTTTTTTCTTTTTGTCTTCTAGAGCTTTTTTCCTGTCCTCAATTATTTTTGCTCTTGCTGCCGCTTTCGCTTCTTTTGAATTTGGGTCAACGGTTGTTGAGTCTGAGGTTGTTTTATTGGTTTCAGGTGCTGTTTTGTCATCTGTTGTTTTATCGTTAGCAGGAACCGTGCCATTTTTTTTGGCTTCTCTGGCTTCAAGGGCTGCTTTTCTTTTATCGTCTTGCTCTTTTTTCTTGGCTTCGGCAGCTAGTTTTCTGTCTTCCATTATTTTATCTCTGGCCGCTTTCTTGTCTTCCAAAGCTTTTTTTCTGGCTGCTAAGGCTGGATTTTCATCTTCTACATCTTCTTGGTATTCTTTTTTCTCTTGTTCTTTGAGTTCTTTATTAGACAATTGTTCTCTTCTTTCGGCACGAGTAATCGCCCTAACAACTTGGTCGCTAATGTCATGTCTTTTGGCAGAAAATAACATGGTTAAATCAGAAGATTTGTCAAAGATAAAGTCATATTTTTTAAGTTCTGCGATGTCTTGTACCGCATTGAATACTTGATCTTGTATTGGTTTAACCAAAACGGCTTTTTGAGTCATCAAGTCGCCATTAGGTCCAAATCTCTTTTGTTGGAAATCTAAAAGTTCATCTTCCTGAAATTTGATTTCTTCTTCACGCTCGTCGATTAGCTCTTTAGTCAATAGTGCTTTTTCGGTTTTTAGTGCATCTTTTAACTTTGCAATTTCTACTTTTTTGGCTTCAATATCCTGCTTCCATTTTTGAGCTTTTTGCTCTAATTGGTTATTGGCTTCCGCATAATCGGGAACATTTTGCAGAATATATTCCATGTCTATGTAGCCAATTTTCACGCCTCTTGTCTGAGCACTGGCTTCAAAAACAAAAGACAAAAGTAATATTGATATTGCAAAATATTTTTTCATACGATTATGATTTAGAAATAATATATCAAATATAATTAAAATTGTTGACCAATTATAAAATGTGTTTCCCAACCATTCTTTTGAGCAAAACCAGGAACAGCATCAAAACCGTGAGCAAAATCTATTCCTAATAAACCAAACGCCGGCATAAAAATTCTAATGCCGAATCCGGCAGAACGTTGCAATACGAATGGGTTGTACTCTTTGAATGTGTTATAAGATGAACCTGCTTCTAAGAATGTTAATGCATAAATCGATGCAGCGGCTTTTAATGTTAACGGATATCTTAATTCTAATGAGAATTTGTTGTAAACCGTTGCACCATCTTGATCGGACAATGATTGGTTAGGGTAACCTCTTAACTGAATCACTTCACGACCATCTAAAGAAAAGTTAGCCAAACCGTCTCCACCAAGGAAGAATCTTTCAAACGGAACTAGTCCACGTCCGCTATTGTAAGCACCTAAATAACCAAACTCACCTAAAGCTCTTAATACTAAAGCTTTTGATTGAGAACCGGCTAATCTGGTGTACCAGTCGGCTTTGAATTTTAATTTATAGTATTCTAACCATTTGAATTTTTCTTGGTCTACTTTACCTTGGTCAACTGCTGCATCTTCAAGGTTTGTTACTACATTTCCGTTTACACCATCAACAAGCGCACCCGGAGCAACCCAATTGTCATTAGCATCGAAATAACCTTCTCCTTTATTTTTGAGTTTATAAGCTTCTTGATTTTCAAGATCAGCATAATCTATTCCGTTTAGCAACGAGTATGGTAAAGTGAACTTGGCTGAGAAGCTAAATTCAGAACCTGAAGTTGGATAAATCGGATTTACTCCTTTGTTATTTCTGCTTAATCCAAGCGTGAAGGCTAAGTTACGAGAGGCACCATCACCAAAAGTAAATAAGCCGGTGTTGTAGTTATTCAAATCATAATATTGGAAACTCACCGAGTTGGAGAATACAAAATAATCATCCGGCACGGTTAATCTTTTGGCATAACCAACCGATAAGGAGGTAATGTTAAAACTCTTAGTTCGGTCAACATTCGTAGAACGTCCAGAGTATAAGAATTGTTTACTATGTGACAATGAGGTAGAAAACTGAATTGGTTTTTTTCCGCCTAACCAAGGTTCAGAGAACGACAAACTATACGTTTGGAAGAATGAACTGGCTTGTAAACGCAAAGCTACTTTTTGACCGTCACCCATTGGCAAAGGTTTGTATGCTTCTTTTTTAAACATATTTCTGGCCGAGAAATTATTGAAAGACAAACCTAAAGTTCCAATAAATCCACCACCGCCATAACCACCTTGTAGTTCAATTTGACTTGAGCCTTTTTCAACTACGTTATATTCAATGTCTACAGTTCCTGCAGCCGGATCTACGTTTTTGAATTTTGGGTCAATGGCTTCAGGATCAAAGAAACCTAATTGACCAATCTCACGAATGGTTCTAACCAAATCTTCTTTACTGTATTTTTCTCCAGGTCGGGTTTTAAGCTCTCTGTAAACTACTCTGTCATTGGTTTTGTCATTTCCAACTACCGTAATATTGTTGAAATAAGCAATTGGACCTTCCATTATTCTTATTTCAAAATCGATAGTGTCATTGGCCGTTTTTACTTCAACAGCGTTGATGTTTGAGAACAAGTAACCATTGTTTTGATACAAATTGGTAATGTCATCTCCATCTGGTTTTGTTTTGTCAGCGATTCGTTTTTCTAATAAAACGCCGTTATAAGTTTCTCCTTTTTTGATGCCTACTACTCTTTCTAATAATTGGTCTGAATAAACCGAGTTTCCTAGGAATTTAATATTACCGAAGTAGTATTTTCTTCCTTCTTCTACTTTTATATTGATGGCTAATTTAGATTTTTTGGCATTCAAAAACACCGAATCTTTGATTACTCTTGCATCTCTATATCCTTTTTCTTTGTATTTTTCAACGATGGAAGTTAAATCTTCTTGGTATTTCTCCTTGATAAACTTTGAAGATTTGAAAATTCGGATTGGATTGATTTGTTTGGTGTTTTTCATGGCTTTTCTCAGTTTCTTGTCTGAGAATTTTTCGTTGCCATCAAAACTAATTTTGGAGATTTTCAATTTGTCTCCTTTGTCAATATTTACCAACATCTTCACCTGATTGCCTTCAGTAGTATCAGGTGTAGTGGTTATAAAGACTTTGGTTTTATAGTAACCGTCTTTCTTGTATTTGTTTTCGATGTAATTTTTGGTTGTGGTAATCAAGTTTTCATTAACAATTTTACCTTTTGTTAAACTGTTTTCTTTGATTAAAACTTCCGTTTTTGATTTTTTTATCCCTTGAATTTTTACATCACTTAGTTTTGGTAACTCCGCAATATCAAGGTCAAGCCAAATACTGTCGCCTTCGGTTTTATTTACAAAAAAATCAATGTCGCTGAATAGTCCAAGCTTCCCTAATTTCTTAATAGCATTACTAATTTCTTCTCCGGGAACCGTCAGTTGTTGTCCTTTTTCCAAGCCGGAAAAAGTAACTACTGTTTGCTCATTGTAACTAATCTTGCCATTTACCTTAACGTTTGCTAAAAAATATTTTTTTCCTTGTTCAAAAGGGAGTCTATCTTGGGCTTGTAATTGAAAAATACTTCCAAAAAATAAGATAATTAGAAATATTCTTGAGGGTGTAATCTGCACTGAAATTTTATTTAATTTGTTCACTTGTTTTTCCAAATCTTCGTTCTCTTTTTTGATAGCTAATGATCGCTTCATATAAATCGTTTTCTTTAAAATCGGGCCACAGTACGTCTGTAAAATAAAATTCTGCATAAGCGATTTGCCAAAGCAGAAAATTACTGATCCTGTGTTCACCACTAGTTCTAATTACCAAATCTACGTCAGGCAGATTGTGCGTGTAAAGATGCTGATTAATAATTGATTCATCAATAGTGTCTATCGAAATTATATTATTTTTAACTTTATCACTGATTATTTTAACAGCATTTAACAATTCCTCTCTAGAACCATAGCTTAAGGCTAATGTTAAGGTCATTCGGGTATTGTTTTTCGTCTTTTCAATGACAGCTAAAAGTTCTTTCTTGGCTGAGGCAGGAAGCAAATCTATGTTCCCGATACAGTTTAATTTAATGTTGTTTTTTTGAAGGGTTTCAAACTCTTTCTTAAGGGAAGAAATCAGCAATTTCATTAAGGTATCTACTTCCAGTTTTGGGCGGTTCCAATTTTCTGTAGAAAATGCGTAAAGTGTTAGATTGTCAATGCCTAGTTTGGCGCAAGTTTCTACGGTAACTCGAACAGATTTGGTTCCGTTTTCATGGCCAAATGCTCTTAATAAACCTTTTTGTTTCGCCCAACGACCATTCCCGTCCATAATGATGGCAAGGTGCTTGGGTAAATTGTCTTTGTTTATTTTATCTAGTAAATCCATTCTTTATTCTGCGCAATAACATGGTTTTTCTGTAAAGGTATACGTTAATGTAAACCCGGTGAATACATACCAGTCTTTGCTGTTTATATTGCCAAATTTCAATGGCGCTAAATTCTCATTCTTAGGTAAACTTCCGTCCAAATTATCGGTAAAAGTATACCTCGCGCCAACTTCAAAGCCTAAAACTATATGGTCAAAAATATTGCTTTTGACGCCAACAATCATTGGAATAGCAAAAGTGCTTTCAGTATAGTCTTTTTTGGTTTGCCCATTAATCACATACAATTCATCATATGCGAAATAAGTAAGACCGGTGTAGACATAAGGCGTTATTTTCTTTTTCAAAGTTTCGTGCAAATTGAAATCAAAAAAATTGAATTCCATACCGGCAGAAAGCTCTTTGATATTATTTTTAAATTTGTAGCCTCTTAAATTCCTTCCGGGAACTTCCGAGTCTAAATCATTTCCTGAAATAGTTGACTGTGTATAGGAAAACCTATACGAATGCCTTGGACTTTTATTCCATTTATATAAAATTCCGATAGCCAATTTATTTGGAGCGATGTAATTGGTTTTACCCACATCTCCAATAAAGTTACTTCCGCCTAAGAAAACACCAATCTCATTGATTTGTGCCGTCAAAATATTTTGGAAAACCAAACAAAAAAATAATACTAAAATCTTTTTCATCAAATTGAAAATAGCGTGCAAATATAATAATTCTCAGTACTTATATAGCATGAATTTCGGATTTCTGCCAAATAAAATAAAGTGCTGATAATTACTAATGTTAGCAAGGTTCTATTCTAAAACGTTTTTTTTAGAATTGTAGTATACAATGAGGTAAATTTTTTCTAATTTCTCTTGTCTTCACCCCAAAGTAATTTGGTGCGAAGTGTCTTGAAAAACGTTTCTTCCGGAATTTCCACCATATTAATATTAAATGGTGTTTTCTTAATTTTAATAATCGAATGGTTATCCACCGAAGTGATTCTCGAATCCAAAGAGACAAGATATTGTTCTTCTCGACCCGAAACTTTCAGGGTGATTTCGGTGTTGTCTGGAATCACTAATGGTCGGGCATTGAGATTGTGTGGTGCAATAGGAGTAATTACCAATCCTTTTACTTCTGGAGTCAAAATCGGTCCGCCGCAACTCAAAGAGTAACCTGTTGATCCTGTTGGTGTCGCAATAATTAAACCATCAGCCCAATAAGAATTCAAGTGTTCGCCATTCAAGAAAGTTTCAATTGTAATCATCGAAGTGGTGTCTTTTCGACTTACAGCGACTTCGTTCATGGCAAAATTAATATCGATTTCCGAATTGTTCGGAGAGCATTCAATCGTAAGTAATGATCTTTCGGATATGGTGTATTTTTTTTCTAATACGATTTGCAGAAATGCACCAATATTTTCTTTCTGCACTTTGGCTAAAAACCCTAATCTTCCGGCATTGACGCCCAAAATAGGAATGCCGGAATCACGAACAAAAGTAGCCGCTCTCAAAATGGTTCCGTCGCCACCAATACTGATTAGAATATCAAAACTATTGTCTAAATCGGAATGACTGGAGAAAGTCTTGTATGGTCTTTCGACTATCTTTTCTTCATAAAGTATTTTCAAAAACTTTTCTTCAATGACCAATTCAACATTGTTTCTGTTGAAAAAAACAAAAATATCCTTGATAATCGGTCGCGTGTCGTTTTGATAATATTGTCCGAAGATGGCAACTTTCATTTTTAATGTATCAATTGGTTAATGTAGTAATGTAACAATTTTCAGATTGTCACATTGATTTTACATATTTAAATATTTATCCAAGTATTCCGAACGCTCTTTCAAATTATTCAAATAGTTGTCTTCTTGGTGTTCCGAAATGATTTCGTAATTGTAACGACGAAACGTTTGGATGATTTCATTCATTCCTCCCAAAGTAATTTTAATCGTCACTTGCACTTTTTCCGCATTGGCTTCCGAAACAAAAAGACCTAAAAGCTTCCCATTATTGCTTTCTACAATTTGGGCAATCTGACTCATCGAATAATCATTAGTTGTTTTTTCAACCACAATAATACCGCCGGATTCTTTTAAGAAAGGGGTTTCATTTAAAAATTTGATGACATCTGTGATTTCGTAATAGCCAACATATTTATTGGTTTCATCTAAAATCGGAACCAAATTAGCATTGTTTCGAGCAAAAACTTCTAAAACGTCTAACCAAATCATAGCGTTTCTAACAAAAAAACCTTCTAAAGCATAGCGGTAATCGGCTAAGCTTTTTTGTGTTTCAAAAGTTTCAGCATCAACAGAAGAAATACAACCTAAGTAAATTCCATTGTCTAAAACCGGAAAATGAGAAAAGGTACTATCGGCAAAAAAATCCTGAAGATCAGCAACCGTTTCTTGGCTCGAAAAAGGTTTAAAATCGTTATTGATGTATTCTGAAAGTTCTCTCATGTATTCTTTTCTTTAGCGACTGCAAAATAATCAAATTTTGGGACATGCCGACTTGGTTAACTTTGTATTTTTGTCTAAAAATTAATTTACCGCGAATTTGAAAATGTTTAGGTTTAAAGAAAAATAGTTTTTGAATTCGTGAATAAAAAATAAAGCATGACAAAATTAAGCGTCAACATCAATAAAATAGCCACTTTGCGAAATGCTCGCGGTGGAAACGTACCCGATTTATTGCAAGTAGCTAAAGACATACAGCGATTCGGAGCGCAAGGAATTACCATTCATCCCAGACCGGACGAAAGGCACATTCGATACCAAGACGCACGCGATTTAAAACCAATTGTCTATACTGAATTCAATATTGAAGGCAATCCGCAACACAATTTTATCGATTTGGTTTTAGAATGCAAACCCGAACAAGTAACATTGGTTCCCGACGCGATTGGAGCGATTACCTCTTCTGCCGGTTGGGATACGGTTAAATTTCAAGATTATTTGACCGAAGTCATTGCGGAATTTAAACGCAATGGTATTCGAACTTCCATTTTTGTAGACCCGATTTTGAGTATGATTGAAGGTGCCAAAAAAACCGGAACCGACCGAATCGAATTATACACTGAGGAATTTGCGCACCAATATGGTTTGGGCAACAAAGCCGGAATTGAACCGTATGTAAATGCAGCCGTTTTAGCCAATGAATTAGGCTTAGGCATCAATGCCGGTCATGATTTAAGTTTGGATAACATCAAGTTTTTCAAAGATAACATCCCGGGATTATTAGAGGTTTCTATTGGTCACGCTCTAATTTCAGAAGCCTTATATCTTGGGTTGGATAATGTGGTGAATATGTATTTACAAAAGTTAAAATAGATGTTACATTCAAGAATTGAAGGCGAAGGAAAACCACTTCTGATAATTCATGGTTTTTTAGGAATGAGTGACAACTGGAAATCATTTGGTTCGCTGTATGCTGCTGAAGGGTTTCAGGTTCACCTGCTCGATTTGCGCAATCACGGTAAAAGTTTTCATTCCGATGAGTTCAATTATACGATTATGGCAAATGATATTTTGCGCTATTGCCAACATTATAATTTATCCAACGTCTCTATTATTGGTCATTCTATGGGTGGAAAAGTAGCGATGCTCTTTGCCACTACCTATCCGGAAATGGTTGAAAAATTAATCGTTGCGGATATAGGTCCTAAATATTACCCGCCACATCATCAAGATATTTTAGCCGGATTAAACGCGGTTGATTTTACTTCCAAACCTGATAGAACAATGGTTGAAGAAACCTTATATCCGTTTATTCCCGATTTTGGCACCCGCCAATTTTTAATGAAAAACCTTTATTGGATAGAACCGGGACAATTGGCATTCCGATTCAATTTACCTGTTTTTAATACCAAAATAGAAACGATAGGCGAGGCTTTGTCTAGTGAAAATCATTTTGACAAACCAACGATGTTTATTCGCGGAGGAAATTCCAAATACATTTTAGACAGCGATGTAGTCAACATTAAACAACACTTCCCTAATTTTAAGTTAGTAACGATTCCCAATGTTGGACATTGGCTTCATGCCGAGAATCCAAAGTTGTTTTTTGAGGAAACCTCAAGGTTTTTAAAATAAAAAAAGCCCTTTCAATTGAAAGGGCTTTTGTAAAACTATTTTTGATAATTAGTTTTTGATAAATTTCTTAACAGCTTTACCTGAATCGGTATTGATGTTCATGAAATAAACTCCTGAATTTAAATCAGAAACATTCATTTCAACTTGAGAAAGATTGTTTACTTTAAGTGATTTAACAGTTCTTCCGTTAACATCAGTAATACTTACATCAGTTAAAAGAATATTGTAGTTGTTTGAAATGCTAACTGAATTGTCAACAGGGTTTGGATAAGTACTGAATTTATTAGCGAATGATTCGTTAACACCCAAAGTTCCTGTAATAAGAATGTCATCAATTGATAAAGTGTCAGCATCAGTAGCTAAATATTGGAATCTAATTTGAAGGCCAGATTGTCCTACATAATCAGCTAAATCTAAAGAAATAGCCAAAGTTTCATAGTCTTCATAAGGACCTTGATCTTCTTCAACCCATAAAGTAGTCCAGTCTAGTCCATTGTCACTAATTTGAACATTTAAATCTCCATTAGCATTAGGTGCAACCATGTATTCATATCCAATTTTAGCATTGAAACTAAAGGTAGCATCTGCATAACCATCCAAACTAAAAGTAGGACTGATTAAATTAGCCTCATTTGGATCAACAATCCAAGCAATAATGGCAGATTTTGCGCCAGTGATATTGAAAGTTGCCTGAGTTGTAGCACTGTAGTCCGTGGTTGGTCTCCAAATTCTTGTTGCTACTTGTGTCTCAGTTGTCCATCCTGTTGGAGGAAAAGTTTCACCTTCAAAGCCCTCAGATAATATTTGAGAACTGCCGTAAAGTGACGTTAATAAAGCAAAAGAGAGTAAAATTTTTTTCATATTTGATTTTATTAAAAAGTTAATTTGAACAAATATAGGAATATATTTTTTTTATTTACAAAAATTTAACTTTTGCATCACAAAATTGTTTTTTTTCAAGGAATAAAAATGAATATTGTGATAAAGTGATTAAAATTTAGAGGACAAAAAAGGGCATTATTGTTCATTGTAAATTGAAATTTATTTGCATATTTGATGAAATAAAATAGAAAACCCATGAAACTACTCCTTAGAATATTAATCTCTGCGCTTTTAGTAATGGCTATCGCTTATCTGATGAAAGGTGTAATCGTTGACCAATTTACCACAGCGCTAACCGTGGCTATTGTTTTAGCCTTACTCAACTTTTTTGTAAAACCTATATTGGTGCTTTTGACTTTACCGGTCACTTTTTTTACGCTTGGATTGTTTTTATTGGTCATCAATGCCATTATAATCTTGCTTTGCGACCATTTTGTCGACGGATTTGAGGTCAGTTCTTTTTGGACTGCGATGCTCTTCAGTATCATCTTATCGCTTTCCCAATCGTTGGTTTACCAAATCACTGGTGAGGCAAAATAACCGGGTAAAAATCAATAAAATAAAAACTTGGTAGGGTTGTAGAAATGTTATAATTTTGCAACCCAATTTTAGTATGTAAAAAACACAAGAAATGAACATCACAAGAAATAATGTAGACGCATTAAATGCTGTAGTTACTGTTGAAGTATCAAAATCGGATTATGCAGAAAAAGTAGAGAAAGTTTTAGCAGATTACAGAAAGAATGCTGCTATTCCTGGATTCAGAAAAGGAGCAGTACCGATGAGTTTAATCCAAAAACAATACGGTAAAGCTATTTTGTTAGAAGAAGTAAACAAATTGTTGCAAGACAATCTCAACAAATATTTAGTAGAAGAAAAATTAGACATCCTTGGCAATCCGTTACCAAAAGTAACCGAAGATTTCAATTGGGATGTGGAAGATTATAAATTCGAATTCGAATTAGGTTTAGCGCCGGAATTCACAGTTGATTTAAGTGCCAAAAACGATGTGGTTCAATACAAAATCATTGCCGACGATAAAATGTTAAACGACCAAGTAGCGCGTATCCAAAAACAATACGGAAAACTAATCGCCAAAGATACCGTTGAAGAAGGAAACGATGTTTCCGGTATTTTTGCCAACTCCGACAAAGACATCAACAACAGAACGACTTTGTCTTTAGACGTTTTTGCGGATAAGAAAACCGCAAAGGCTTTCATCGGTAAAAAAGTAGGCGATGTAGTGACTTTAAAAACCAAAGGATTATTTGATGATGATCACAAATTAATGGATTTCTTAGCCGTTGGACACGATGACGTTCACGGTTTAGATATCGAAGTGACTTTCACCATCGACGAAGTAACCACGCACGAACCGGCTGTTTTAGATCAAGAATTATTTGATAAATTATTTGGGCCAAAAGTGGTCACTTCTGTAGCCGAATTGAAAGCCAAAATCAAAGAAGACGCCGAAAAGCAATTCACACAACAAGCGGATCAAAAATTCTTAAACGATGTGACCGAGTCATTAATCGCCAACACTAAATTTGATTTACCGGCCGGTTTCCTAAAAAAATGGATCCAATCAGCAGGCGAAAATCCGCTAAGCGCTGAAGAAGCAGAAGCAGAATACGCCAAATCAGAAAACGGTTTGCGTTACCAATTAATTGAAGGCAAAATCATCAACGAAAATGGTTTGCAAATCACTTTTGAAGACTTGAAATCGTACACGACCGAAATCATCAAAAAACAAATGGCACAATTCGGTCAAATGGATCCAAGTGATGAAGATGTGCAAGGTATCGTAGCGCGTGTTATGTCAAATCAAGACGAAGTACGTCGTTTGTCAGAGCAAGTAATGAACGAAAAAATGCTGAACTTATTCAAAGACAAAGTAAAAGCAAAGTCAAAAGAAGTAAGCTACGATGAGTTCATCAAAGCAATGTATGGTGAATTAAAACACTAATAAGATATTTTACTATATTTGAGCGTCAAAGTAATTTGGCGCTTTTTTATTTGAAGCTTTTTCCCGCTTTCCGCGCTACATGGTAGCTTGCTGCAATCGGGGCTAGGATTCTGATTTAGCGACACATTGTCACCTTAAAAACAAGGCACGAACTTTGACTAAGTTTAAGAGTAATTTATAATTCATAATTTAAAATTTATAATTTCATTTAATATGGACTACGGAAAGGAATTCAAAAAATTTGCTACCAAAAAACACGGCGTAAACAGTATGTATTACGATAAAATCGTGAGTAGCATGACGCCTTATATTATTGAAGAACGTCAATTAAATATTTCACAACTCGACGTATTCTCGCGTTTGATGATGGACAGAATCATTTTCATGGGCACCGGAGTTGACGATTATATGGCCAATATAATCCAAGCACAATTGTTGTTCTTAGAAAGTGTTGACGCTTCAAAAGACATCCAAATTTATATCAACTCACCAGGCGGAAGCGTTTATGCCGGTTTAGGAATTTACGATACGATGCAATACATCAGACCAGATGTAGCCACCATCTGTACCGGAATGGCAGCGTCTATGGGTGCGGTTTTATTGTGTGCCGGAGCAGCAGGAAAACGTTCGGCATTACCACACTCAAGAGTAATGATTCACCAACCATCAGGTGGCGCACAAGGTGTGGCAACCGATATGGAAATTAACTTAAAAGAAATGTTGAAACTGAAAGACGAATTGTACCAAATCATCTCACAGCATTCAGGGCAAACTTTCGAAAAAGTACACAAAGATTCTGAACGCGATTACTGGATGATTGCCGATGAAGCGAAAGAATACGGAATGATTGATGAAGTGTTAAGAAGATAAATGTGTCGAAAGTCAAAAGTCCAAGGTCAAACGACTTTAGACTTTATGGCATTAGACTTTAGACTAAAAGAATGGCAAAACAAGTTTTAGAATGTTCCTTTTGTGGACGAAAAAAACCGGAAACCAATTTATTGATAGCCGGAATAAATGCGCATGTTTGTGATCGATGTATTGAGCAGGCACACGGAATAGTTTTAGAAGAATTAAAAGGCTCCGGCGGTATAAAACCCTCAGTCGATTTGGTTTTGAAAAAGCCGAAAGAAATTCGCGCATTCCTTGACCAATATGTAATCGGGCAAGACCAAACCAAAAAAGTAATGTCGGTAGCCGTATACAATCACTACAAAAGATTGATGCAGCTCCAACACGAAGAAGATGTTGAGATAGAAAAGTCCAATATCATTATGGTGGGCCAAACCGGAACCGGAAAAACATTGGTGGCAAAAACCATCGCCAGAATGTTGGACGTTCCTTTGGCCATTGTTGATGCAACAGTATTGACAGAAGCCGGTTATGTAGGTGAAGATGTGGAAAGTATTTTGACACGTCTGTTACAAGCTGCAGATTACGATGTACCCAAAGCCGAAAGAGGCATCGTCTTCATTGACGAAATTGATAAGATTGCCCGTAAAAGTGACAATCCATCAATTACGCGTGATGTTTCAGGTGAAGGTGTGCAACAAGCTTTACTGAAATTGTTAGAAGGAACTATGGTGAATGTTCCGCCAAAAGGTGGTAGAAAACATCCCGACCAAAAATTCGTTGAAGTCAATACCAAAGATATTTTATTTATCGCCGGTGGTGCTTTTGACGGCATCGAAAGAATCATTTCTAAACGATTGAATCGCCAAGCCGTAGGTTACAATACATCAAAAAATGCAGACGGCATTGACAAAGACAATTTGTTGCAATATATCATTCCTAAAGACATCAAAGATTTTGGTTTGATTCCTGAAATCATTGGTCGTTTGCCGGTGCTAACCCATATGGATCCTTTAGACAAGGCCACTTTGAGAGCGATTCTAACCGAACCTAAAAATGCCTTGATTAAGCAATACGAAAAGTTATTCGCAATGGACGATGTGAAATTTACCATTTCCAATGAAGCTTTAGATTATATTGTAGAAAAAGCGTTAGAATACAAACTCGGCGCTCGTGGATTGCGTTCGTTATGCGAAGCGATACTTACTGATGCGATGTATGATTTGCCAAGTTCTGATGAAAAAGAACTTCACATCGACTTAGATTATACACACGATGCGTTGACTAAAAACTTATTAAAACGTTTAGAAATAGCGTCTTAAATCAGGATGCTACAAGTGCAAAAGGGAACTCATTAGTTCCCTTTTTTTATTTCTTACCGTTGACTTTTTTCATTTCCGTACAGATTTTGTTTAATTCCTGTACATCTTTTGTACAATTCCCGTACATCTTTTACATGATTCCTGTACGGAAATTAAAAATTGCATCGGTATCAGTTGAAAAATGGGGCTTTACCAACTCAAAAAAAATCCCTCAACAGAGGGATTTTTTGTTTATACTTTTCTTATTTCATGAATCCGCCACCGGATTGGTTTTTCTCGATGTTGATTTCAGTATTTTCTTTTTTCAGACTCAAGTCGCCAAAGTTATAGGTTAACGAAATTCTGAATGTTCTTGTATCCGGTTTTTGGTAAAACTTAGTTTCCAAATTGGTCGAAGAAACCAAAGCATTAATTTCATTAGTATTGAAAACATCAAAACAATGCAATCCGATTTTTAAGTTTTTGTTCATGAATTCTTTATTGAATGAAATGTCAAACTGCTGAATCGGTTTGGTAATTTGATAGATTTCCCAGGTGCCTTTTGGCAAAATAAAATACGACATCGAATTTTTGATTCCCCAAGGTAAAATAAATTGTGCTTGCGCCGAATAGTTCCAAATAGGTTTGTTTTTAAACGAAAAGTCATAACCTTCGGTAGTGGCTTTGATGTAATTGACATTAAAGAAAATATAATTCATATTGTCCATATTGTTCATGCGTTTTTTGAACTCTTCTTTGCTTTTAAAGAAATAATCCAACGGAACCGGGAATGAAGCAAAGAAACTCAAGGTTTTGGTCTTGTCAAATTGTTGAAAGGTTTGATTGCTGACCAATTCTCCGGGTTCGGCATTAATAATAAAACGGTTGATGTCTTTGGCA
This sequence comes from Flavobacterium sp. 102, assembly GCF_003634615.1. Taxonomy (NCBI): domain Bacteria; kingdom Pseudomonadati; phylum Bacteroidota; class Flavobacteriia; order Flavobacteriales; family Flavobacteriaceae; genus Flavobacterium; species Flavobacterium sp. 102. The sequence continues at coordinate 374,172 of NZ_RBKX01000001.1, read as the reverse complement.
ATAGTGTAGTTTCCGCCTAAACTCACAAACTGAAACGCATTAAGTTTCAACTCAAAGTTGTCAAAAAACGTTGGATCCAAAAAAGGATTTCCTTGCGAAGTGTTGTATTGGTCAAAGTTGGCAAAGTTATTCGGATCCAAAACATTGTAATCCGCTTGTTGGATTTTCTTTGAATAAGAAGCCGACAAATTCATGTTTTCATTGATTTCATACATCGCGCTGACATTCGGGAAAAAGTTGGTGTTTTTGAAATTCACCTTGGTTTCATCGCCTTCTTGGATCGCTATTCTGTCAACTTTGTAGTCTTCAAAACGAAGACCGGCAGTAAAATTGAACTTCTTGATTTTCTTTCTGGCTTCGACATAAAAAGCCAAATTTGTTTCGTCATAATCAAAATCTACTACCGAATTGGAAGCCGTATTCAAATTGTAAATTCCTTTGTCCTCTACTTTGATGTAATTGAATTTTCCACCGGTATTGATAGAGAAATTGAATTTATTAAACGGAATGCTAAAGTCGTATTTCAAATAATAATTGGCCAAATTAAAGTCGATTTTTCCATTGAAGAAAGTCGATTCTCCATTGTTTTGACCGGTTGAGATTGTGTTTGGATTGCGATTGAAAAAGTTGCTGTAAGCCGTGATGTCAAATGTTCTGCCTAAAGTGTCTAATTTAGTTCTGTATTGCAAACTCAACTCGTTTACACTATTTTTCATTTTCGAATGGCCATTGTTAGAGAAATCAATTCCGGTTCCGGTTGTTGATGATTCATTGACAATTCTATCGTTTCCTAAATTCAAATTGTAGTTGAATAATAAATTCGATTTTTCATTCAACTTGTAATTGGTTCCGGTTCTGAAATATAAATTACGATTGGTGAATTTCGCCAAATTCTTTTGGTATAAATTTTCCTCAGGAGAAAAAGAAGTGAAAGTTTGATCGTTTCTGTTGTTGCTTTCACTGTCAATATAATTGTAACCTAACATGGTTTGCCAACTCAAATCTTTTACTTTTCCGTTCAATAAAATCTGCGGACTTGGTTTTTGGTATTTGTTGAAGTTGTAATTGATGTTGAAACTCGCATTCAACCCTTTTTTCCGTTTGGTACTCGTTACAATATTGATGATCGAGCCACTGGCATCCGCATCAAAAGAAGCGCCGGGATTGTAGATTAATTCTACTTTTTCGATAGCATTGGCTGGTAAAGTTGACAAATAGTTTTGCAAATCGGTTCCGCTTAAAGAACTTGGTGCGCCATCAATATAAATGGTGACACCTTTGCTGTTTAATGTAATGGTTCCGGTAGGCGAAGTAATTACACCGGGAATTTTTTTAACAGCTTCCAAACTGCTGCCGCTGTTCAACATCGCATTATCTCTGACGTTGATGGTAGTTTTGTCTGATTCGACTTTGAGATGCTGTTTTTTGTTGCCGTAAATGGTAACTTCTTTCAGCTCGTTGGTTTTTTCTGAAGATTTGTTTTCTTCTGTTTTCGGCGTTTCTTGCGCGAAAATTGAGCCCGTGACAAGTAAGCACAAGGCAATGCTTAGAGATTTCATTTTTGATTGATTTTTGATTGATGATTGTCTGTAAGACTTCAAATCAAAAAAAATGTTACAATCACAAAATGAATTTTCAGCAAATATTTTTTAACAAAGTAGTTGTTTTAGGCGTTTCAATATCACAACGTCCCGGACCGCAACCCAATCTTTTTGGACCACAAGAAGTTATAAAGCTAACTAATACAAATATTGCGAGGATTTTTTTCATTTGATTATTGAAATTTAAAGTTACTTGTTTCGAAGTTTCAGGATTTTATTTGGAATTTACATGGTGTTGCATATTCAACAATTGTTCCAAATAATCTCTCTGATTCGAAAGTCTCGGAATCTTATGTTGTCCACCGAGTTTGTCGTTTTCTTTGAGCCAATCATAGAATAAATTTTCTCGAGCGACATTGATTTTGAGTTCGTTCAATGTCATGTTGTTGTACCGTTTGGCTTCGTAATCTGAGTTGACCGACTGTATGTTTTCGTCCAATGCTTTTTGGAATAAATCAATGTTTTTAGGATGTTTTTTGAACTCAATCATCCATTCGTGTGAACCTTTCTCTTTGCCTTGCATATAAATCGGCGCAACAGTATAATCAATCACTTCGCAGTGTAAAGCCGAACAAGTTTTAGCCAAAGCCAAATCGGTATTTTCTACCATTAACTCTTCACCAAAAACATTAATATGGTGTTTGGTCCTTCCGGAAACTCTGATTCGGTATGGGTTTAATGAAGTAAAACGAACGGTGTCGCCAATCATGTAACGCCAAAGTCCGGCGTTAGTTGTAATCACCATTGCATAATTTTTGAACAATTCCACATCGGATAATCGAACGATTTTCTGGTTGGGTGTGCCAAAAGTATCCATCGGAATAAATTCATAGAAAATACCATAATCCAACATTAACAACAAATCATTTGAATAATTCAAATCCTGAATGGCAAAAAAGCCTTCGGAAGCGTTGTAAATCTCGTAATACTTAAAATCAGATTTAGGTAAAATCTTTTTGTATTGCTCGCGATAAGGTTCAAAACTCACGCCGCCATGGAAATAAACTTCCAAATTCGGCCAAAGCTCAAACATGTTTTCTTTTCCGGATTCGGTTAAAATTCGATTTAGCAAAACCAACATCCAAGAAGGAACGCCGGCAAAACTGGTTACGTTTTCGGTTTTCGTTTCATTGATAATTGCGGTGAGTTTGCTTTCCCATTCGCTCATCAATGAGATTTTATTGCTTGGTGTGCTACTGAATTCGGCCCACATGGGCATGTTTTCAATCAATATAGCTGATAAATCACCAAAGAAAGTATTGTTATTTTCATAAATCTGAGAACTGCCGCCCAGACGTAAACTTTTGCCTAAAAACATTTCAGAATTCTCGTTGTTGTTCAAATACATACACAATAAATCCTTGCTGGCTTTGTAATGACAGTCTTCGAGCGCTTCGTTGCTGACCGGTATAAATTTGCTTTTTGCATTGGTCGTTCCGCTCGATTTGGCGAACCATTTTATGGGTGTGTTCCAAAAAATATTCTGATAACCTTGACGTGTTTCTTCGATCAATGGCTCCAAATCTTCATAAGATGAAACCGGAATTCTTTCAGCAAAAGTTTGGTAAGACTTGATGCTTTCGAAATCATATTTTTTGCCTAAAACCGTTTCGTCACAGTTCCGAATCAAATTCATCAACAACTCATCCTGAACTTCATGCGGGTATTTCAGAAACAACTCAATCTGATGAATGCGTTGTTTCAAAACCCAGGATGCGATAGAGTTAATGATTGGATAGAGCATATTTTGGATTTAAGAATTATTATTTTAACCCTTCAATAAACTCTAAAATGGTTTTGGCTATTTCATTTTGACCCTTTTCGTTGGTTAAATAGTCTTTGTCATTTTGGTTACTGATAAACCCCATTTCAACTATTACAGCAGGAACTTCTGATTTGGATAAAATCCAAAAAGGCGCTTTTTTTACACCGCGATTATTCAAAGGGATGTTTTTTGCAATGACTTCACTCAACTTATTGGCCATTTCTTCGGATTTCAAAGCAGCGATAGATTTGTCTGAATAAAAGGTTTCTATTCCTGTGGTAGTGGAGTTTTTGTTTGAATTGGTATGAAGTGAAATAACCAAATCTGGTTTGATTTTGTTTATAAAATTTGCTCTTTCTTGTAAAGATAAAAAGTGGTCTTCCGTTCTGGTGACATGAATTTTTATATCAGCATCGGTGTTCAAAGACTGAATTTTTTTGGTGACTTCGACTACGATAGATTTCTCAAGAGCCTCTTCATGAGTTGCTCCTAAATCATGTCCGCCATGACCGGCATCAATTACGATATTAATCTCCTTTTTTTCGGCAGTGATAAAAGATAAGGTTGCAAATGAAACAACCAACAAGGCAACTTTGAATAGGTTTTTCATGGTAAATAAGATTGGGTTAGACGTAAAATGATAACGCTAATATACTAATTTTATTATACTTTTATCCAAAAAACAGAACAGTAGCATGACTTACGAAGGCGTACTCACCAAAATGCAAACCGAATTCTCCAATCCGATTCAGTATTATCTGGTGTTTGAGGATAGTTTTTTGAGCCTAAACCAATTGTTAGACAAGTCATTGGAAATCTCATTTCAAGGTTATCAATGTTTGAATTGCGGTAAAAAGAAAAAGATTTTCCGCCAAGGATTTTGCTATGATTGTTTTATGAGCTCAGCCGCAGCAGGTGATTGGATTATGAAACCCGAATTGAGCACAGCGCATTTAGACATCGAAGACCGAGATTTAGCCTACGAAAAGAAAGTACAGCTACAACCGCATATTGTTTATTTGGCCTTATCGAGTGAAATCAAAGTGGGCGTAACCCGGAAAACCCAAGTGCCGACACGTTGGATTGACCAAGGCGCTGTTCAGGCTATTCCGATAGTGGAAGTGCCAAATCGTTATTTGGCCGGAATTACCGAAGTTGCTTTAAAAAACCATTATGCCGATAAAACCAATTGGCAAAAAATGTTGAAGAATGATGTGCCTGAAGTTGACTTAATGGCTGAAAGATTAAAATTAGAGCATTTAATTCCAGCAGAAGTTCAAGAATTTTTCAATCCCAACAAGGAAGATTTATATGAATTGCAATATCCTGTTTTGCAATATCCTAGTAAAGTGAATAGTTTGAGTTTAGACAAATCGCCTAATTTCTCCGGAAAACTCACGGGTGTCAAAGGACAATACTTGATGTTTGAAGACGGAACCGTTTTCAACGTTAGAACTTTTGAAGGTTATGTTGTTAAGATAAACGTTTAAATAAAAAACCCTTTCTGTTGAGAAAGGGTTTACTTCGTCAGTTCGCTTCGCTCGTGTCTTTTTTTATTTTGTCGGCGTCGGCGTTGTTGGTTCCGTTTTGGGTGCTGTTTTTTTCTTTTTGTTGAATAAATCTTTGATTAAGTCGTTGGCTTTGGTTTTAACATCTTCTTTTGGTGTCGTTGTTTTCGATGTATCCTTTGGCTTGGTGTTATTGCTGATGAAGTTTCCAAGTGCTGAAGTGCCTTGTTGAACGAGTCTATCTTTCTGTTGTTTGACCAAGTTATTGACCAAAGTCGTTGTGGCTTGTTTGAGATCAGTAGTTACATTTGGATTTTTGAAATTCCCGGTAAGGATTGCGTTTATCGGAATAGTTTCAAATTTCTTAGCATCTGTCGGAGTTAGTTTTCCAATTAAATTATTGATGTCGTTGCCTAAATATTTTGCAGGGACATCCAACTTCACATTGTAATTCATCAATTGGTCAAAACCGTGTGTTCCACCAATAGTCGCTTTTATATCTTGGTATTTGATATCAAAAGGTTTTACGTTGACTTTTCCGTCTTTGAAAGTTAAGGCCGCTTTTAAATCGTTTAAGTTTAATTTGGTCAAATCCACAAAACCTAACTTATTGTCCAAAGCCGTCAATAAAGTCGAGTTGCTTGAATTCACTGTAGTTGAAAGCAATTGTCCCAATAAATCCCCGGTGATACTTTTTAAATCAGGCGTCATTTCTTTCGCGTCTAAATTTCCGGACAATTTGATTTTTGAATTCAGTTTTCCGTTAATCACTCCCGCAATCGGTGCAATTTTTTTCATCATCTCCAATTGGGTAAATGTTTGTTGAATGTCAACTCCGTTTAATCCTAAATCCATGTTGAATTTGGGCGTTTTTTCTTTGGTAGAAACATCACCATTAAACGCAATTGAACCCCCAAAAATATCAGTTTTACCGTTTTCTAAAGTCGCTTTTTGGTCTTTGATAATGACTTTACCCGAAACATTTTTCAGCACTAAATTGTCGTATAAAACCGTGTTGGCTTTGGCTGTTAACGAACAATTTAAAAATGCCGGAATTTTCATTGGCTCGCTGGCTTTAGCGTCTTTAGTTGTTTCAGTTCCGGTCGTCATAAAATCATTTACGGCCAATTGATTCGAATTCAGATTGAAGTTTCCTTTCAGTTCTTGGTTTTTAAAGATAAAGCCATAGAAATTTTCCAAAACTCCGGTTACGGCTAAATCGGTTTTGCCGGTGGTGGCATTGAATTGTGTCAAATTCACACGATTTGGATTAAAAGAAACCAAAGCCTTGCTGATTTTCATCGTTTTGCCGTTTTCATCTGTATAGTTGAAACCGGTTAAATCCATCGTTCCTGCATTTTTGATTCGGGCATAATCACTTTTTTCTACCGATTGCATGTCGAATTCCGTCGTCACATCGGCTTTCAAAATTCCCGTTAATGGTTTGTCTAATTTTACCGGATAAGCTTTCGTCAGGTTACCTAAGTTGATTGTTCCTTTCAGTGCCGCATTTACCAAAGCATTTTCGGCTATATTTTTAATATTCGCTTTTGCACTGAAAACATCTTGGTCAATCTGGAAAGATAATTTATCCAAGTTCACATAAGTATCGTTCATCACACCTGTTTCGTTGATGATTTTGGTGTCTATAACAATATTTTGAACTGATTTCGGCAAATTCGGATATTGGAATGAAGCATTATTGGAAGCAATATCGATGTTGAATTTTGGCACAGTAGTATCGGAAAGCAATCCTTTAGCAAAACCGGCCACCGTAAAGTCACCGCTGGTTTTCACGTCTTTTAAATTCGCCGCATATTGCGCCGGGATTAAGCCTAAGAAGTTTTTAAAAGAAGAAGTTGGCGTTTTGAATGTCACATCATATTGTTGTCCGGCATCGACCATTTGGATAAAACCATTGAATTCTAAAGGCAATTCGTTGATTTTTGCTTTGTTTTCTTTGAAAGTATATTTGCTTTGGTCTAAGTCAATTCCGAGAACGGCATCCAAAGAAATGGCTATATTTTTCATGTAGTTCACTTTGTCCATGTCGAGTGACACTTTTGTCGTGGTTTTGGTGACCAAATCCAATTTAGAAGCCGCAAAATCTCCGGTTCCTTCATGATTGATACTGTCTAAAACCAACTTGATTTTTGACTTTTCATCATAATATTTAAATTTGAAATTCTCCACAGCATACTCTTTTATTTTTAGCGAAAGAGGTTTGCTTTTACCGTCATTTGCTTTGCTTTCTTCTTTCAGAGCGATATCGTAATTGCCAACACCATTTTTATTGATGATAATATTAATCAATCCGTTTTTAGAATCGATTCCGTCAATTTGCATTGGTTCGTCGTCACTATTGAAGAGTTGTCCAATAGCCATTTTCAGATTTAATTCTTCAAAAGCCACTAAAGTATCACCTTCAAATGGTGCTTTGTTGATGATAGACAGTTTTTCAATATTTACACTCGCATTCGGGAAGTTTTTAAACAAACTCAAATCGGCATCTGCGAAAGCTACTTTGGCATCGACTTTTTCATTGATAGCCGTTAAAATTTTGGCTTTGATTTGGTCTTTAAAGAAATATGGAATCGCAAAAGCGGAAATTACGAGTAACAACAAAACAATTCCGACTATTTTTAGGATTTTCTTTAACATGATGTGATAGATTTAGTTACGCATTGGCTAAACAAAAATAATGCCTTTTAGCCATAATATGGTTACTATTTAAAGAAGTTTTATGATTTTGGATTAATAGAATTGTTGAGAAATTGTTATTAACAGTCAGTTGTTTTTTGCCGTTATTCTGAAATAGTTTTAGTTAATTTGTGCTTCTATGAACAAGCAGCATCAAGTCATTTTATCTTTAGGTACTAATCAAGGCAATCGTCTCCAAAATATTGAGCGTTGTATTAATGATTTGCACAAGGAAGTTGGCACCATAATCCGAGTTTCTAAGCTTTATGAAACGCCTTCTTGGGGTTTTGAAAGCGAGAAATTTTACAATTGTGCTGTCGTGATGAATACGCATAAATCGGCACATCAAACTTTAGAAGAAGTGTTATTGCTTGAAGAAGCCATGGGAAGAGTTCGCGCAGATAATGACGGTTACCAAGCCCGAATTATTGATATTGACGTGATTGCTTTTGATGAAGAAATTATTGCTTCAGAAAAGTTGCAAGTGCCTCATCCTGAAATGCAAAACCGACTTTTTGTTTTGTTGCCAATGCGTGACTTAAACTTAGATTGGCGCCATCCGATTTTACAGAAATATTTGCATGAACTGTTGGTCCTTTCAGAAGACAAGAGCAATTGCAAAGTAGTTCAAAGCCTTGAAATTCCTATTGCTAAAATCAAGCTCGACCATTTTAACTACATCGCTATTGAAGGAAATATTGGTGCCGGAAAAACAACTTTGACCAATAAATTAGCAGAAGATTTTAATGCGAAAACCGTTTTGGAACGTTTTGCTGACAATCCTTTTCTGCCTAAATTTTACGAAGACCAAAATCGTTATGCTTTCCCGTTGGAAATGTCATTTTTGGCCGATAGATACCAGCAGATTTCGGATGATTTAGCGCAGTTTGATTTGTTCAAGGATTTTATCGTTGCGGATTATCACATTTTTAAATCTTTGATTTTTGCTAAAGTGACTTTAGCCGAAGATGAATTCCGGTTGTATAAAACGATGTTTGATATTATTTACAAAGAAATGCCCAAACCCGATTTGTATATTTATTTGTACCAAAGCACCGAAAGACTTTTGGCAAACATCAAAACAAGAGGTCGAAGTTATGAGCAGGAAATTCCAGCCGAATATCTAGAGAAAATCAATAATGGTTATTTGGATTATATCAAATCACAAAAGGATTTGAACGTATTGATCATAGACGTGACCAATAGAGATTTTTTGAATAATCAAGACGATTATGTTTTTATTTTGGAGGAAATTAAAAATAAAATTCAATAGTTTTTTTATCTCAGCATTGAGAAATGCCCTTTTATTTCGGGCATGGTGTTGTCAATTTTGGCTACAAACCAATAATCGGTTGAAGGTAAAAGTTTACCATTATAAGTGCCATCCCAAGCCCAATTAGAATAGTTTAAAACCGTAATTAATTTACCAAATCTGTCAAAAATTCTCACTTCTGCATTGGCGTAGAAATTTGCACCTTTGATTGACCAAGTATCGTTAATATTATCTCCGTTTGGTGTGAAAAAATCTGGAATTGAGATAACTACAAATGGTTTTTGGTCTGCACCACATTGATTTGTTTCTCTGACATAAGCGATATACATTCCGCCTTCATTCACCATAAAAACATTAGAACTCTGATAATTGATTCCGTCAAGAGAATACTCAAAATCACCACTTTGTGAGGTGTTGATGGTTACTTGTAAATCTGCGGTATCAATACTTGAAATTACAGGTTCAGGATTATAATTAATAGTGAAGGTTTTGGTTTTTGAACAATTTCCAGGCGCCGGTGTTGTTACGGTAACGGAGTAATTTGGAAGTCCTGTTGTGACAATGGTTTGGGTTGTTTCGCCTGTTGACCAAAGGTAACTCATTCCGGGATTTCCGGAACTTAAGGTAATAACATCATTTTCACATAGGTCAATGGTTTCGTCAGAAAGGATTGGTGTTGCATACACATTTACTTGAATAGGAACTCTATCTGATAAACAATTGCTAAAATTAGCTTCCGCATAAAAAGTAGTGTTTTGATGGATATTTGGTACTATAAAATGAGTTCCCAGAAAAATGGAATTTGTGCTTGTCGGACTATCATACCAAAACATGATTCCAGAAGAAGTTTCAACATCAATAATCGTGTAAGCTTCATCACACATATAATAGGGAGAAGTATAGGTTAATATTGGTTTTGGAGTGACATTGGCAACAACAGGAGTTCTGTAAGTATCCGGGCAACTATTAAAATTAGCCGCCGCATAATAAGTGGTAGTAGAGCTTATACTTGGTGTGGTGAAATTATTTCCTGTAGCTATTGGTGTTCCGCCGGTTGGGGTAGTGTACCAATTGACTGTTCCGGTATTAGAAACAGCTTGTAAACTAACGGTTCCGGCTCCGCAACGAGTAGCTGTGGTTGTTGAAGTAATTGCGGCAATTGACATAGTTGAACTGGTTGCAATTTGTAATGTTGGGTCACCGGGCAGTCCGCCATACTCAACTATGTAGCCTTTTGGTTGATAATCACCGCCTGTTGTTCCGGTATTGGTTAAGTCATTCCAAGAGCCAGTTATACCAACACCAGGAGCGGTTACGTGTGCGTAATTTTCGTTGCCCAAATTATTAGGTTCTCCAATATTCCAAAAGGCATAATTAGTCGTGAAACCAGTGAAATTTCCATTCCAAAAAACGGTTCCTATTTCAGGTCCGGTCATCCATTTCCAAACGCCTTCTGTTTCTTCGTCACTACCGCCAATCCATCCGGCACCGGTGGTTTGTTCTCCTGCAATTTGAGCTTCTTCTCCTGAAGTTATGGTTGCCAAATACCCTTGTAGTCCATAATAGGTGCTGGCTTCTGCTGCAGATTTTGCTGCTGACCAAGTGATTCCGATGTTGGGAATATACAAATAATAATGTCCGTTTGAGGGAAGATAATTGGCTTGACCAACCGTTATAGAAAAGTTTCTTGTTCCCGATGGATTCGCAGCATTTGAAGAAAATTCAATATCCTCAATAGCAGCTTCCAGTTCTGTGTATGTTGGTTGTCCAGTGATGCCTGATAGTGTTAAGGTTCCCGTTGTGGCGTTCCAGGCCGTACTTATATTCGGATGGTTTCCAATCAAAGTCAAAGTGTCATCGCCTAAATCATATCCGGATGAAATTTGAACGTAAATGGCGTCTATTCCGGGGTCATCAGGATCTGTGATGGTTATGTTGGTTACAATCTTCATTGAAGTTCCGGGACAATAGGTTTGGTTTCCGGTCGCTATTAATATTGGTGCAATATTGGTGGTTTGTTTACTACACAATGAAGCTTTTACGCTCCCAAAAACAAAAGATGAAGAGCAGAACATTAATAATAAAAAGGCAATCAGATTTTTTTTCATGGCCATAAAAATAATCAAATACTGACCTTTTTTATTATAAAATTATCTTAAAAAGTAAATTATCGGTTTAAAACTTCATTTTTTGGAACAAATCCCAAACGACAATTCCGGCACTAACAGATATGTTTAAAGAATGTTTAGTTCCTATTTGCGGAATCTCAATTGAACCATCACAAAGCTCAATTGCTTTTTGAGATACACCATAGACTTCATTGCCGAAAACCAAAGCATATTTTTTTCTTTTTTCTATGGCAAAATCTTGTAAAAAAACAGCATTTTCTACTTGTTCAATAGCAAAGACTTCGAAGTTGTCTTTTTTTAAATTTTCAATTACGTGAGTTACTTCTTTATGATATTCCCAAGCAACTGTTTCTGTAGCACCCAAGGCTGTTTTGTGAATTTCTTTGTGAGGAGGAATGGCGGTAATGCCACAGAGGTATATTTTTTCAATCAGAAAAGCATCAGCGGTTCTGAAAACTGAACCAATGTTGTGTAGACTTCTGATGTCATCAAGAATGATTGTGATAGGTGTTTTTTCGGCTTCCTTAAAGTCGGCGACTGATTTTCGTTCTAACTCTTTATTTTCAAGCTTTCGCATTTATTTTTTTTGACAAAGATATTCAAAAAAAAAGTCCCGACTAAATCGGGACTTTTCGAATTTATAATTAAGTATAATTAACTTTTTATAGGCTCAACTTTAGTCTCAGCAGGCAATACATTACCTTTAATAGTAAGAACTTTAGTTTCTTGACCTACAGCGTTTGATTTTATAGTTACTGTTTTAGTAAAAGGTTGTCCGGCTCTTGAAGTATCATATTTAACTCCAATTGATCCTTTTTCTCCCGGTTGAATTGCTTTTTCCGGTTTTGTTGGTACAGTACATCCGCAAGAACCTTGAGCACTTTCAATGATTAACGGTTTGTTTCCGTTGTTTACGAATACAAATTCTCTTTTTCCGTCAGAATTAGCAGGAATAGTTCCGTAATCGATAGTTTCGTTTTCGAATAACATTCCCGGTCCGTCTACTTTGGGAGCGTCAATTTTCGAAGCTTCTTTTTTAACTGCTTTTTTGGCTGTTTGAGCATTAGAAGTAGTAACGCCAAAAGTAACTAAGGCAGCAAGTAAAATTATTTTTTTCATTTTATAATGTTTTTAAGTTTCTGTAGCAAATCTATCCAAAATATAAAACCGAGCCCTTTTTTTTACCTTAATATTAAATTAATTTTTTTTGCGTCGGCTATTCGAGCTAAAATATTTAAATTCGCTTTCTTATAAATTTAAATCAAAATTCCATTGTCAGCCAAAGAGATTCAACCCAAGGAAACGCCTTTAATGAAGCAATACAACGAGATAAAAAGAAAGTATCCCGATGCGTGTTTGTTGTTCAGAGTAGGTGATTTTTATGAGACCTTTGGTGAAGATGCGATTCGTGCTTCTAAAATACTCGGTATCGTTTTAACCAAACGTGGCGCAGGTTCGGAAACAGAAACCGCATTGGCCGGATTTCCACACCATTCTTTAAATACCTATTTGCCAAAATTAGTAAAAGCTGGATTACGTGTCGCCATTTGTGATCAATTGGAAGACCCTAAAATGACAAAAACTATTGTCAAACGCGGTGTAACCGAATTGGTAACACCAGGTGTTTCGATGAACGATGAAGTTTTAAATTCTAGGTCGAATAACTTTTTGGCTTCAATTTATTTTGGAAAGAAGCAATTGGGTGTTGCTTTTCTGGATGTTTCTACCGGAGAATTCCTGACAGCGCAAGGCAATGAGGAATACATTGATAAGCTGTTGCAGAATTTTAGTCCGAGTGAGATTTTAATTCAAAAGAACAACAAAGGTCAATTCAAAGAAAGTTTTGGCGAAGATTTTAATGTGTTTTACCTTGAAGATTGGGTTTATAAAGAAGATTATGCGGTAGAAACTTTGATGAATCATTTTCAAACCAATTCCTTAAAAGGTTTTGGTGTAGAAGAATTACCCGATGGCATCATTGCTTCGGGTGCGATTCTTTATTATTTATCAGAAACGCAACACAACAAAGTTCAACATATTACTAATATCCAACGTATAGCCGAAGATGCTTATGTTTGGATGGATCGATTTACCATTCGAAATTTAGAATTATATCATAGTCATTCTCAAAATGCCGTAACGCTTTTGGATGTGATTGACCGAACGCTTTCGCCAATGGGTTCAAGATTGTTGAAACGCTGGTTGGCTTTGCCTTTGAAAGATATCAATAAGATAAGAAGTCGTCACGAAGTGGTTTCTTATTTGAAAGAAGATCAAGAAATCCTTCAAAAAATACAATACCAAATCAAGCAGATTTCCGATTTGGAACGTTTGATTTCAAAAGTCGCTACCGGGAAAATTTCTCCTCGTGAAGTCATTTATTTGAAAGAATCTCTTGATGCCATTATTCCAATAAAGACGATTGCTTTGGAAAGTAAACAAGAGGCTGTTCGGGTTATTGGCGACAATTTGCATGCTTGTGATTTGCTTCGCGAAAAAATAAAAGCCACGCTAAATCAAGATTCTCCGGTTTCAATTGCTAAAGGAAATGCAATCGCGACAGGAATTCATGCCGAATTAGACGAACTGCGCAACATTGCCTTTTCGGGGAAAGAATATTTAGAAGGTATTGAGAAAAGAGAATCAGAGCGCACCGGAATTACTTCTTTGAAGATTTCTTTTAATAACGTCTTTGGGTATTATATAGAAGTCCGTAACACACATAAAGACAAGGTTCCTCCCGAATGGATTAGAAAACAAACTTTAGTCAATGCTGAAAGATACATCACGGAAGAGTTAAAAGAATACGAAACTAAGATTCTCGGCGCCGAAGAAAAAATCCACCAAATCGAAAGCCATTTGTTTGAACAACTCGTGATTTGGATTGGTACTTATATCAAACAAGTACAGTTGAATGCTAATTTGGTTGCCCAATTGGATTGCTTGACTTCTTTTGCGCAATTGGCTATAGAAAATGATTACGTGTGTCCGATTTTGGATGATACATTTGAATTAGAAATCAATAATGGTCGTCATCCTGTGATTGAAAAGCAATTACCCGTTGGCGTTCCTTATGTGGCTAATGATGTTTTCTTAGACAGAGAAACACAACAACTCATTATGATTACCGGGCCGAATATGTCTGGTAAATCCGCAATATTAAGACAAACGGCTTTGATTGTTTTACTGGCGCAAATGGGAAGTTTTGTTCCTGCAGAGAAGGTCAGAATGGGTGTTGTCGATAAAATTTTCACCAGAGTTGGCGCCAGCGATAACATTTCGATGGGTGAATCAACATTTATGGTGGAGATGAATGAAACAGCTTCCATCTTGAATAATATTTCAGATAGAAGTTTGGTTTTGTTAGACGAAATCGGTCGTGGTACGAGTACGTATGACGGAATTTCTATTGCTTGGGCAATAGCCGAGTTTTTACATGAAAATCCGGCAAGACCAAAAACGTTATTTGCTACACATTATCATGAGTTAAATGAAATGAGCGAATTGCTGCCGAGAATTCAGAATTATAATGTTTCGGTAAAAGAGTTAAAAGACAATGTGCTTTTTATCAGAAAGTTGGTTAAAGGCGGTAGTGCTCATAGTTTTGGTATTCACGTTGCTAAAATGGCCGGAATGCCTCAAATGGTAATTCAGAAAGCGCAAAAGCTTTTGAAAAAATTAGAGAAAAATCATTCCAGCGACGCACTCAATACAATTAGATCTTCAAAAGACGAAATGCAGCTCAATATTTTCAGCATGGATGATCCTTTATTGGAAGAAATCAGAGAAGATATCTTGAATTTAGACATCAATACTTTAACGCCGGTGGAAGCTTTAATGAAGCTAAATGAGTTGAAAAGAATGTTATTGAAAAAATAAGCTTGTCGCTTGATTTTGCTAATCAGGGAATTAGATTTTTAGAAAGTTTTTTTCAAAAAAAGGTTTGCATAATTGAATTTTAGTATTACATTTGCATCCGCAATACAGTACAAGTGTTGCCGTTCTTACAAAATTTGAAATGCGAAAATAGCTCAGTTGGTAGAGCGCGACCTTGCCAAGGTCGAGGTCGCGGGTTCGAGCCCCGTTTTTCGCTCAACATCTATACGCTCGGATGGTGAAATTGGTAGACACGCTGGACTTAAAATCCAGTGAACAGCAATGTTCGTGCGGGTTCAAGTCCCGCTCTGAGTACAAAAGCCTCTAACTTTGTTAGGGGCTTTTTTTATGCGGCTATGGTTTGATTTTTTAATAAGTTTAATTGTTTTATACCGATTCAACTTCGTAACTTCGAAGCTGCTGTGAAAGCAAAAGCCTCTAACGAAAATTAGAGACTTTTTTATTTCAAATCCTTTTAAATGTTGTATGGGCACTTTTGTTATCACTAAAAGATTAAATGACTTCTATAAATTTGAGTTTGTCTCCAGAAAAGGGAAGACAATTTTTACCAGTGCCGATTATGAACTCCGATTTGAGTGTGAAGAAGCTATAGAGGTTTTTAGAGTTTCTGTGGATTCACATCGCTTCCTCAGGTTTAAAACGGCTAAAGGAAAATGTTTTTTTAAATTGATGAATGAAGAAAAAGTTTTTGCTGTCAGCAGAAAGTATTCTACAGAATTGATGATGCAAAAGGGAATTGATGAGATTATTAAGTATGCTTCTAAAGCAGAAATATTGGATTTTTCTGCCGGAGATTCTATTTTCTCAGATGTATAAAGATTAGGAAGAGGTTTGTTTTAGAACTTGTATAAAAAAAAGAAAGCCACGCATTGCGTGGCTTAATTTCTTACTGTAATTTAAAATTACTTAGCAGCTGGAGCTTCAGTAGCTGGAGCAGCAGCAGTTGTGTCAGCAGCAGTTGTGTCAGCAACAACAGTAGTTGTGTCAGCAGCTGGCTCAGCAACAACAGTTGTGTCAGCAGTAGCTTCAGCAGCAGCATCAGCTTGTTTACAAGATACTACAGTTAATGCAGCAACAACAGCTAAACTTAAAAATACTTTTTTCATCTTACTTAATTATAAAAGGTTAATTATTAATTCGGAGCAAAGATATAAATTTTTTTATTTGGAAAAACTTTTATTTTAACTTTTTTTAAAAATCTCTATTTTGCTTCGATTTTCATTTAACAACAATCATGCCAAAACTTAAGAGTTGCTTAATTTCTTTATTTTTTCTTTGGTGCAACGATCTTCATTTCTTTGATTAAATTCTCAGCGCCGGCAAATTTATCTACCACAAATAGTACATAGCGGATGTCAACCATAATGTTTCTGCATATTTCAGGAGAATAAAAAATATCACTCATCGTTCCTTCCCATACTCGGTCAAAATTTAGGCCAATTAAATTTCCATTAGCGTCAAGTGCCGGACTTCCGGAATTTCCGCCGGTGGTATGATTGGTTGCAATGAAGGCGACTGGCATTTTGCCTTTTACGCCATAATTACCATAGTTTTTGGTATTGTATAAATCAATTAGTTTTTGGGGAACATCAAATTCATAATCACCGGGAATGTACTTTTCGATTACACCATCCAAATAGGTAAAGGGTTCGTAAATGACACCGTCATTAGGTTTGTAGCCTTTAATCTTGCCATAAGTTACGCGGAATGTACTGTTGGCATCCGGGAAAATTCTATCTGATTTTTTACTCAATTCCAAAATGGCTTTCATATAAGTTCGTTGCGTTGCAGTTATCCTCAAATTGATTTCATCATATTTTGGCGCTACAGTTTTCAAATAATTGTCTGCCATAATTTTTACAACCTGAAATCCTTTGTCTTTGTTGAGGCTTTCTAATACGGTTTTGCTATCGCCGGTTAGTAATACTTTGACTTTTTCATAGGTAACCAATTGCGATTGGGTAAATACTTCATTAGCTAAAACGGCGGCATTTATATTTTCAAAAGTACTTGGCAAGAATTGTTTTGGGTAAGTATTAGCATAAATGCCAATGGTTTTTTCAAAAACTTTTTCATCAATGGTAGTGTTGTAGTCTTTATAGAAATCACCTAATCCATTGATTAAATTGTTTCTTCTGTCGTTGAAGGATTGCTCACCTTTGGTATTGTAAATTTGTTCTAATTGGTACAATTTGTAACCTAAATTCAGTATTTCAGTATTTCGCAAAGCGACTTCTGTAAAGACATCTCTGGCCAAAGCATAGTCGTTTATTTCAGTATAGTTTTTCTCAAAATCAGCCAATAAATTTCCGTATTCTCCTTGCTTTCCTGCAGCAATCACTTTCTTTTGAAAATCGACCTCAAATTGTCTTTTTGCTGCTACTGCATTGGCTTTTTTCAAACCTTTGGATTCTCCAATCCATTTTTTCCACGCATTAGATATAGAAGAGTTCTTAGCGGCATATTGAATCTTAATGGCTTTGTCTTTTCGCATGAATTCATTTTGCACTTTTAAAGTAGCGTCGCGAACTTCTATTTTAGCAGGATTTAATGTGTTTACAATTTGTTCAACCGCTACGGCAGGTAAGTATTCTCGGGTTGTTCCCGGAAAACCTAAAACCATAGTGAAATCATTTTCCTTTAATCCATTGATAGAAATAGGAAAAAAGTATTTAGGCTTGTAAGGCACGTTATCAGCAGCATAAGTAGTCGGACGATTGTTTTTGTCAGCATAAATTCTAAACAAAGAGAAATCTCCGGTATGACGAGGCCAAACCCAATTATCCGTATCGGAACCGAATTTTCCAATAGAACTAGGTGGCGCACCAACCAAACGAACATCACGGAAGGTCTCCGTTACAAATAAAATATATTGGTTTCCGTCATAGAAAGTCTTGATGCTGTTTTCTTGCCAAGATTCTTTGGGAGAAGTTTTGCTCAACTCAGCGATATTGTCTTTTATCTTTTTTTGTTTATCCGCTTCTGAAGTCAATGAGGCAACTCCGGAAAGCACTTTTTCAGTAACATCATCTATGCGAATAATAAAGGTTACAAATAAGTCTTTGTTTGGCAATTCCTCTTCCATTTTATAGGCCCAAAAACCATTGGTTAGGTAATCATGCTCAACGGTTGAATGACTTTGAATGTTGTCATAACCACAGTGGTGATTGGTTAAAATCAATCCTTTGTCCGAAATAACTTCCGCCGTACAACCACCGTCAAAATGAGGAACAGCATCTTTTAAACTGGATTTGTTTACAGAATAAATGTCTTCGGCACTGATTTTCATGCCCAGATTTTTCATTTCGCTTTCGTTCATTCCTTTCAATAACGAAGGAATCCACATGCCGCCTTGTTGCGCTTGTACCTGAAATACTAAAAGTAGTAGCAGTAATCTTAAAAGTTTCATAGTGTAGTTTGTTTGAAGTAAAGTAATGAGTTTGTTTTTATTTTATTTGTTACAAATATGTTTTAAAATCACATCCGTTGCGCCTTTATTCATTTGCACGAAAGTTTCACAAATATGTCCTTTTTCATGACGAATGTCATCATTCAAAATCAAATTGTCGAAAGCATCGTTAAGTTGGTTTTGATTCGTTATCGAAATACAACCTTCCATATTGGCCAAAGCAGTCGCTTCCGCAAAATGGGAATAATTAGGGCCAACGACAATTGGAATACCAAAAGTCGCCGGTTCTAATATGTTATGAACGCCCGGATTACCAAAACCGCCGCCAACATACGCGATATCAGCATAACTGTAAATTTTGGTTAAAATACCGATGGTGTCTATGATGAAAACATTATTTTCTTGTAGAGACGCGATTAATCGCGTCTCTACGTATTCCGAATATAAAACCGTTTTCTTGGTAATTGATTTTTTCAATTCCAAAATTTGTTCGGCTTTGATATTGTGTGGCGCAATGATGAATTTCACATTGTTATCGGCTTGATTGATGAAATTGACCAACAAGCTTTCATCTTTTGGCCATGAACTTCCAATAACAATTGTCGTAGTATTATTTTTAAATTCTTTGATGAAATCTAATGAGTTGTCTCTGTCTAAAATCGAAACCACTCGGTCAAAACGAGTATCGCCTGAGATTTTTACATTTTGGTAGCCCAAAGATTGGAGCAGTTTTTTCGAACTTTCATTTTGAACAAAAAAGTACTCAAAGGTTTTCAGAGCATTTCGGTAAAAACCACCATACCATTTGAAAAAGGCTTGTTTTTCTCTAAAAATTCCAGAAATTAAATAGGTTTCGATGTTCCTTTTTTTCAATTCGTTCAAATAATTGGGCCAATATTCATATTTGATAAAGAAAACCAAATCGGGATGAACGAGTTTCAGGAATTGTTCGGCATTTGATTTGGTGTCCAAAGGCAAATAAACGGTAGCATCAGCAATCGTATTGTTTTTCCGAACTTCATAACCGGAAGGCGAAAAAAACGTCAAGATTACTTTATGATTTGGAAATTCTTTTTTGATTTTTTCCATTACGGGTAAACCTTGCTCATATTCGCCTAATGAAGCAGCGTGAAACCAAATGGTTTTGTCTTTCGGATTTATTTTAGCCGATAAAGTTTCGAAAACGGTTTTTCTTCCATTGACAAACAGCTTTATTTTGGGACTGAAAAGTGCCAATATTTTCACGAGTTGTGACGCCAAAACCAGTAAAACATTATATAAAAAAAACATCCCCAAAAATTTGATGCGCTAAAATACGTTTCTTTTACGGAAGATGAAATTCTACTTCAGAATTTCTTACTTTTGCTACTCATAATTTTTTAGAAGATGAGAAAAATTCAAATGGTTGACTTAAAAAGTCAATACGAAAAAATAAAAGATACAGTTAACGCTTCGATTCAGGAGGTTTTAGATACTACAACTTACATCAACGGACCATTGGTTCATGAATTCCAAAAGAATTTAGAGGAATATTTAGACGTAAAGCATGTGATTCCATGTGCCAACGGAACCGATGCTTTGCAAATTGCCATGATGGGTTTGGATTTAAAACCCGGCGATGAGGTAATTACAGCCGATTTTACCTTCGCTGCTACCGTTGAAGTGATTGCTTTGTTGCAATTGACTCCGGTTTTAGTCGACGTGGATATTGTGAATATGAATATTTCGATAGAAGCGATTAAGAAAGCGATTACACCGAAAACGAAAGCAATAGTACCGGTACATTTGTTTGGTCGTGCTGCTAACATGGAAGCGATTATGGCGATTGCCAACGAACACAATTTATACGTAATTGAAGACAATGCTCAAGCGATTGGTGCCAATTGTAAATTCTCTGACGGAAGCAAAAAGAAAGCCGGAACTATCGGACATGTGTCTTCTACGTCATTTTTTCCTTCCAAAAATTTAGGTTGTTATGGAGATGGTGGAGCAATTTTTACCAACGACGATGCATTGGCACACAAAATTCGCGGAATAGTAAATCACGGAATGTATGTGCGTTATCACCATGATGTTGTTGGTGTGAATTCCCGTTTGGATAGTATTCAAGCCGGTGTTTTGAACGCCAAATTACCGTTGTTAGATGCTTACGGAAAAGCGCGTCAGGATGCAGCTCGTAAATATTCAGCGGCTTTTGAAGGGCATAAAAACATCATTGCGCCAATGATTTGTGATAATTGTGATTGCCATGTTTTCCACCAATATACATTAAGAATTATCGATGCTGATAGAAATGGTTTGATGGAACATTTATTAGCTAAAGGTATTCCGTGTGCGATTTATTACCCTATTCCGTTGCATTCGCAAAAAGCGTATTTGGATTCGCGTTACAAAGAAGAGGATTTTCCGGTAACCAATCAATTGGTAAAAGAAGTGATTTCATTGCCAATGCATACTGAATTAGACGATGAGCAAATCAAATTCATCACCGATAGCGTTTTAGAATATCTAGAAGATAAGAGATAATAGACAATTAGATAATAGACAATTGATTTGGATATACATTTATCATCTTTTAGTCTATTTTCTATAATCTAAACAAAATATGAAAGTAGTAGTAACAGGTGGTTTAGGATTTATAGGTTCACATACGGTTGTAGAATTACAGAATCAAGGTTTTGAAGTAGTAGTAATTGATAATTTGTCGAATGCTTCTATTTCAGTTTTAGATGGTATTGAAAAAATTACCGGAAAGAAACCATTTTTTGAAAATATCGATTTAAGAGAAAAAGGCTCGGTTCAAAATTTCTTTCAAAAACACAGTGATACTGTTGGTTTGATTCATTTTGCCGCTTCAAAAGCCGTAGGTGAGAGTGTTGGAAATCCTTTACTATATTACGAAAACAACATCAATACGTTGGTTTATGTATTGCAAGAACTGATAGCATTACCACAAGCTAATTTCATTTTCAGTTCATCATGTACAGTTTACGGTCAAGCCGAAACTATGCCTATCACTGAGGATGCTTCCGTTCAACCCGCAATGTCACCTTATGGAAACACCAAGCAAATAGGAGAAGAAATTATCAAAGACGTTGCCAGAGTAACCAATTTGAGTTCGGTTTTATTGCGTTATTTTAACCCAATCGGAGCGCATCCAAGTGCTGAAATAGGAGAATTGCCGTTAGGTGTTCCACAAAACTTAGTGCCATTTATTACACAAGCAGCGATTGGCTTGCGTAAAGAATTATCGGTTTTTGGGAATGATTACCCAACGGTTGACGGTACTTGTATTCGCGATTATATTCATGTAGTTGATTTGGCAAAAGCTCACGTTGTAGCTTTACAGCGTTTGTTGGACAAACAAAATTTGGAGAAAGTTGAAACGTTTAATTTAGGAACCGGAACAGGAAGTTCGGTTTTAGAAGTGATTCATGCTTTCGAAAAAATATCAGGTCAAAAAGTACAATATAAAATTGTTGACAGAAGAGAAGGCGATGTAGTTCAGGCATATGCCAATACCGATAAAGCAAGGGAGATTTTAGGTTGGAATACGGAATTGTCTTTAGAAGACGCTTTGGCTTCTGCCTGGAAATGGGAACAAAAAGTTAGAAGTTAAGACCTAAAAACACAGATTACCTTGTCGTAATCAATGTCTGTATTACATGAGTGAAAAACCCGATTTTAAATTACTTTTCTGTCTATTTATAGTAGCGGTAGTTTGGGGTACAACTTATTTGGGTATCAGAGTTGCGGTTGAAACGATGCAACCTTGGTATATCACTTCAGTACGACAAGGTTTAGCGGCTTTGATAGTTTTAGTTATTTTACTTTACAAAAGACAGTTGGCTTGGATTGGATGGGAAAATTTCAAACTCCAATTCATACCGGCGATTTTAATGATTGTCTTAGCCAATGGTTTTACCACCATAGCGGAGCAAAGTGTTTCGAGTGGCTTGACTTCAATATTGAGTGCTTTGTCGCCATTGGTTGTCTTTTTAGGAGGAACGATGATTGGTCAACAAAAGGCTACACTCAAGGGTTTTCTGGGCGTAATTGTTGGTTTTCTGGGTGTGGTTTTTATTTTCAGAGAAGGTTTGGGTGATATTTTGGACCCCAATTATAAAACCGGTATTCTTTTTTTAAGTATTGCAATTCTCTCGTGGTCTGCCGGAACGATTTACACCAAAATGCATACACACAAATCAAACAATATTGCGTTGAATTTGTTTTATCAATTCTCTATTGCAGCCATAGTTCAATATGCTTTAGCGCTAATTATCAATCCGGATGTAGATTTCGATGCTTGGAGTTCGAGAAGCATTTTGGCCACTTTATACCTTTCTGTTTTTGGTTCGGTGATTGCTTTTTTTGCTTATCATTATGCGTTGAAAAGAGTGACCGCTATTCAGGTTTCGGTGCTGAATTATATCAATACCATTATTGCAGTATTCTTAGGTTGGCTGTTATTGGATGAGGTAATTACGCGCGACTTTTTAATTGCAACTATTTTGATTATTTTAGGTGTATTCATTACCAATTATAAGCGAACCCGAGGCACACGAGCCAAAGGCGAACTGAGCAAAGCTAAAGCCGAACAGAGCGGCACGAGCAATAGCGAACTGACGAAGCAAGCTAAATAAAAAAAATCCTCATTTTTGATGAGGATTTCGATTTTTGTTATTTTGCAGATTCTTTTAATTTTTCAGCTGCTTCTTCTAATTTTTTAGCGCTTTTTATTTTGGCACTGTCTATTTCAGCTTTGGCTTTTATTTTAGCAGAATCTATTTTGGCTTCTGCTTTTATTTTGGCTGAATCAATAGTTTCTTTTACTTCTTCGGTTACAGCGTCTGATGCCGCATCCAGTTTTTCTTTTGTTTCGTCTTTACAAGAGGCCAGTAAAGCGACTAAAGCGAATGATAAGATTATTTTTCTCATGAGTATATGTTTGATTTAGTTAATTTTTAATAACAAATTTGGGTCAGGACAATTACGCAAATAGAATGACAACGTTTTTGAACTGCAAACTCCGGGATAATCACCGGTTTTATTTTCCATATCGATAATGATTTGGAAATGCAAATGCGGTGCGTAATCTCCATTAATCGGAGGCAAACCTAAATTACCGATTTGTTCTCCTTGCTGCACAAAGTTACCAACTTTTTTGTCTTTTAAGCTGTCCAAACTCAAATGGCCATATAAAGTATGAAACTTGAAACTTTCTATTTCATGTTCCAAAATAATTGTCGGGCCATAATCACCTAAAGCCGTATTGTTTTGAAAACTGTGAATTTTTCCATCCAAAGCCGCATAAATAGGAGCCGATTCGTTGATCCATAAATCCAAACCAATGTGAATGTTGCGTTCATCGGTGTTGTCATTTTTGAAAACCGTACTTCTTTGGTACAAATTTCGAGTTTCATTATAACCGCCATAAGCGATTTTAGCCTTGTTATTCTCTAAGTAGTTTTGGATATATTCTTCGTAAGCTACCGCAGTGGTGAGTTTTTGGTTAGCCAAATTTTCATTGGTCACCGATAAATCCAAAGCGATATAATCAGTATAATCAATGTCTCTTGAAATGACTTTAACGGCTTGAATGTTTTTGAAAATGTCAGTGATATTCTCCATGGTACTCTATTTACAAAACTAATTCGGTATACAATTTTTCAAATGTAGCATCCAAATCCGAACTAAATCCCGAATGTGGTCGAGACGTTTGTATGCTCGAACTTTTAACAGCTGTTAACCATCTGAAACGTTCCGAAATTTCGAAAGCGCCAATTGGTCCACCATCTTTTTTTCCTTGACCAATTTTTACAAAGGATTCTACATTTTCCTTTAATTGATTG
The DNA here is from genome assembly GCF_003634615.1 of Flavobacterium sp. 102. NCBI lineage: Bacteria > Pseudomonadati > Bacteroidota > Flavobacteriia > Flavobacteriales > Flavobacteriaceae > Flavobacterium > Flavobacterium sp. 102. Next base: position 350,038 of record NZ_RBKX01000001.1, on the reverse strand, counting down.
ATATCAAATTCAGCACAAATCGACTGTATTTTTTCGGGTACAATATGGTATTCAATTCGCAGGTATCTTTGCCTTTTACAAAAAAGCAGCAATCCGATATTGATAAATTCTTCACGCTCTACCTTGGGCACAACACGAATAACGGCGTATTCATATAAGTGTTTTTCGTGCATCTTGCGCTTGTTTTAAAAATATATCAGCATTCGCCAATCGGAGGGTTAAAAATTGAAAATAGACTTCTTTGATTTCGTCAGGAGATATGGCGCTTTCTTCCCATTGTAACCAATCTTCCGGAATTTGGTTCACAATTTCTTTCAGAATTAAATCATTTAGTTTTGTGGTGAATTCGGTATTTACTTCTTCCAATCGAGTTGCTTTTGGCAACAAAACATGGTCTTTTATCAAAGCAAATGGCGAAACTGCATTGGCTTTCCAATTGTCCCAAGAATGGTGAAAATAAAAAGCGGCTCCGTGGTCAATCAACCACAATTCTTTTTTCCAAATTAAGAGATTGGTATTTTTAAACGTTCGATCAACATTAGTAATAAAAGCATCCAACCAAACGATTTTTGAGGCCAATAATGCGTCACAATCATTGGTCGCCGCATCATAAGTAATTGCGCCCGAAAGATAATGTAATCCTAAATTCAAGCCCTGACTAAATTTCAACAAATCCTGAATTTCTTCGTCGGCTTCTGTTCTGCCAAAGGCTTCGTCTAAATTGGCAAAAACCAATTCGGGAACCGGCAAACCCAAATAACTTGCAATTTGTCCGCCTAAAAATTCGGCAATCAAAGCTTTAACACCATGACCGGCACCGCGAAATTTCAAAACATATTTAAAATCGTCATCCGCTTCTGCCAATGCCGGAAGCGAACCACCTTCGCGAAGAGGCGTAATATATCGGGTTACGTTAACTGTTCGTAAATCTAAATTCATGAATATGGAATTCTTTAAAACAAAGATAGTATAAAAAAACTCCGATGTTTTTATCGGAGTTTTCAATTTTTTGAGGTTAGGCAGAATGGGTTTCCACTTCTCTGTCGATTTTATTAACCAAACCAACCAAGACTTTTCCGGGTCCGACTTCAGTAAAACTAGTCGCGCCGTCTTTAACCATTTGTTGTACCGATTGTGTCCATCTTACCGGAGCGGTTAATTGAATGATTAAGTTTTTCTTTATTTCGTTAGCATCAGAAATTGCACTCGCCGTTACGTTTTGATAAACCGGACAACTCGGTGTGTTGAAAGCTGTTGCTTCAATCGCGGCAGCCAATTCTTCACGAGCCGGTTCCATCATTGGGGAATGGAAAGCACCACCAACAGGCAACAATAAAGCACGTTTTGCACCAGCGGCTTTCATTGCTTCACAAGCTTTTTCTACTGCTGAGAATTCGCCCGAAATCACCAATTGTCCAGGACAGTTGTAATTCGCCGCCACAACAACGCCGTCGATAGTGGCACAAACGTCTTCCACAATTTTATCATCCAAACCTAAAACCGCAGCCATCGTTGAGGGTTTGATTTCGCAGGCTTTTTGCATGGCGATGGCTCTTTTTGAAACCAATTTCAAGCCGTCTTCAAAAGACAAAGCACCATTGGCTACCAATGCTGAAAACTCACCAAGTGAATGCCCCGCGACCATATCAGGTTTAAAATTGTCTAAAGTTTTAGCCAAGATTACCGAGTGTAAAAATACAGCCGGTTGCGTCACTTTGGTTTCTTTTAATGCTTCGGCTGTTCCTTCAAACATAATATCTGTAATTCGGAAACCTAATATTTCATTGGCTTTTTCGAATAAGTCTTTTGCTAAAGCTGAATTTTCATATAAGTCTTTGCCCATTCCGGTGAATTGAGCGCCTTGACCAGGGAATACATATGCTTTCATTTGAATAAAATTAGAAGACAAAAATAAGGATAACTATTAAATAAAGAACATCTCATTTAAAATTGTAACTTTCTTCTACTTTCTTACGTCAAATAGGAAACCTTTTAAACCAAAAAATATGAAAAAGAACCTACTTTTTGTGATCCTCTTTTTTTTACTGATTTATTTAACCATGCCCGTGCTCAATTATGGTTTCTATAGCATTGGGATTTTGCTTTTGCTTCTTTTACTATTGTTGTTTTTATCTTCACTCGGAATTACTACCGACGCTGCTCAAAAGAAGTTTATAGTTAAACAAAAACCAAGAAAATGGATGCTTTTTTTCATGGCATTGGTGTTGGCTTATTTAACAATATTGCCTTTAGTTACATCAGCTACCTTTTTACATGCTTCAAAGTACCAAAAAATGATTGGCGAAGTGAAGAAAGGAAACGAAATAGCCAAGCACATTGCGCCCATTTCTATGGATAAAATCAGAGTGGTTGATCAGAATTTAGCCTATTTGTTAGGAGAAAAAATAATAGGCTCACAACCGGCTTTGGGCAGTCAAATTCAACTGGGCAAATTTTCGATTCAAAAAGTAAATAACGAATTGTTTTGGATTGCGCCTTTGTTGCATTCCGGTTTTTTTAAATGGTTCAATAATTCTGAAGGAACTCCGGGTTACGTGATGGTTTCGGCAACAAATGAACGAGATGTGCGATTGGTGGAATCTGTCAATAATAAACCAATTCACATCAAGTATCAACCTTCGGCTTATTTTCAAAGTGATATTCACAGACATGTCTATTTTAATGGATATGCTACTGCTGGCTTAGAAGATTTTGTTTTTGAAGTTGATGAAGCAGGCAATCCCTATTGGGTCATTTCAACCTACCAAAAAGAAATTGGTTTTTCGGGGAAGAATGCAACCGGAGTAATTGTAGTTGATGCGCAAACCGGTGTTATCAATGAATATGCTGTCGCAGCAACTCCGGCCTGGGTTGATAGAATTCAACCGGCTGTAATTATTGAGGAACAATTAAATGATTGGGGAGAATTAATCAATGGCTATTGGAATTTTTCCAACCGAGATAAGTTGCAAATTACAGAAGGTCTGACTTTGGTTTATGGAAAAAATGACCGTTCCTATTGGTACACCGGATTGACCTCTGTGGGTAGTGATGAAAGCGCTGTTGGGTTTGTTTTGGTAGATACCCGAACCAAAGAAACTACATTCTACAAACAAAGCGGTGCTACTGAGTATGCCGCTCAACAGTCGGCAGAAGGTAAAGTGCAGGAAAAGGGATATTCGGCTTCATTGCCAATTCCGTATAATATAAACAACATTCCTACCTATGTAATGACGCTCAAAGACGATGGCGGATTGGTGAAAATGTATGCTATGGTAGCTATTAATGATTATACCATCGTAGGGGTAGGAAACTCGATGAGAGAAACATTGACCGCTTTTAAGAGCGCTTATAATTCTTCCGGGAATAAGATTAATCCGGGTGTTTCGGATGCCAAAAAGAGTTTGCAATCGGTTATTACGCGCATCCAAAATGATGTAAAAAACGGTAATAGTTTTTATTATTTTACCGTAAAAGACTATCCAAGTATTTTTGTGGGTTCAACACAAGTTTCGGGTGAATTGCCTATTACAGTTGTGGGAGATAGTGTCGAAATTTCGTTTGATATTGATGAAGAAAAAGTTATTGATGTTACCCGATTTGACAATAAAGCTTATAAATAATAAAAAGCCCTAACGAACAGTTAGGGCTTTTTTTATAGATTGATTTCTTTTATTATTTTTTTTAAATCACTGTCGAGCGTTTCATTAGTGATTTTTCCCTCTTTGAAATTATCATTGAAACTGGGTAAGGAAAAACTACCTTTTACAATTCCTCCTTGAAAAGGCATTCGTTTTACAGCTATATCCAAAACGGTTCCGCCACCACGCGCTCCGGGCGAAGTTGCCAATAAAAGCAATGGTTTTTCCTGAAAGGTTTTACTGTTGATACGCGATGTCCAATCTAAAATGTTTTTAAATGCCGCGGTGAAATTGCCGTTGTTTTCGGCAAACGAAATCAGAATAAAATCAGCCTCACCAATTTTTTGGTAAAAATCGTGCGCCAATTGCGGAAAGCCGTCTTTCTTTTCGCGGTCTTTGGAATAAATAGGCATTTCGTAATCGTTTAAATCTAAAAGATCAACACTTGCATTTTTAAACTGTTTCGAAGCATAAGAAGCCAATTGTTTATTGATAGAGTCGCTGCTGTTTGAAGCGCCAAAAGCCAGTATTTTTTTAGTCATCTTGTGGTTTATTTAAGTAATAGGTTAAAGCGCCCGACGGGCATTTTTTGATAGTTTCAATAATCTTCTCAGTAGTTGAGTTTTCGGCAATAATCCACGGTTTTTCCTTAGGTTTAAAGACATCAGGATTGTTGCGAACACAATTGGCAGAATGTATGCATTTTCCCGATTGCCACACGATAGTCACTTCGCCATTAGTGTATTCTTTGGTCAGGTTGTTGGCATCCATTTTATATTGTCGTATTAATGGTTATTTTGTTTTTCAGAATCTTCGAAATCGGACATTTTTCCGCAATGACCAATAAACGTTCTTTTTGTTCTTCACTAATGTTAGTTGAAAAAGTGATGGTTCTTGAAATACTGGTTTCCAATTCGGGAGTCATTTCCTGAGCTAAGTTTAGGGAAATATTGATTTCAGGAATATCCCAACCTTTGCGGTCAATGTACATTCGCAAAGTTGATAAAGTACAACCGGCTAGTGAAGCCAAGAATGTTGAAAACGGATCGGGACCAATATTATTTCCGCCAACGCTTTCCGGTTCGTCCATTAATAAGGTTCCGTTACGCCAAGAAATGGTGCATAAATATTTTTGGGTACCAATTTTTCCTTCTACGTTATTTTCTAAAAGATTTGCCATGACTCTACTATTATAAAACGTCTCTAAATTCAGGAACTTTGTCAAAAACGCTTTTCGCAAACGGACAAAGCGGAATAATTTTGATGCCGTTTTCGCGCGCATATTCTACGGCTTTGGTGACCATTTTTTTACCAAAACCTTTGCCTTCATTTCCCGGATTGACTTCAGTATGGTCGATAATGATTTTATCTTCTCCTGCAAAAATAAAAGTCATCATCGCTTCTTGTTTGCCATCAACATCGATGTAAAAAAAGCCTTTTTTACCCTCGATTTTAAGTTGTACTTCGTTGTTCATAGTTTGTGTTTTTTGTCATTTCGACAAAGGAGAAATCTCATCAAATTATTATCATTATGTGATTTCTCCCGTTGGTCGAAATGACAATGATTATTGAATCATTGGAACTTCCATTAATAATATTTCTGCATCCGTAGTAGCTTCAAAAGTTACTTTGTCAAAGTCGGTGATGCCTAAGCCATCTCGTTCTCCTAAATCTTGTCCGTCTACTTTTACGCTTCCTTTGATTACAAAAACATAAAGTCCATTGCCTTCTTTGTTGCGATTGTAATCCAAAACAATTCCTTTATCCAAATTACCCATGTGAAACCATGCGTCTTGGTGAATCCAAACGCCGTCATCGTCTGCATTTGGAGAAAGAATTTGTTGTAATTTATTGTGACGATCGCTAGTGTCTAACGTAATTTGTTGGTAACGAGGTTCTACATTTCTGTATTTCGGGAATACCCAAATCTGCAACAAATTGGTTCTTTTGTCCGGATTCGGATTGAATTCAGAGTGTTGAATTCCGGTACCGGCGCTCATCACTTGCACGTCTCCAAATTTAATCACTTCGGTATTTCCCATACTGTCTTTATGCGCCAAATCGCCTTCCAAAGGAATCGTGATAATTTCCATGTTATCATGCGGATGTGTTCCGAAGCCCATACCAGAGGCAACAATGTCATCATTCAAAACTCTTAAGACGCCAAACTGAACTCTTTCCGGGTTATAATAGCTGGCAAAACTAAAAGTATGGTGTGCGTTTAACCAACCGTGATCGGCATGTCCGCGAGTGTGTGCTTTGTGTAAAACGGTATTTTTCATTTGTATTTAATATTTGCTTTTTAATTGTCAAATGCAGCCGAAACAAGTTTCGGTGTCATCATGTATAAATTTACTGATTATTATGATACAAATTTACAATCATGAAGAGCGTAGCGCACTTAATGTAGATTAAGAAATGTTTTGAGCAGCAATGGCAAAGCAATAAAGTAAGTTTGAAGCTCGTTTGAAAGGCTCCTAAGCTCAATTTCTTATGTACGTAGAGTGTTTGAAGGGGTCAGAAAAGGGTTTGAAGGAGTCCGAAGCTTTTTCTTGTGAGTCCGAAGTATATTTACATCAGTCCGAAGATCGTTTGAGTGAGTCCGAAGCTCATTTGCGTGAGTCCGAAGCTCGTTTGAGGGCTGGGAAGACTTGAAAATGCTCGAAAATTGTTTTTTTGAATTAAATTTACCTCTTTATAATTTTGGCTCTACTTCTTTAGCATCCGTGCTTTCATTTTACTAAAGAATTCCGGCGTGACGCCAATAAAAGAAGCAATTTGTTTTTGAGGCACTTTTTGAATCAATGTTGGGTATTTTTTGCAGAACTTGTCAAATCGTTCTTCGGCAGTTAGGCTTAGGTTGTCCATTAATCTTTCTTGGTTGGCTACCAAAGAATTTTCGATAAGGATTCTGAAAAAACGTTCCAGTTTCGGAATTTCCAAATACAGTTGCTCTTGGTTTTCTTTAGTTAATACAACCACTTCGGCATCTTCTAAGACTTCGATAAAGAGATTGCCCGGTTTTTGAGACAGCAAACTGTACATGTCGCTAATCCACCAATCTTCGCAGGCAAAACTCAGTACGTGTTCGACTATATTGTCATTGATATTGAAACTTCGAAGTAAGCCCGAATTGACAAAATAACCTTCTTTGCAGACTTGACCGGCGTGTTGAAGAATGGTTTTGGCTTTGAAGTGTTTGGTCTCGGTTTTAGAAAGAAAAAGCAACTCTTCTTCAGGAGTTAAAGAGATGTGTTTGGAAATATTTTGTAGAATCAGACTCATGTTTCAAAAATACTATAAAAGTTACTTCCACGAAAGCATAAAAAAAGCGTCCTGATTCAATCGGGACGCTTATCTATTTTTAATGTTTGTGACCATCATGGTCATTATGATTGTGCTTTTCTATTGGAAGTAGTTTGAAATTAGAAGCTACAAATCGGCCATTTTTAACTTCGCCAACTACTTCTGCTTTTCTGATGGTAGAACAAAAACCATCTTCGGCATGGGCATCACCGTGTTTGTTGATGTCGGTTCCGTCTACAAAATACGATTTTCCATCGATACGAACGGCCAAGTCACAGCCGCCTTTTTCTTTCATCCCAAATTGACATTGGCCACAAGAAGCTTCCACGATTTTTGGTTTTTGTTCTTGCTTTTTTTCTTGTGCATTCGTTGCTGTTACTCCTAATGTAAGGAAAGCAACTAAAAGTAATTTCTTCATAATTATAAATTTACGGTTACTAATTTTGCTGTTTCTTTAGCTTTTTCAACTATGGTTTCAATGGGTGTGTTCAAAGAGTCATTTGTCAAAACAACGCCCATTCTTCGGTAAGGTCTGGAGGTTGGTTTTCCAAAGATACGAAAATCAGTTTTAGGTAACGAAGCTACATCCGAAATTCCTGTGTAAGTTAGATTGGTCGAATTGCCATGGGCCAAAATCACCGCACTTGCCCCGGCTTTTTCTAAAGTAATTTCAAAGATGGGTAAACTTAAAATGGCACGCAAATGCAATTCAAATTCGTTAAAATTTTGGGTGCCGGCTAAAGTAACCATTCCGGTATCATGTGGTCTTGGCGATAATTCTGAGAAGTAAACGCCTTCATTAGTCAGGAAAAACTCAACACCGAAAAGTCCGGCACCGCCAATGGCTTCAGTAATTTTTTCGGCCATATCTTGTGCTTCAAATAAGTCTTTATCAGAAACCTGAGCCGGTTGCCAACTTTCCTGATAATCGCCACGTTCTTGACGGTGACCGATTGGAGCGCAGAACAACGTTGGATTGTTATTTTGGGTAACCGTTAGCAAAGTGATTTCAGAATTGAAATTAACGAAAGCTTCAACGATTACTTCAATAATATCGCCACGAGAACCTTCTTCGGCATATTGCCAAGCTTTTGCAATATCGGCTTCAGATTTGATGGTCGATTGTCCTTTCCCGGAAGAACTCATCAATGGTTTTACGACACAAGGAAGGCCAACTTCGGTAACGGCTTTTTGCAATTCTTCAGCCGAAGTAGCATAGCGATAATTGGCCGTTCTTAAACCTAAATCTTTGGCGGCTAAATCGCGAATCGCTTTTCTGTTCATGGTAAAATTGGCCGCTTTTGCTGATGGTACAACTGTGATGCCTTGTTTTTCATAATCGTAAAAACGTTCGGTGCGAATGGCTTCGATTTCGGGAACGATAAAATCGGGTTGGTGTTTGGATACGATTCGGTCTAATTCTGCGCCATCTAACATATTGATGACTTCAAATCCGTGAGCGACTTGCATCGCCGGAGCGTTTTCATAACTATCGACAGCGATGACGGTTTGCCCAATTCTTTGTGCAGCGATGACGAATTCTTTTCCTAATTCGCCGGAACCGAGTAATAATATTTTTTTTGTCATGGTTTGTGATTAGCAGGGATTGCGCGAAGGATTGGAGCAAGTACCGCGTACTGCGGAAAGCCTGGCCCAAGGGGCGCGCCCAAATTATTTATAAAAAAGCCCCAAGTTTCCTTGAGGCATAATATTATATTAAACTAGTGCTTCTTTGATTCTTTTGAATGCTTCGGTTAGTAATGCTTCGCTGGTAGCATACGAAAGGCGAATGCAATTTGGGTTTCCGAAAGCGTCTCCGGTTACGGTCGCCACATTGGCTTCTGACAACAAATACATCGAGAAATCATCGGCATTGGCGATTAATTTTCCGCGCAAAGTTTTTCCGAAGTAGGCTGAAACATCCGGGAACAAATAAAAAGCACCTTCAGGAACATTGATTTTGAATCCAGGAATTTCTTTGGCTAACTCAACTACCAAGTTTCTTCGGTTTTTGAAAGCTGCCACCATTTCGTTTAAAACGCTTGGATCAGCATCAACCGCAGTAATCGTAGCTCTTTGCGCAATGGAATTGGCACCTGAAGTTACTTGGCCTTGCATTTTGGTACAAGCTTTGGCGATAAATTCCGGAGCGCCGATATAACCGATTCTCCATCCGGTCATCGCGAAAGCTTTGGCCACACCATTCACTGTTATGGTTCTGTCGAATAGTCCGGGAATAGAAGCAATGCTGCAGAAGGTTCCCGAGAAATTGATGTGTTCGTAGATTTCGTCAGAAACGATATAAATGTTTGGGTATTTTTCTAAAACTTTACCAATGGCTGTTAGTTCCTCACGATTGTAAACTGAACCACTTGGGTTACAAGGCGAACTGAACCACATCATTTTGGTTTTTGGCGTGATGGCTTTTTCTAATTCTGCTGCGGTCATTTTGAAATTACTTTCTACAGAAGTTGGTACTTCAATTGGAACGCCACCGGACAATCTGATGATTTCGTAATAAGAAACCCAATATGGTGCAGGCAAAATTACTTCATCACCATCGTTCAACATCACTTGCGCAATGTTGTATAGAGATTGTTTTGCACCTGTAGAAACTACGATGTTAGCCGGTTTGTAATCTAAATTATTATCTCTTTTGAATTTTCTGCAAATGGCTTCTTTCAGTTCTCCGTAACCGTCGACCGGAGAGTAAGTGCTGTAATTTTCATCGATGGCTTTTTTCGCAGCTTCTTTGATAAAATCGGGTGTATTGAAATCAGGTTCGCCTAAACTTAAACTGATAATATCTTTTCCTTGGGCTTTTAATTCTCTGGCCAAAGCCGCCATAGCCAATGTTTGTGAAGTAGATAAATTGTTGATTCTGTCTGATAAAATGCTCATTGTGTTGCTGTTATGGTGTTAAATAAAGAGACGCCAATAAAGGCGTCTGTTTTTATGTTATGCTAATTGAGGTTGTCTTCCTAATTCCCTTAAGTGCTTGAAATGCGAGGCAATAGCCGCTCGGGTTGTTTTGAATTCGTAATAAGGCAGTTCACATTCTTTAGCTGTTTGTTTTACGATGTCTGCAATTTTGTCGTAATGAACGTGACTGATATTGGGGAATAAATGATGTTCCACTTGGTGATTTAAACCACCGGTGTAATAATTAACCAACCAGTTTTTAGGAGCGAAGTTAGCAGTAGTAAACAATTGGTGAATTGCCCAAGTATTTTCTATTTCACCATTTTCATCCGGAATTGGGTTTTCGGTTTCTTCAACTACGTGAGCTAATTGGAATACCACACTTAAGATAACTCCGGCAGTGTAATGCATTACCAAAAATCCTAAAACTACTTTCCACCAAGTCACGCCTAAAACAATAGGAATTACTATCCAAATAGAGAAATAAATGATTTTAGTGATGATTAAAGTAGTCCAACGAATTACCGGTTTTTTGAATTCGCCGTAAGATAAGTTTCTTTTCAAATAACGTTTCATTTGAAGGAAATCGGTTGTGATTGCCCAATTGAAAGTCAATAATCCGTACAAGAACACAGAGTAATAATGTTGGAATTTATGGAATTTATACCATTTGGCTTCTTTGGTGAAACGCATGATTCTTCCGGCTTCTAAATCTTCATCGTGCCCTAAAATATTGGTGTAAGTATGATGTAAAACATTGTGTTGTACTTGCCAATTGTAAACGTTTCCGGCCAAAATGTAGATACTTCCGCCCATGATTTTATTGACCCATGATTTAGAAGAATAAGCGCCGTGATTACCATCGTGCATTACGTTCATTCCAACGCCTGCCATTCCGATACCAATTACAACGTTAAGTAAAAGGTAAGCCCAAATAGGCATTTGCATTGCCAATAAAATAAAATAAGGTGTTAGGAAAATAGAAAACATAACGAAAGTTTTCAAATGTAGTTTCCAGTTTCCGGTTCGGTCAAGATTGTTTTCTTTGAAATAGTTGTTTACTCTTGAATTTAGGGTTCTAAAGAATTTTAAACTATCAGTTTTAGAAAAAATGGGTGTTGTGGTATTCATTATAGTATTTCAAATTTTGCCCAAAGATAATTATTATAATTTTTTAAAGATTATAAACAAATCATAATTATTAACCAAAAGCACTATTTTTGTTGAAAAATCAACTTATGGAAGAAATTATCAAACAATTTCCTAATCTTACTGAAAATCAACTCTTACAGTTTCAAAAATTAGAAGCTTTATACCAAGATTGGAATGCGAAAATCAATGTAATTTCCCGAAAAGATATAGACGAATTGTATACCAAACACGTTTTGCATTCTTTGGCTATTGCCAAAATTCAACCTTTTGAACCCGGAACTTATATTTTAGACGTAGGAACCGGTGGTGGATTTCCCGGAATTCCATTGGCGATTTTGTTCCCGGAAACGCGTTTTTATCTGATTGATGTGATTGCCAAAAAGATAAAAGTTGTCAAAGCTGTTGCTGATGATTTGGGGTTAAAAAATGTTAAAGCCGAACAAATGCGTGCTGAAAATGTCAAAGGAGATTATGATTTTATCATTAGTCGTGCCGTGACCAATATGCCCGATTTTGTGTCTTGGATTAAAGACAAAATCAAAAAGCAAAACAAACACGAATTGAAAAACGGAATTCTGTATTTAAAAGGTGGTGATTTAACTGAAGAGTTAAAAGATTTTCTGAAAGCAACAGAATACAACATAGCGGAATTCTTCAAGGATGAATTCTTCGAAACCAAAAAAGTAGTTCATTTGCCTTTGAAGTTTAAAGCATAAAAAAAGCCTCTCGATTGAGAGGCTTTTTTTTAATTTTTTACAATTTTCTTAGTTATGCTTCCTTTTTCATTGCCAATGGTAATCAAATAGACACCTTTGGTCAATGTCACTGGGATTTCTAAAGTTCCGCTGATGGTTTGATTTTTAGTTGTGTAAATGGATTTGCCTAACATATCAGTAACAGTGATATTGGCATTCTCAATAGTATATGACGTATTGATTTCAATATTATCTGCCAAAGGATTTTTGACCCAAAGTGTTTCCAAAGCGGGATTATTTGTGGACAAAACACCATTTATAATTTCATTCAAAGCAAAAGTCACATTATTTTGGTTTAAAGTAACGTGATTTTCATTGACTGTCGGAATAGAAGAGGCAACAAATGGCGTTACCGAAGTTCCGGTTACCGATGAATATAGATTATTCGTATTTGAAATCGCCATTGAACTCCAAGTCGGAATGAAAGTGAAATAATCAGCGTTTAAGTTGGTGAAAAATTCGGTTAATAAAGGATCAGTGCCTAAATCCGCTTCAAAACCTGCCATGTCAAATCTTCCTCCCGGCGCCGAATCTAAACCATCTGTGTCACTAGGTGACTTTGATTCAGCTAAGCTTTCATAGCCAGTAATCCAAACAAAAAACCACTGTTGACCACGAAAACGACTGACTTGATTGGTTTGACTGGCGGCAGGTGTAAATCTCAAATTAATGATGGCTCGTTGTGTTGAGGTTACATTAAAAGTATGATTCATCACTTCAAAATTTGGCGAATAATTCATGGTTCCGTTTCCCGCACCGTTTGAAATAGATACGTTTCGTACTGTTGTTGGGAAACCCATAGTATTTAACTCGTTTTGAAATGCTGCTCTGAAATTAGGAGCGCCGGTCGGAACTAACGATGCTGAAGCGGTGTTAAATTCAAAAGCACTTCCACTTTGCAAATGCCCGTCCATGTGGTCGATTAGCATTTGTCTTGCCGCCGGACTTTTAATCAAGCCGTCGACAATAGGTTGTACTGCCGCACTTCCTAATGGTCCGTATGCCATATAATTGAATAAATGTTGGAAACCAATTGGCACATTCGCCCCTTGATGAGGAGAATCAAAAGAAATGTACAAACGGGTATCGTGGTTTAAATTGTTTATTTCCATATACCGCAAAGCGTATCTTGAAATCAATCCGCCCATGCTTGGACCAATGACTACATTTTTTTGATTGCCCACTTTTTGAGCGTTGATTTGATTGATTACTTCTACTAATATAAAAGCATTTCTTTGGATAAAATCAACACCACCGTCAACAATAGTCGTTGTATTTGGTCTGGTATAAGTCGGGAAGTTTACCAAGACTATATCAAATCCTTGCGATCTTAAATAGTCGGCTAAATTTTGTCCGCTTCCATAATTCAATCCGGCATAAATAGTCGCAATATTTCTTGTGTCTCCAGGATCAAAACCATCTATTAAAAAAACCGGTTTGTCTAAGATGCCATCAACGGTATCCGGAAAAATTTCGTATTGGCCTTGTCCAAAATATGGAGCAGTTTCGCCAAAACCTTGATACGGAATCGTCGCTGTGATTGAAGTTGTTGCATTAGGCTGGAAGTTGTTTTGAGAATTTCTATGGACAACACCGCTGTTTTGGTTATCGATTTCAATTGCAAATGATTGGATGATTGTTTCTCCATTGGTAAACTGAATTTTGCAATTCACGATTTGTTTTCCGGCAGTTTCAAAATCAATTCTGAATGGACTATTTCTTGAAATCGTTTTCCAAGTTTCTTCATCTTTAGTTTGAATAGCGATATTTTGAATTACTCTGTCCGTCGTATTGAAAATCAATTCATTTTTCAGTACAAAATGAACTTGGTTACTTTCTACTTTTGGAAGCAAAGACGAAATCAAACTAATAGAGTGTTTTGTAAATACATTTTGAGCATTGGGTTTCAACTGAAATTGATTATTGGAGCCTAAAAATAAATCACCGTTTTCAGTAGCGGCCGAATTAATTTTTTCAAAATCAGTAATCAAAATACCCAATGGCACTTGATTTTGAATTTTTCCTAAACTTGCCGCTTCACGAAGTTTTTCCAATTTTGGTAAGCGTTGCAAAAAATCGGCACGCTGTATTTCGTGGTAAGCTTGCAAGAAATAGGTTGTGGTTACTTCAGAATTTTTCGGTTCAGAAGCATTTGAAATTCCGAAAACGCGGTCGTACAAAATATTGGTTTCCGTTTTGGCTTTCAATAAATCATAAGATTTGTCTTGAGCAAAAGTGTAAATGGAAAAAAAGGAAAATAATAAAAGGGTAATTTTTCTTTTCATAGTTTTAAGGTTGTTGGTTTTTTGACACCCGAAGATACAAAAAATTCATTTTCAACGGAATAAAAAAGTCCGAGCACAAACTCGGACTTTAGATTTTTTATCAAAATTGAAAAATCGGTATTATTCGCCTAAAAAAGGATAACGATAATCTTCCGGAGTAACCATGGTTTCTTTGATGGTTCTTGGAGAAACCCAACGCAATAAATTCTGCATTGAACCTGCTTTGTCATTCGTTCCTGAAGCTCTGGCGCCACCAAATGGTTGCATTCCAACAACAGCTCCGGTTGGTTTGTCATTGATATAGAAATTACCAGCGCTGTTTTGTAACGCTAAAGTGGCTTCTTGAATGGCGTATCTGTCTTGACTGAAAATCGCTCCGGTCAAAGCATATTCTGAAGTTTCGTCAACCAATCGTAAAGTTTCAGCCCATTTGGCATCTTCATAAACATAAATTGTCATCACCGGTCCGAAAAGTTCAGTTTCCATCGTGGCATATTTTGGGTTTGTAGTAACAATCACAGTTGGTTCAATGAAGTAACCTTTAGATTTATCATAGTTACCGCCAATAATAATTTCTGCATCCGCATCTTTTTTTGCTTGTTCAATATAACGAGCTAGTTTGTCGAATGAAGCTTCAGATATTACTGCGGTAATAAAGTTGGACATATCTTCCGGTGAACCCATTTTCATGGATTTTACATCGGTAATCAATAGGTCTTTAACTGCCGGCCATAAACTTTGTGGAATATAACCTCTTGAAGCCGCTGAACATTTTTGTCCTTGGAATTCAAAGGCACCACGTGCAATTCCGGTTACAACTTGTTTTACATTGGCACTTGGGTGTGCGATGATAAAATCCTTTCCGCCTGTTTCTCCAACAATTTTAGGATACGATTTATAGTTACTGATATTGGTTCCAATTTTTGCCCAAATATCATTGAATACTTCTGTTGAACCAGTGAAGTGAACACCAGCTAAATGCGGACTGTTTAACAACACTTCCGAAATCATACCAGAATCACCCATAACCATATTGATGACTCCATCCGGTAAGCCGGCTTCTTTGAAAATTTGCATAATTACATTGGCCGAATATACTTGTGTTGCCGCTGGTTTCCATACGACAACATTTCCCATTAACGCGGCACATGATGGTAAGTTACCAGCAATTGCTGTAAAGTTAAACGGCGTAATGGCATACACAAATCCTTCTAACGGACGATATTCTACTCGGTTCCAAACGTCTGAAACTGATTTGGGTTGGTCGTTGTAAATTTGTGTCATGAATTCTACGTTGTAGCGTAAAAAGTCAATCAATTCACAAGAAGCATCAATTTCTGCTTGATAGATGGTTTTGGATTGCGCAATCATAGTGGCTGCGTTGATTTTGGCTCGGTATGGTCCGGCGATTAGTTCGGCCGCTTTTAAAAAGATAGCCGCACGTTGTTCCCAAGCCATATTAGCCCATTTTTTTCTAGCTTCCAAAGCAGAGACAATCGCTTTTTCTACATGTACTTTTTCAGCTAAATGGTATTTTCCCACAACGTGTTGGTGGTCGTGAGGCGCCGTCATATTTCGGGTATTTCCGGTGCGAATTTCTTCGGTGCCTATGTAATTTGGAACCTCAATAGTCTCGTTCCACATTTTTTGATAAGCCGCTAATACAGCTGCTTTTTCGGGCGAATTTGGTGCGTATGACTTTACGGGTTCATTAACCGCTTTTGGGACATGAAAAAAACCTTTTGGCATGATATTGAAAGATTAAAAATTTGACAATTGAATAGCTAAAGAGATTCTTTTTTAAGAATTTCTAAATGCGACACAAAAGTACAAAGGAAAATTTGAATTTTTGACAAGAAGTCATTTCAAAATTAATTCAAAGCAAAAGGTGCGCTTAATTTAAATGTTGGCACAATCACTTTAAACGTTTTTGTCGAAGTAAAATTAATCATGTTGAAGTAACCGCTCATCGCTCCAAATGGTGAAGATAGTAAACAGCCTGAATTATAAGTGTGTTTTTCGCCGGGTTTTAAAACCGGTTTTTTGCCAATCACGCCTTCACCGTCAACGATTTCTTTATCATTAAGCGAATCTAAGATTTCCCAATGGCGAGAATTTAATTGAACCGAATCTTTACTGTGGTTTTCGATGGTGATTTCATAACTAAAGGCAAAATGAATCTTGTAGTTTTTGAAGTAAGTACCTTCAAAACTAGTCAAGACCGAAATCTTTATACCTCTTGTTATTTGTGAAACCATGTAGAATTCATTCTATTACGCTGTCAAATTTACAAAAAATACAAATTGATGCGTCAATTCAGTGTTAAATTTTCTAGTTAGTTATATCGATTGAGCTGGCTATTCCTTTTCCGATAATTCTATCGTATCGTTGGTTGTTTTCTCTATAATATACTAAGGCAAAATAATTGTTTTCGGTTTGGATAAAATTGCCATCGATGGCATTTTCTTCATCTACAACACCTTTGCTGTCTGCGATTACATATTGGAAATTGGTAAAACCTTGCTTAATCATAATGGCTTTTTCATAAATTCCTTTTTCGGCATTGTATTCCATTTTGTTTTCTTCACTGATGGCGTAATTGTTAAACATACCATTAACATATATCGGTTTTTTGCCATAATAGTTTGGCGCCGAAAGGCTAAAAAACACCCAAGCATAATCGGCTTCAATCTCGCTGTTTTGAGCCCCGATATTTTTCACAATAAAATTACCGTTGATGTCAGGATAGTAAGTGTAAGGCATATTGGCTCTGGCTTCGGCCCGATATAGATAAGCGTTGTAAATATTGCCTTTTGAATCAATTTTGGCGATACTGTTATTGGCGGCACGAATGTCTTTATTTTCAAAAAACAGAAATTCATTCCCTGCCCAAAATTGGGTTTCCGCATCATATTTATAAATCAAATCGTTGCCAATGGTGTATTGAGGAACAATATTGGTAATCGCATTGTCAAATTTACCGTTTTGTAATAATAAAACTTTGACATTCTTCAGAGGGCTTTGGAAATTTATAGTAGCCGATTTTATGGCAAAATCTAAATTGTGTTTTTGATTGGTTACCGACAAATTTCTGGGTCTTCTGACTTGCATCGGAACACTGACCAGTTCTTCATAGAGAATAAATTTTTTAGTAAAAACGACTTCTTTATCATCGTTTAAAATTTTGATAACATAATTACCGCTGACTCTGAATTGTGTAAATCTATTGGGGAAAGACAGTCGGTAATGGGAATAGAGTTGAAGCGTTGTCAACGAATTGGTATAATCTTGAATTCTTTGGTCGTCAAAACCATTGATGTACTCGGCTTTGGCTAATTGTGAAGGTTTCCAATCATAATCACAATGCGTTATCGTATAAAAATAATTGGCTTCATTGCCATATAAGTCATCAAATTGGACTTCAAAGTTATCGCCCAATCTAAAAATAGGAATCGCATTTTGTCCGTTTTGAACAAAACTAACGGTTTTGATATTGTAAGGTGGTGCGATTTCTTTTTCGACTTGAGAAAAAATATTTCCTGAAATAAGAATAAATATAAAAATGAGTAGGCTCTTTTTAAACATAATTTTCATTTTTTCGAATGGTAAATATAACAATTATTAATACATGAATTGTGCCGTTTGTTTCTCTAAAGATATAGTAACGCTAATATTTCGTTAAATATATTTTTGTAGGTGTTTATTTTATTAGTTTCACAATAAATGTAATCTTTATCCGTTATTATTTTTTATAAACCACAAAACTAATTTTTATGAAACAAATTTTAAAATCGGTACTGTTTCTTTTAGTATTCCCAGCGGTAAGTTTGGCGCAGGATTTAAAAGGGACAGATGCAATTCCTTTTGATGCTGCTGTGAGAAAAGGAACCCTAAAAAATGGCCTGACTTATTACATCAGAAAGAATAGTAAACCTGAAAACAAAGTCGATTTAAGACTGGTCATTAATGCAGGTTCTATTTTGGAAAACGACGACCAACAAGGATTGGCGCATTTTATGGAGCACATGTGTTTCAACGGAACGAAACGTTTTCCGAAAAATCAATTGGTGGATTATTTACAAAGTATCGGGGTTAAATTTGGTCAACATTTAAATGCTTACACCGGTTTTGATGAAACGGTTTATTTTCTTCCAATTCCGTCAGACGATGCTGAAAAAGTGGAAAAAGGATTCCAGATTATTGAAGATTGGGCTTTCAACGCCAATTTAACGCCGGAAGAAATCGACAAAGAAAGAGGCGTTGTTTTGGAAGAATACCGTCTTGGATTAGGTGCCGATAAAAGAATGGAAGACAAATACATCCCAAAAATGATGTACAACTCGCAATATGCTAATCGTCTTCCTATTGGTAAAAAAGAAATCTTGGAAAACTTCACTCATGATAAGTTAACGAGTTTTTACAAAGATTGGTACCGACCGAATTTGATGAGCGTAATTGTGGTTGGAGATATTGATGTCGCTGCAATGGAACAAAAAATCAAAGACCATTTTGAAAAATACCAAAACCCAAAAAACGAAAAGCCGAGAAAAACTTTTGAAGTTCCTAATCACAAAGAAACTTTTGTAGCTATTGAGAGCGATAAAGAAGCAGCTCAAACACAAATTCAATTGCTTTATAAAGATTATGGTGTGCGAAAACCCAAAAAAACCATTAACGATTTGAAAGAACACGTGGTAGAAACCTTGTTTTCAACCATGCTCAACAACCGATTAAATGAATTGGCCAATTCACCAACACCGCCATTTACCTACGGATTTACTTATCACGGCGGAACTTTTGCTCGTGATAAAGAAGCTTTCCAGTCTTTTGCCATGATAGACGAAAAGAAACAATTAGAAGCTTTGAGAGTATTGGTTTCAGAAAATGAAAGAGTGAAAAAATTTGGTTTCACTACCGGAGAATTTGAAAGAGCCAAAAGCGAAATTTTATCCAGATCGGAAAGCCAATTCAAAGACAGAGACAAAAACAATTCAGAAAATTTCGTTTGGGAATGTCAGTCAAACTTCTTGGATCAAAGTCCAATGCCCGGAATAGAATGGGAATATGCTAATATTCAAAAAATATTATCAAGTATCAATTTGGCGCAAGTTAATGGCTTTATCAAAGATTTTATCAAAGATGATAACCGAGTGGTTGTGATTACTTCGCCTGAAAAAGAAGGGCTTAAAAAGGTAACCGAGAAAGAAGTATTGGCGGCAATAACCGTTAATGCCAACGATTTAAAACCTTATGAAGACAAAGCGGTAGCTAGTAGTTTATTGCGTAATCCGGTTAAAGCGGGTTCAATTGTCAAAAAAGAAACCAATGATAAAATTGGTGCTACTACTTTAACTTTATCTAACGGTGCCAAAGTAACTTACAAGAAAACCGACTTCAAAAACGATGAAATTTTATTGGAAGCAGTAAGTTTTGGTGGTACCAATTTGTATTCGAATGAAGAAATCAAGAAAACACAATTTGCCAATGGTGGATTAGCTGAAGCCGGTTTTTCGGGCTTAGATCAAAATGATATCGACAAGTTTATGGCCGGAAAAATCGCCAATGTAATGCCTTATATCAGTAATACTACTGAAGGTTTTAGGGGAAGCACAACACCTAAAGATTTAGAATATGCATTCCAAATGTTGCATGCCTATTTTACAGATTTGAACTTTGATGCAGCCGCTTTTGATGGCTTTAAGCAAAAGCAGTCTAACTTTACAGAAAACATGATGTCGCAACCGAATTTCTATTTCCAACAAGAGTTTTACACTTATTTGAATAAAGAAAACCCAAGATGGAACGGATTGGTTCCAACGGCTGAAAAATGGGCTACGACCGATTACCAATTGGCTTACAATAAATACAAAGAACGTTTTGCTAATGCTGCTGATTTTGAATTTTTCTTCGTAGGTAATGTAGATGATGCTGCCATGGAAGATTTTGCCAAAAAATATATCGCTTCCTTACCTTCAAACGGTACGAAAGAAACCGCTAAAGATTTAGGTTACCGACTGTTGAAAGGTAATCTCAAAAAAGTAGTCAACAAAGGAAAAGACCCAAAAAGTAACGTAACTATTATGTTCTATGGTGATGCCACTTATACCCCAAAAGAAGCAGTGGCTATGACGGCTTTGGGTGAAGTTTTAAGTATAAAATTGATAGAAGAGTTAAGAGAAAACGAAAGTGGTGTTTATGGTGTAAGTGCTCGGGGAAGCATGAATAAAGTGCCGAATGGCTCCTATAATTTCAATATTGGTTTCCCTTGCGGACCGGAGAATGCTGAGAAATTGACTGCTTCGGCTTTGGCGGAGTTAGATAAAATCATCAAAAACGGACCGGAAGAAAAAGATGTAAATAAATACAAAGAAGCTGAGGCTTTAGACTATAAAAAGAAGATTAAAGAAAACCGTTATTGGATGACCAATTTCACCAGATCTTTTATGAATGGTTCAAGCCCGGATGAGATTTTAATGGCTTCTGAGAAGGTAAAAGCGGTAACTGCTAAAGAAATTCAGGAGGTTGCGAAGAAATACTTAACAAAAGATAAAACTATCGGAATTTTAATGCCGGAATAATTTTCGTTGAATTATGCCTGAAAAGCCATCATGCTGAAAAGTATGGTGGTTTTTTTATTTAAAGCAAACCGGAATAATCTCGCCTTTGGCCAAACAATATTTCTCGACCAATTCAGGAGCAATTTTGTTAGTGTAATCTTCTTCGATTACAGTAAAGCCGATGCTTCTCAGTTTGTCAAAATAATCTCGACCATAAACTCTAACGTGGTCATATTGCCCGAAAATCTTAGCGCGCTCTTTTTGATCTACAATTGAATCATCTGAAAAAGTCGTCGCTCTCGATAAATCTTGTGGAATTTGAAAGATTCCCATTCCGCCCGGTTTTAAAACTCTGTATAATTCCTGCATGGCTTTAGTATCATCCGGAATGTGTTCTAAAACGTGGTTGCAAAGAATTAAGTCATACGCATTGTCCTCAAAAGGCAAGTTGCAAATATCCGCTTTCACATCCGCTAATGGCGAAAGTAAATCGGTTGTAGTATAATCGATATTGGTTTGTTTTTTGAAACGCTTGTAAAATTCTTGTTCCGGCGCAAAGTGCAATACTTTTTTCTTGGTGGTTGCCGTAAAAAAATCAGTTTCATTTTGCAAATACAACCAAAGCAAACGGTGTCTTTCTAACGAAAGTGTACTCGGTGACAAAACGTTGTTTCTTTGATTTCCATAACCATAAGGCAAAAACATGCGGAAACTTTTCCCATCAATCGGATCAGTGAATCGGCTTCCTTTTAACAAAAAAGCTAAAATGGGACGAACCACAATACTCAAACGAATTAGGATTGGTCTTGGAATGGTATTTAAGATAAACTTGAATATTTTTTTCATGGTTGTTTCACAAAGATTCGCAGAGTATCGCAAAGGATCACAGAGAATTTAATTGTTGTTAATAAATCGTTTAATGTTGTTTTTCAGAATCTTACTGTCAAAATTCATTAGCAGTCCAATAGGATAATTTCCTAATTTGAGATAAGTTAATACTTGGGCAAAATGAACGTCAGTAAAGTTCTCTACTGTTTTGATTTCGATGACTAATGAGTTCTCAATCAATAAATCAATTCGGTAACCATGGTCTAGTTTTACTTCTTTGTAAACGATAGGTAATGATTTTTCCTTCTCAACTTGTAATCCGGCATTTTTCAACTCATAAAAAAGACATTCCTGATAAGCAGACTCTAGTAACCCGGGACCAAGTTCTTTATGAACTTCAATAGCTAAACCAATAACTTTATATGTCAATTCGTTTATTTCCATCTTTGTGTATCTCTGCGTCTTCTTTGTGTATCTCCGTGTTATAGCTTATAGTGCCAAAGGCTGTTTCCTAAACTCATCTTCTTCATTACTCACAATGCCCAAAGCTTTATAAATGTAAGCGAATGTCGAAAGCAATTCAGGTTTGCCGTCAATCAAAGCTACGTCATGTTCGAAATGCGCGCTTGGTTTTCCATCAGCAGTTAGGATTGTCCATCCGTCTTTGAGTTGTTTGATATTTTTGGTTCCCATATTAATCATCGGTTCAATGGCAACCACCATTCCTTCTACAAATAATTTTCCGCGACCGCGTTTACCGTAATTCGGCATTTCCGGGTCTTCATGCATCTTTTGACCCAAACCATGTCCGACTAATTCGCGAACTACCCCATAACCATGCGCTTCGGTATATTTTTGAATCGCGTTCCCAACATCTTCTACACGGTTTCCGATTTTGAATTCACGAATCCCAACGTACAGACTTTCTTTGGTGACTTGCAATAATTTCTTAACATCTGGCGCAACTTCACCAATTTCAAAAGAATAGGCGTGGTCTCCATAAAATCCGTTTTTCAACGCACCGCAATCTACCGAAATTACATCGCCTTCTTGCAAAGGAACATTGTTAGGAATGCCGTGAACAACTTGCGCATTCGGACTCATGCAAAGTGAATTCGGAAAACCATACATGCCCAGAAATCCCGGTTCAGCACCGTGGTCTCTGATGAAGGCTTCCGCCAATTTGTCTAAATATAAAGTGGTTACTCCGGGTTTGATTTCGGAGGCTATCATGCCTAAGGTTTTGGAAACAATTAAGGCACTTTCGCGCATCAATTCAATTTCTTCTCTTGTTTTTTGGATAATCATGTACTGTAATTTAACTTCTTTCCGATTGGTCTATGACCTCGAATGAGTTTGCAAAAGTAATTATTTTAGCCATACTTACTCAGGATTGGCCATGATTTTAAACAAAGTGGCATTCGAATCCAAAAAGCGATTCTCTAATTGTAATTTTGATAACTGAGCGGCAACCAAGTTGTTTTCGCGTGTATTGATTAAAAAGATAGAGCTTTCGCCAAAAGAAAATAGTCGTTCTTCAGAAGACAACATTGTACTGTAATCGTTCACTAGACTTTCGATTAACTGTTGTTGTCTTTCTAATGAAGCTATTTCGGTTTGTTGCGCTTTTATTTTGTTTTTCAATTGAACTCGTTCCAGATCCAAATCGAATTTCACTTCTTGTAATTTGTATTTAGCTAATTCTAAACTTCCGCGTTCTTTTCGTAAAAACACGGGAAAAGAAAAGTTCAAGCCGACTTTGTAATCCTGAAATCGGTAATTGTCAAAATAACTCGGTTCGGATAAATAGGAATAACCCAAATCTATTTTCGGCAGAAGCATATTGGCTTTGAGTTTTCGTTCTACTTCAAGCATTTCGATTTTGTTTTCCAAGGCATTGATTTTGGGATGGTTTTCTAAGGATGGATTTTCCAACATCAAATCGTTAGTACGCAAGGTTTCTTTGATGGTCGCGGCCAAATTTTCCTCAGGAACAATATCGTCCTGCAATTCGAGAGGCAAGTTGTTTTCCAGCCAAAGGAAGTTAGACAATTCCAATTGGGCTTTCGCCAATTTCAAGCGGGATTCTTCTAAACTCAACTTTCTGTTTCTTACGATGATTCCGGCTTCAACACTGTCAATCGCCGGTTTATCTCCTTGTTCGATGGATTTTGTGATTCCGTTGTAACGGACTTCGGCATTGGTCAAATAATTTTGATACAAGGTAACTTCGTTAAAATTTCGCTTCCAGTTGAAATAAGCCACCGAAGCATCATACAAAACTGAAACCGCCATTAAATTTCTTTCGGCCTGACTTAAATTGAGTTGGATTTTGGCTTTTCGCAAATCGGCCATACGTTGGTTAATAAACAATCCTTGACCCAATGGAATTGAAATGCCCAATGAAGTCAATCCTTGATTCGGAACCGTATTTTCAGGATTCAAATAAATACCATCGTTATTGTCAAATCCGGCTTTGATTTCTACGCCATACCAAGTCGGAATTTTGAAACTGCTGTTCAGTATCGAATAATATTCGTTGTCTTTGAATTTTTTCTGTTCAAAATCGACTTCAATTTTAGGATCAAAGCCACCTCGCGCCATCATCAAATTGGCTTGCGCCTGATTGAGTTCTAAATTAGCGCTTTTTACCAAGGGATGGTATTTTTTAACAAAACCTAAATACTCATTATAGGTGAGTTCTTTAGAGGCGTTTTGACTCCAAACCGACATCCCGAAAAATAAAAAGCTTAAAACGATTAATTTCATTACTTTTTGTCTTTTTGAAGGTTGTTTTTTGGTTGGTAATAATTCGGTGGAAAACCGTTTAGTGTTCGCCAAATTTCAAACCAAACCGGAACATTGTCTAACAACGCCAGAGTTTGCGCTCCGGAACCGATACTGATTTGTTTTGGCCAAGGAATATCATTTTCATCAGGAGCAATTAAGACTCTGAATTTTCCGTTATCGCTGATAAAATTTTCGATAGCTACAATTTTTCCGCCAAAAGTGCCGTAAGACATATTGGGCCAACCCGAAAAAACGATGGTAGGCCAACCGTCGAACCAAATTCTCACTTTTTCCCCTTTATGCAATAGCGGTAAGTCGGTTGGTGTAACAAAAGTTTCAACCGCAATATCATATTTCGCCGGCATGATACTGACGATTTGCGTGCCTTCTTTAATCGTTTCACCAATACCCGATTGCAGTGCTCGATTGACATAACCGCTTTGTGGCGCTTTGATGTAATACATGCCGTTTCGTATTTGGTAATTGGTGTATTGGTTTTTGAGTTTGTTGACTTGTGCTTCCGTGTCATACTGACTGCTAAGTGCTGTGTATTGGTCGCTTCGGGC
This sequence comes from Flavobacterium sp. 102, assembly GCF_003634615.1. NCBI lineage: Bacteria > Pseudomonadati > Bacteroidota > Flavobacteriia > Flavobacteriales > Flavobacteriaceae > Flavobacterium > Flavobacterium sp. 102. The sequence continues at coordinate 325,236 of NZ_RBKX01000001.1, read as the reverse complement.
TTTTTGTTCTTTTTCGTTGTATTCTGCGATGAGGCGATTGATTTCTACTTTGGCGTTGATCAACTCGTTTTCACTGGCTAAAAATTTGTTTTCTTGGGTGATGATTTTGGCCTCGGTTTCTTGTAATTTCAAGCGTTTTTCTTCTACATCGGTCATGGGTTTTAAACCTTCTTTGTTTAAAGCTACCGAACGATTGAATTGTGTGGTCGCGATTTTAATTTGGGTTCTCACGGCAACCAAATCCATACTGTCGCTTTTGACTTTTAACCTTGATTGCTTGATTTTATTTTGGGCTTGTTGCAATTTTAATTGGCGTTCGCTTTGAATGGCAGCAATTTGCGCTTCGAGCGAAGTTACTTTTCCGCCATAAGATTTTCCGGCTTGTTCTTTCGCTTTGAGTTGGCTTTCGGTGTTTTTGACCAAGTTGGGATCAAGGTAATCTTCTTTGGTTTCCGAAATAAAAAGAATGGTATCGCCTTTTTGCACAAAATCACCTTCTTTGACATACCATTTTTCAATTCTTCCGGCTATGGCAGAATGAATAGTTTGCGGTCTTTGGTCGGGTTTTAAAGTAGTAACGGCACCGGTTCCGGAGATGTTTTGTGTCCATGGCAAAAACAATATTAATAAACCCAAGAGAGAAACGCCCACAATTATTTTATTCAAAATTTTGTAATGTGGTCGGTTGCTCAGCGTTTTAAAAGTGCTGTATTTTTCTATGCTATCGCCAATTCGGTTGTTGTTTGAAATGTTCAGCATCTTAGTTATTGTTTGGTGTCTTTAATGATTTTTCCTTCGCTCATGGTAATTTTACGTGAACATTTTTCTTTCCAATACTCATTTTTAGAAGAAACGATTAACGTCCATTTGTTCTCTTTAGAAGTGATAAAATTGATAACTTCCTCAGCGGCATCAGTGTCCATTTTATCTAAAGCATCTTCGTAAAATAGAATTTTAGGTCGGTTGATAATGCTACGTGCCAAAAGAACTTTTTGAGCATTTGACGATGACAGTTGTTTACCTTCGGGATAAATTTTGGTATCCAAACCTTTGGGTAAAGACTTGATAAAATCACCCAAGTTCACACTTTCAATTGCCCATTTCAAATCTTCTTGAGAAATCAACGGATTGTTGAAAGTGATGTTTTCTAAAATTGTCCCTTCAAACGGTGTTTCACCAATGATAATGGTGCTGATTTGTGAGCGGTATTGTTCCAAATCAATTTTTCGGTAAGTATCATCATTAATGTATAACGAACCGGAAGTAGGTTGTAACAATCCGGAAAGTATTCGAATCAGTGTTGTTTTGCCGGAACCGTTTAATCCTTCTAAATATATTTTCTCTGATTGTTCGATGGTTAGGTTTATTTTTTCCAAGACATAATCATTGGCATCGGGAAATTTGTAACTCAGATTTTCTGCCGCCAATTGAATATTGGTATAACAGTAATCTGCCGCCTTTGTGCTAGTTTCTTCAATTTCTAAATCGGTTATCTGGCCAATTTTCTCCACGGCTGTCAAAACATCATAAAGCGTTTCTAAACCGATAATGATTTTTTCTACCGAATTGATGACCAATAATATGATGATTTCTGCTGCTACGAACTGACCGATATTCATTTTTTGGTTCAATACCAAATAACCACCAATCAATAGTAAACCGGCAGTAATGATGATTTTAAAAACAATCAATTGAGTGAATTGTCTTTTGATTACGCCAAAATGTCTTTCCCGATAAGCCAAGTATTCTGAAACCAATCGGTCATTTTTAGTCAACGCAAAATCGAAGTTGGAAGATTTTTTAAAACTGAAATTGTTTCGGGCCATTTCTTGTAGCCAGCTCACCACTTTGTACTTGTATTTAGATTCTTTTAAGCTGCTCGATAAACCGGAATTATAAGAAAATCTAAAGATTACATACAATAAAACAATCAGGAAAATGCCAAAGAAGATAAAAAACGGATGATAAAGCGACAGCAATATAATACCGAAAGCAATTTGTAACAACGCTGAAGAAAAGTCAATCAATAATTTGGATGCGCCTTTTTGTATGGTTAACGTGTCAAAAAACCGGTTGGCCAATTCGGGTGGATATTGGTTGTGCAATGCATCGGTTTTGATTCTAGGCAAACGGAAACCAAATTCAAAAGAAGAACGGATAAATATTTTTTGTTGCAAATTCTCTGTGATACGCAACTGCATTAAGGATAAAATCCCTACCAATGCCACTCCGGCAATAACGATAAATACTAAAACGATCCAAGAAACACTTACTCTACCCGATTGAATGAGGTTGATAATCGCTTGGATGCCCAATGGTAGAGACAAACTCACTAATCCGGCGAAAATGGCGTAAAAAAATACCTGAGAAATGTCTTTTCGGTCTAGTTTTAATAGGTTGATTAATCTTTGAGACGCAGTTAGTGCCATAGTTATTTGCTTAAAGTTTTTTGGGCCAAATCAATGTAAAATTGAGTTGGTGAATTGTTTTCGTTACAATTGGTAATGGTTTTCAAATGGTCTTTTAAAAAGTGTTGGTGGAGCGAACCTTCTACAATAGAAGAAGCGAGGCTTTTAGCATAACCATACTCCGGATTCACTTCTTGAATAATTTCAATGATTCGGTTAATCACTCTTTTGTAAACTAAAAAGAAGCCTTCTCTGTTTTCTTCATCCACCTCTTTGGTCAAAAAAGTTTTGGTAAATTCGGCAATGATGATTTTATTCAAAATCGATTCATTGATGTGAAGCGTGGTTGAATCGTCTTCAATTTTTTCGGTAACCATAGTTATGGCTCTTTTGAGTTTCTCCATCGGGTCGACTATGTTAGAAGTAGAAAACACCAATCGGTATTCCATCCATCCCCAATACCAAGAGGACAAGTAAACTAAAAGTTTGTGTTTGCTTTCAAAATAGCGATAAATTGAACTCTCATTGGAATTAATTCTTTCGCCTAGTTTTTTAAAGGTGAAAACTTCAAATCCAATCTCGTCAATCAGGACGATGCTTTCTTGGATAATTTTCTTTCCAAGGGTTGAAGTTTCCGGGTCTTTCACGTAAATCTTTTCGTTTACTTGAATTTTTATGTTAGAAAGTATAGAGTTCATGTTGATAATATTTTAGGCAAAAATAATAGTAATACTATTGAAAATGAAATTTTAACTTTTATTTATAATAATTTGATGGTTGTCTCATGAGAAATGTCATATTTTTATACAGGTTTCCAATATAATTTTGAGCAAAATTTTAAGTTATGAGCAAATATGTTACGGCTGCAGAAGCAGTCAAAGTAGTAAAATCAAACGATAGGGTTTACGTTCAAGCGGCTGCTGCTACACCGACCATTTTAACCAAAGCACTAGCCGACAGAGCTTCAGAGCTTCGCAATGTTGAGGTTTGTCACTTGCACACAGAAGGTCCGGCACCTTATGCCAACCCTGAGTTGGTAGATAGCTTTCATGTGAATTCGTTTTTTATTGGCGCCAATGTTCGCCATACTTTATCAGCCGGAAACGGTTCTTACACACCGGTTTTTTTGAGTGAGTTGCCGCATTTGTTTCGCAAAAAGGTATTGCTGATTGATGTGGCTTTCATCCATGTTTCGCTGCCCGATAAACACGGATATTGTTCGTTAGGGGTTTCCGTAGAAGCAACTGTGGCAGCGATTGAAAATGCCAAAATTGTCATTGCCCAAGTCAATCCGCAAATGCCGAGAACTTTTGGTGATGGTATTCTTCATGTGTCTGAAATTGATTATTTGGTAGAAGTTAACGAACCGATTTTTGGTCACGCGCCAACCCCTTTTTCCAAAGAAGAAGAAAAAATAGGTGAGTATGTCGCTTCATTAATTGAAGATCGAAGTACTTTGCAAATGGGTATCGGCTCGATTCCGAATGCGGCATTAAGTAAATTGACTAACCACAAAGATTTAGGTTTGCACACCGAAATGTTTTCCGATGGCGTGATCGATTTGATTGAGAGCGATGTTATTAATTGTAATTATAAAGGCACCTTGCGCGGCAGAGTTTTAGCCACTTTCTTAATTGGTTCCAAGCGCTTGTATGACTTTGTCAATGACAATCCGTTTATAGAAATGAAGGAATCTTCGATGGTGAACGATACGGCTCGAATTCGTAAAAATCCAAAAATGGTAGCTATCAATTCTGCTATTGAAGTAGATGTTACCGGACAAGTTTGTGCCGATTCTATTGGTGCTAAAATGTATTCCGGTGTTGGTGGTCAAATGGATTTCATTCGTGGCGCGTCTTTAAGCGAAGGTGGAAAAGCCATTATTGCCTTACCATCCATAACTAAAAGAGGCGAAAGCAGAATTGTGCCTTATTTAAAGCAAGGTGCCGGTGTTGTCTCAACCCGTTCCCACGTGCAATACATCATCACCGAAAACGGCATCGCTGACTTGTATGGCAAAACTTTAAAACAAAGACTCAACGAAATGGTGCGAATTGCGCATCCAACGCATCAGGAAAGTATTGAAAGAAGTTATTATGAACTGTTGAAATAAAAAAGCCCTCGAACGAGGGCTTTTTTATAATCTAACTAAAAGCGATTTTCCGGTCATAACCTCAGGTTTTGGAATGCCCATGAGTTCTAAAATAGTCGGAGCCAAATCACCCAAAACACCATCATGAACTCTAATGTGATCTTTATCAACCATAATAATCGGCACCGGATTTGTCGTGTGTGCGGTGTTTGGTGAACCATCAGGATTTATCATGGTTTCGCAGTTGCCGTGATCGGCTATGATAATGGTGGTATAATCATTGGCTAAAGCCGTTTCGACTACTTCTTTGACGCAAACATCTACTGCTTCGCAAGCTTTGATGGCGGCTTCCATTACACCTGTATGTCCAACCATATCGCCGTTGGCAAAATTCAGACAGACGAAATCTACTTCGCCTTTTTGCAATTCGGGAACCAAAGCGTCTTTTAATTCAAAAGCACTCATTTCGGGTTGTAAATCATAAGTGGCCACTTTAGGAGAGTTTCTTAAAATTCGGGTTTCTCCTTCAAATGGTTCTTCACGTCCACCGGAAAAGAAAAAGGTAACGTGTGGATATTTCTCCGTTTCGGCTATGCGTATTTGTTTTTTGTGGTGTTTTTCTAATACTTCGCCTAAAGTTTCATTAAGATTGTCTTTGTCGAAAATTCTGTAGATATTGTTGAAAGTATCATCATAATTGGTCATTGTAACATAATACAAATTCATTTTGTGCATGTTGAAATCGAGGTGGTCTTTTTGCGAAAGGACTTCGGTCAATTGTCGGCCGCGATCTGTTCGGAAGTTGAAGAAAATAACCACATCGCCTTCTCTAATAGTAGCAATCGGTTCGTCGTTTTCATTGGTCATTACCATTGGCGGAAGAAACTCATCGGTCACATTATTAGCATAGTATTCCTGAATGCTTTTGACAGCATTTTTGGAATGAGCACCATTTCCGTTTACAATTAAATCATAAGCCAACTTTACACGTTCCCAACGTTTGTCGCGATCCATGGCATAATAGCGTCCAATTACAGTAGCCAGTTTGACCGATGTGCCTTTAATATGATTGGCGATATCGGCGATAAAACCCGCGCCTGATTTAGGATCAACATCACGACCATCGGTAAAAGCATGGATGTAAACTTTGGAAAGTCCACCATCATAAGCGGCATCCACTAATCCTTTGAGATGATTGATGTGAGAATGTACGCCGCCATCGGAAACAAGTCCGAGAAAATGCACTGCTTTGTCATATTCTTTAGCGTATTGAAAAGCATCGGCGATGGATTTTTCTTTATTGAAAGTTTTGTTTTCTACCGCCAAATTGATTTTGGCCAAATCCTGATACACGATTCGGCCGGCGCCAAGATTCATGTGACCGACTTCGGAATTACCCATTTGACCTTCGGGTAAACCTACGTTTAGACCGTCAGTTCTTAATTGAGCATTTGGGTATTGTTTATATAAGCCGTTAATAAACGGAACATTGGCATTGTCAATGGCGGATACTTTGGGGTCAGGTGATTTTCCCCAACCGTCTAAAATCATCAGGATTACTTTCTTGTTCATGAGTATAATTTTGAACCACAAAGATAAAGCTAAAAATTTGTTTTTTAGAAGCGCTCTCTGGTTTTGGGTTTGGTAAACGAATTGTAAAAGCGAGAATTTTTCACCGAGTTGTAATCAATAAAATAGCGAATACTAATAGAGAAAACATGATTCAGGTTTTCACTGTCGAGGACATCGTTGAGGTTGCTTTCATATTGGCGACTGAATTCTCTGCTGAAAAGAGAACTGTTGTTTCGGTATAAAATACTCACTTGACTTCCGGGAGCAAACCACCAGGAATAGGTAAGATCGAGATTCCATAAATTCAGGTTTGAATTTTTATTGGTAGTATAAGTCGCGTTGTTTACATAGCTACCGTCATTCATTAGCGTTAAGATTTCATGATTGGTGACATACGACCAATAATGGCGAACATTTAAATTAAAGTTCATCTTGTTGTTGATGGAATATTTACCTTGTAGGGTATTGATATACGTAATTCTGTTTCTTCTGGCGAAAATGGTATTGTCATCGGTGTCAAAATCAATCCAGCCAACATTGTTGTTTTGCCTGTTGGCGCTAAAAACATAGATTAAGGAAAAACGATCATTGAAACGGTATCTGGGACTTATGGAAACACCATAATTCCTTCGGTCTTTTTCATCAAAAACAGTTAGGTAGGGATTAATATCAATGGCAAATTTTCGATTGTAATTGGTAGACCATAAAAAGTAAGTCCTGACGTTTCTCGGAATAGCTACAAAACGTTGTTCTTCAAAAGATCTAGGCTCATAAAAATCGTATACTTTTAAAGGATTGGAGTATATTCCAAAGCCATAAAAATCATTTTGTTTGTCGAAGGCATTAAAATATAAATTCAGGTTTCCGGCTTGAATTCTTCCGGTTCTGTTGTCAAATTCTGTGTAAGAGTTAAGAAAGGCTTGAAAAGAATTGAATATTTTATTCGGATTAACTGTTCTATAGTTTGAATTAATATAAAAACCGTGATAATGTGTCATAAAATTGATGCCCAAATCATTGTTGTCAAAGTCTTTTGAAGCATAAACACTACCAATGCTATAACGGTAATTGC